>CAZOJZ010000572.1:0-3392 GCA_964580205.1 uncultured Roseivirgaceae bacterium
AATAAATAATTTAATAATGGTGGTGAGCGCCAATAATATTACCGGTAAGAGGGCAGTAAGTATACTATTGGATAAACTGGGCATCTCGTCGTCGCTGAGTACTTTAGGATTGTAGAAAATTGCCAGGGGTTTCGGATTGTAATGCTTTAAAGTCCTGGAGAATATGGGCCCGGCTACCGTTATAGCAGGGATTGCGATTATTATTCCATATACCAGGGTCAAACCGATATCGGCCTCAAAAGCTACAGCCAAGGCAGCAGGAGCAGGGTGAGGAGGTAGATAACCGTGAGTGACTGAGAGTGCGGAAAGCATAGGCAGTCCAACATATAGCAATGGCAACTTGTGGGCGGCTGCAATGGTAAACACCAATGGCACCAATATCACAAATCCTACTTCATAAAATAATGGTACCCCTACGATAAAACCAGTTAACACCAACGCCCATTGAATATGTTTTTTACCGAAAACCTCCATTAGGCTGGAAGTAATTCTTTGGGCGGCCCCGCTGTCTGCCACCAGTTTGCCCAACATACTGCCAAAGCCCAAAATTATTACCAGAAATCCCAGTGTGTCACCAATTCCTTTTTCCAGGGAATCTGTTACTGCCTGAATCTCCATTCCCTCGGCCAGACCCACCAACATGGCCACTATTACAAAAGCTATAAAAGCGTTGAGTTTGAAGTAAGCGATGAGTACCAACAGCAGTAAGATTCCCAGAATGACGATTAATAGAGGCATAGCAAAAGTTTAAAATTGATGTGGATAAAAGATCATTTAATTTTTAACTCAGATAGCCAAAATGGGTGAGTTTTGCCAATATTTTTCTCACTTAATATCTTGCCGTACAAATCTGGCCTTCTGGCATTTCGGTAGCGAAAACCTCCAGCCAAGGTTAGTTTTTCCGGTGTACACAAGCCTACCGTAATTTGGTTGTCAAAACTTTTTATTTCAGCTATAGTATCTCCAAATGGATCGAGGATCAGAGAGTTGCCATTTTTTAGTTGATCACCTTCCATTCCTATTGGATTACTGAATACCAGGTATACTCCATTGTCATAGGCCCTGGCCGGCAGCCAACGCATCAGCCACTCTTTTCCCTTAGGTCCGTCAAATTCCCTTCTTAGGGTGGCCGGATCCTTTTCTCTGTTCTCCCACAATTTTTTATCCACATAGCCGCTTCCAGGTATAGGGGAGGGAGTGCACATGGTAACATGTGGTGCAAATATAATGTCTGCGCCCAGCAGCGCGGTGGCCCTTACGTTTTCGATTATATTGTTGTCATAGCAAATTAAAATGCCACATTTCCAGCCATTCAGATCAAAGACCAGGTATTGATTTCCGGGAGATAAATGCGGGCTGATGAAGGGATGTAGTTTTCGGTATTTGGCCAGCAAACCGGTTCTATCTACGCAAACATAGGCATTAAATAAATCTCTATTTTCATCAATTTCCAATAACCCTGCCAGTATAGCCACATCATATTTCCCCGATATTCTTTTTAATTCCTCCAGACTTTTACCCTCAGGGATTTTTTCAGCCAATTTCACAATCTGATCTTTTGCAAGATCCTTTAAAAAGGTGTACCCGGTAATGGACATTTCATGGAAGGAAATTGCCTGAGCGCCTTGACTCTTAGCCATCGCGGTTAAGTTTTCTATGATGGAAAGATTATAAGTCTTATCACCGCTGTGATTTTCAAACTGTGCGGTGGCAATTTTAATGCTTTTCATATTGGATTAACCGGCTAAGTAAAGAATTGAGTGGTATTGTAAGCAGTGATCTCACTCAGTTTTTATTTTATTCCAGGTTTTGAACAGGACAAATGACCCAATAGCAGTTACGAAAGTAAAAATAATTGCTGGAATAAAATCTCCATAAATCCAATTTCCCGAGGCAAATAAGGCTCCATACACAGTGACACTACCGATGACCATAAGCAATATCCCCAAGGGAAGTTCATCCTTGTGAGAAATCGTTTCGATAGGTTCATTATCCAAGGCTGCTTTTTCAATCACCATGTTCCAACCTGGACCGGCAGGTTTGATCAGCCGGTAGAAATTGCGCAAAGTTTTATCATCGGAAGGAGGGGTGAGATAGGTGGAAATCACCCACACCAAGGTTGTTAGTACCGCTCCGGTAACTGTCTTCATCCAGGGTTCAAGGGGAAGGAACCCCATATTATCATGTACAAAAGTGAGGTAACAAGCAATGATAAGGGAAGAGATCATGGCAATAATTTCGGTTTGGGCGTTAATACGCCACCAAAACCATCGCAGGATGTAAATCAATCCGGTGCCTGCACCCAACAGTAATAACAGATTGAAGACTTGAGTAGCATCCTTTAAGGCCAATCCCAATGCTGTTCCCAAAGCCATAGAAATAACGGTAAAAAACCTGGCTACCCAAACCAGGCGTTTTTCGCTGGCATCCGGTTTAATAAACCTTCGATAAAAGTCATTAACCAGGTAAGAGGCTCCCAAATTTAATTGAGTAGACATGGTGGACATGTAGGCGGCGATCAGTGCGGCAGCTACCAATCCCAATAATCCTGACGGTAAAAAAGTGAGCATGGCCGGATAAGCCACGTCATGCCCTAATTTATCTGCCGGGAGGTTGGGGAAGGCAGTTTGAATATCTGAAAGTTGGGGAAATACCACCAAAGAAGCCAATGCAATCAATATCCAGGGCCAGGGACGCAAGGCGTAGTGGGCCACGTTAAATAACAAAGTAGCTCCCATGGCATTTCTTTCATCTTTTGCCGATAACATACGTTGGGCGATATAACCCCCTCCACCGGGCTCCGCACCCGGATAATAGGAGGCCCACCACTGGACAGCTAAGGGTACCATTAGAATGGGGACCCAGATCGAAGGGTCTGAGAAGTCCGGCAATAAAGACATCTTTTCCATCACCAATGAATTTTCCAGCAAAGCAGTAAGCCCACCTACCTGGTCCAGATTGATTAGGTATATACAGGCCCACACCGATCCGATCATGGCCATGATAAATTGTACCAGATCGGTAATGATAACTGCTTTTAATCCTCCTAATGCACTGTATATCAACGTAATGGAACCGGCGATTAAAAGAGTTTGCCACCCTTTCATGCCTAAAATAATTTCTCCGAATTTTATGGCGGCCAGAGAAACCGCGCCCATTACTATTACATTAAAGATCAGTCCCAGGTATAAGGCCCTGAATCCCCGCAGAAAGGCGGCAGCTTTCCCACTGTAACGCAATTCATAAAATTCGATGTCGGTCATGACCTTGGAACGACGCCAAAGCTTGGCATAAACAAAAACGGTTAACATGCCTGATAAAAGAAATGCCCACCAGCTCCAGTTACCGGAAACTCCTTGCTGCCGGATCAGATCAGTCACAAGATTGGGAGT
>CAZOJZ010000573.1:0-3098 GCA_964580205.1 uncultured Roseivirgaceae bacterium
AATAAACTGGTTAATGGTTTTCTCTGACTTGCTTTTAACGGATTGTGCCAAAAATTTTGTGAGTTGGTTTTAGTCTCAGGTATGGGGATCTCTACCCCTTCAACCTTTACTTGGTAAACTTTTACGAGTTTCTTTACATTCTTTAGTTGTTTCTCACCTACATAGGTGGATTCAACATCCTTCTTGTTTATTAGGTTATTATGAACGGCTTCTGAGACTAAAATCCCACCAATAGGTGCTAGTGGCTCAAGCCGAGAAGCAATATTCACTCCATCCCCGAATACATCATTCCCTTCGAAAACAACTTCACCCTGGTGGATGCCAATCCTTAAACTGAGGTCTGGTTCGTTTTGGCAGGTTTCCTGAATTTCCTTGGCACAATACACCGCATCGGTGACAGTAGGGAAACTGGCTAAAACGCCATCACCAATCTCTTTGAGCCATCTACCATTGAACTTCTCAATAATTGGGCGTTGAACAGCTCGATTTTTCTTAAGCAGTTCAAAAGCAGCCTGTTCATCCTCACCCATTAGCTTGGTATAGCCAACAATATCGGTAAACATAATGGCAGCTAGCTGACGGGATTGAGACATGGTATTTCAACTTACAAAAAATACCATTAGGATGCATTATCTGAGAAATGGTGAACGGCCGCTTTGGGTCGAAAGCTGCCGGTCGTGGAACAAGGCATCTATAATTTTGTAGAATTGCAATATTGGTTAAATCCTATTTAAAGTAGCGTTTTAACCTTCATATGCAAACGCATAATATTTTTTCCTTCATTACAGGATGAAACTGAGTTTGTCTTTTTAATGTCTTAGCTGATAGGATTGGTAAAGCCCACAATTGTCCCTTAGATCGCGATTATTTTGAACCATTAAGTGGCATAGCAGGGGACTTTTTAGTATCATACCAAACTATTATAAAGCCAAAAGGTACACCAGATTGGCAACCATACTGGGGCCGAACTAATTGAACTTTATGTATTGGAAAGTAGTGGAAAAAACTATGAGATGTGTTGTCGATATCACTCCTTCTGAGTGGTTGCATCAAAAACTCTTAAAAGAAGGGGTTTTCTCAACATTTTTGTATTCAAATATGCAAACCTTAACTAAAAAAGCAGCCACAAAATAATGTAACTGCTTGATTATAAAGCTCCTCCTCTTGGACTCGAACCAAGGACCTACTGATTAACAGAAAGTCTTGTTTACAACCAGGCGTACACACCAGCTTTCGTCTCCTGTCCATTCGGAGAATATTCTCCTTTGGCTAGGGGTATTCAACTTGTCAAGCTTGAACTATGAGAGGTGCCAAAACATCAGGGGTAGAGAGGTGGTGTTATTCCCTGATCTTAGCAACGGCGGCAAGGCTTTTGACCTTTGGAGTAGCAGGGCCAATGAGCTACAACAGAAGATTCCAAGCTCAACCTTTACTGTTAGTGATATTTTAGAGAGAAGCGCAAACTCCGAGGAACGAAAAGCAGGATTGGACCTTGGTGATTACCTAATTGGGCCAGATTGGCGTAAATATCGTTCAAGTCATTGTAAACCAGTCGTTAATAGGCATAAATTGCCAAAAAATAGTCAGAAAATAGACAAAATTCCACCCATAAAAAGTGACGCAAATGACGCAAATGACGGCCCAAAGACAAAAGGATATAGAGGTGACAGAAATAGTAAGCATGTTTCCCAAAGTCCACCTAAAAGAATAATAGGGGATATACTTGTTGTTTCTAGAGCGTCACAGTCGTCACTTGCGTCACCGATTGAAGACTGGACTAAGGAGGTAAATGAGCTAGAATCTTACTTTAACCGGATGGATTTACCGGCCGAACCCTGGGGTTAAACCCCTGGACAATCGTAAGGAACAGCCGCAGATTTGTGGAAGGAACCCTGAGTATTTGAAGGGCCAATAATGGAAACAAAACTTTTGCTGCCTCCTTGGATCATTTGCGCTCCGCTAAGAAGGTGATAGAAAGTGACAATATAGAAATAGTTCAAAATCCAGCATAGGAAATGTCAATAGGTAAAACACTATACTGCAAACCTGAGACTCTAAAGGAGCTTGAGGAACAAGTGCATCAACGTAAGTTAGAAAGCTCCTCCATGCCAGAGTATGCGGTCCCTAAACCTAAGTTTGATGACCGCACTTCCAACGGATTGACCAAGTGCATAATTGCTTACCTGACATTGCTTTGCTCGGCGGATTGGCTTCCAGGATTAACACTACCGGTCGATACATGCAAGGTCGCCAGGTAACCAATGTGTTGGGTCAGGTCCAACGCACTAAGGGCAGGTGGATACCCGGAACGACCAAGACCGGTACACCTGATATCCTTTGGATCCTGAACGGAGTGTTCCTTGGTATTGAGATAAAAATAGGAAAGGACAGACTTAGCGGCAAGCAGATGCTTGTTCAAAGTAAAATTCAAGAAAGTGGAGGAATTTGCAATGATTCCTGAAACTGGGCAAAGGATCTGGCCACAATGTTGCGTTTAACCAAGGTAAAATGACTATGAAAAATGGATTGTACTTTTCAAAGGTAGAGGTGGGTTCGATCTCTAGGGGGTTTTCGCGAGTTAACCGCTCTTCTACAAAAAATACGCTCGGGAAAATTTGAAACTAAAAATATGACATGAAAATTAGCAAATACAGACAAGGATTGGGGATTGAGGGTGTAAAACTGTTCGATGATTGGCGTAAAAAGTACGGGTTAGGTGAGGATAATCAGCTGTTTCTATTGAGTTTGATTGCTGGATGCTGGGAGACAATGTTGAACAGCCGTGCGATTATCGCAATCGAGGGATCTACGATTAGTCACTTACACGGAAAGAAGGCACACCCTGAAATAGCAATAATTAAAGACGCAAGTGCGCAAGCAATGGCAGGATTGAAGCAGCTGGCTCTTAAAGAAACGGTTGCAATGTCAGGGGTATTAAGGGATTTTATGTAAAAACAATGGGGACACGGACCTTTTTAATGAATGAATCTACATAGGGTTTCCAATCCGTATTTGGAGGAAAGATTTCATGTGTGTGCTCTACTCCTCAGATTGATTGAGAATAAACATTTAATTTACTAGAAATAATGATTATAGGT
>CAZOJZ010000574.1:0-3875 GCA_964580205.1 uncultured Roseivirgaceae bacterium
CCGTTTTACATTCCAATGCCAATGGGTTAGAAAACAATATCCGAATCCGTACCATATACCCAAAATGGACCAGGACCCCAAAGTTAAGCTCAGGCTGATCAAATGCAGCTTACGAGTGCTCCGCCAAATCCAACCGCTTAGGTTAAAACCCATCAGTAGCACGTGCAACAGGTAAAATAGGATATCCAAAAAAGGATACATACTGGTTTAAAGGTATTGTTTAGGATTCTCATATGGAAGTTAAGAAATTATTTTTTATCTATGGTATTGAATGACTTACCAGGGAGAGTATGAAAATTAACCGTATCAATTTATGGTCAGGACCTAGAAATGTTTCTACCGCGCTTATGTATTCGTTCTCCCAACGGCCGGATACTACGGTGTTGGATGAACCACTATATGCCCATTATTTGAAACAAACAGGAATTGATCATCCGGGGAAGGAGGAAACTTTAGCCAAGTATGAAAACGATGGCCAAAAAGTGGTGGATGAAATTTTGTGGGGGGAATATTCCAAGAAAATTGTTTTCTTCAAACATATGGCCAAACATCTGGTAGGATTATCCACCGACTTCATTTTGCAATTAAATAATGTCTTTTTAATCAGAGAACCCAAAGATGTAATAGCTTCTTTTGATAAAGTTACAGAACCTACTGCTCAGGAAATTTCACTTAAGAACCAATGGGAGTTGTTTACAAAACTACAGGAACATGGTCGCCATCCACAAGTGATTGATTCTAAAGAGTTATTAAAGGAGCCAGGTAAAGTTTTGAAAGAATTATGCGGTTATTTGGAGATAAAATTCTATGATGAAATGCTACATTGGGAACCGGGGCCCAGACCGGAGGATGGTACCTGGGCCAAATATTGGTACCACAATGTGCATCAATCCACCGGATTTACCCCATTTACACCTAAAAATGAACCCATACGGAAAGAACTGAAACCACTGCTCAAGGAATGTGAATTTTATTATCAAAAATTGTATGCTCACTGCATCAAAGTCTAAATCACTATTATGAATGCCATTTTACCGGACCCAAGGAATGAAAATATCCTGATACATGTGGGAGGAAAATTATTCCCCCGAAACGAAGCTAAGGTATCTGTATTTGACAGTACCATACAAGGAGGAGATGCGGTATGGGAAGGATTGAGGGTCTATCAGGGAAAAATATTCCAACTGAAAGCTCATCTGGATCGGCTTATTGATTCAGCCAAAGCCATGGCATTCAACACCATCCCTTCTAAAAAAGAGATCCGGCAGGCAGTGTTCGACACACTTAAAGCCAATGAAATGAGGGACCAGGTGCATATCCGATTAACGCTTTCACGGGGTGAGAAACTGACTTCCGGGATGAGCCCTCACTGGAATCAATTGGGTCCTTGTTTAATTGTGCTAGCCGAGTGGAAAAAGCCGGTTTACAATCAACAGGGAATTCGTCTGATCACCTCCAGCATTCGGCGTAACCCTCCTCAGTGTATTGATTCAAAGATCCACCACAATAACCTGATCAATAATATCCTGGCCAAAATTGAGGCCAACCTAGCAGGGGTTGATGATGCGGTGATGCTGGACATCGATGGATTCTTAGCGGAAACTAATGCCACCAATATTTTTTTAGTAAAGGGCAAACAGATCTATACTCCATTCACCGATTCCTGTGTGCCGGGAATAACCAGAGGAGTGATTATGAATATAGCTCAGGAAGACCACATTCCCATTCAAGAAAAAAGATTGACATTGGCCGAGATGTACTGTGCGGATGAAATGTTTGTTAGCGGGACTATGGGTGAAATCACAGCTGTTTTGGAGGTGGATGGCAGAATAATTGGAAAGAGGAAGATGGGTACACTGACTGCCGGAATACAAAAGTTATTTGAAAAAAAGACGGCTGAGGAGGGAGAGGAGTTACCGTTTGGTTAGCACTCAGCTAGTTTGATATAAAATCACCCCTGTGGTCCGATCAACGGTTTAGTTTTAAATCAACACAATAACCATATTAATCAGTATGCACCCACTGCAACTGCTCAAAATACTTTTGATATTTTGGCAGGTCATTTGAGCTAAATTTGGATTCGGTCCTGGATTGAAAATGTCGTACCATTTTCTTTCTCAGCAACCTTTTCAGGCCCCTGGAAAAGTAACGAGAAATGATGTTTTTAGGTCTTCTCATAGCTATACTATTTTACTTTACCTTTTACTATCAATAATTGTGCTAAACATTATTCAATGGTTATTTCATCACTTGCAATAGCCGACACCTGGAATAATCCCAAGGCATTTCCCACCAGGTTGGTCCTGGGATTGGTCGGAAGTGGGCTGAACAACCCACCATCATTGTTTAAAGTGATCTCCAAATCGGCATAAAATAAAAAGGCGTTCCTGCTTAAACTATACATCTCAATACCGGCTACTTCATCTTTGCTGTACCAGTCATTGAAGACAATTCCGTCAATGTTTTCCTGAATCACTTCGTCATCGGCATAATAAATATCCTCACCGTCATAATTGAGGATTTCCCCATTCCGATAAAACTTAAACAAGTAGTAATCTTGGGTATCCTGAGGCTCCTTGGTATACAACAAGACCTCATAATAACGGCCTTTGTTAATCACATTGTCGGCATGGTCCTCCAGATACTTCTTTTCCTCCTCATCTATGTTGTAGGTCAAACTATCAATGGTAGTTACCCGCAACATGGTCTCGGAAGAAGATATAGTTTGACCATTTATAACGATCATCAAGCTATAGGTAACCCCCACCTCACCCTGGAAAGGTGTTTCCGACAGGTAGCGACCCGGATTCTCCTGATCTTCCGCGTAGGTAAAACTGTTGCCCCGGTCATCAGTCACCAATACGGTGGCCTCACTGACTCGTGGCGTTTGTCCGGAGGAATAAAAATCGGTGGTTTCCGATATTTTCACGAAGTGTTGCTTAAACTCATTGGTCAGCAATGCCTCCACAATGATCTGAGAATCCTGCTGATCCGTTTCAATGATATAGGGCTCATCACAACTCCAGATGATGAAGGCTGAAATGGCAGTTAATATTTTGATTTTCATAGGTTGTTTTTTAAAATTTGATATTGTAAGTGATTGAGGGTAAGATGGAAAACAGCGACACCATCCGGGCTTCTTTTTCCGTGCCGTCTCCTACGATGTTTCCATTTTCATCTTGTTTGGTTCTGGTGTAAACAGTAAAGGGATTTTTCCGGTTATAGACATTATAAATGGAGAATACCCAACTGCTTTTCCACTTCCGGTCCTTATTCTTCCGTGGATATAAAGTGGTAGACAGGTCCAACCGGTGAAAGTCCGGCAGTTTATATTCATTCCTGCCGGTATAATAATCGACATTGTAGTCATCAAACTCATACCGGCCTATCGGTAGGGTAAAAGGGCGTCCGGTACTGTAAACGAAAGTTGCACCCATGCTCCATTTATCATTAAACTCATAGGTACCTACCAAAGAAAGATTGTGCCGACGATCGTAGTTGGCCCTATAGGTTTGACCCTGGTTGGCACCTTCCACATTGCGAGTGGTTTTGGACAAGGTATAGCTAACGAATCCAGTCAAGTTGCCCCTATTTTTCTTTAAGAATAATTCAATGCCATATGAATCTGACTCCCCTACCCGAAACTCGGTGGCAATATTGGTATTAAAAAAAACATTCGCATTATCGGCAAAATCGGTAAGATTGCGCATCCATTTATAGTAGACCTCGGCGGAAAATTCATAGGTATTGTTTCTCAGATTTCTAAAATACCCTCCCGCTATCTGATCAGCTTTTTGAGGATCCAAATAGGGAGAACTAGGCGCCCAGGTATTGAAAGGAAGGGATACCGTACCATTGGCCATCAAATGAACGTT
>CAZOJZ010000575.1:0-7424 GCA_964580205.1 uncultured Roseivirgaceae bacterium
GCAGCCGCTATAACACCGGAATTAGGAGATGGCTACCAAGCAGCTTTGATCAATTACGGATTCATTGCCAATGCCGTTATAACCACTGAACAAGCTGTCCAACTGATGAAAAAATAACAAAGCAGGACTTGGAGTCCGGCATAGCACATCCGGAATTGGAAGTCCTGATTTCTGTTTGGGTTTAATTTATGCTCAATTGGGAGAGATCGACCTAGCTTTTACAACTCTGGAAAGGAGCTATGAGTTGTAGCGCCCCTTTTTTAGATTTTGACTATTTAACCAAACCTTATTTCTTACCACGCAAGAACTTGTTTTTTGCTCTTTCAAACTTGGCTTTTTCTTTTAGGGTTTGTACTTAATAAGTGAACAGGTTTAATCAGATTTTCATTACATTTTTATCCAAAAAGGCTCGTATCTTGTCAGCTATTTCCTTTCCATGACTTTCCAAGGCAAAATGCCCGGCGTCAAAAAGATGAAATTCCAGATTTTTCAAATCTTTTTTATAAGCCTGGGCGCCGGATTCAGGAAAGATGTAATCATTTTTGCCGTACACTACCAACGCCGGTGGTTGATGTTCTCTAAAATATTCTTGCCAGGAAGGATACAACGGAGGATTCGTCCCATAATCATAAAACATGGCCAATTGAATCTTGTCATTTTCAGGCCTTGACAAATGGCGCAAGTCAACTTCCCAATTATCCGGACTGATCAGGGTGCTATCCGGCACGCCATGGGTATACTGCCATTTCAGTCCTGCCGGTGTGTGAAACCCTTCCAGTGCCTGACCGTTTTCTATCGTCCTGTCTTTCCAATAGGTTTTTATTGGATCCCAAAATGTTTCCAGTCCTTCTTCATAGGCACACCCATTCTGGATAATTAAAGACTCTACACGTTCCGGATATTTTGAGGCAATGCGATAACCAATTGGAGCTCCATAGTCCATTAAATAAATGCTGTATTTGTCGATCCCTTTCTTTTTCAAAAAGCCCTCCATTAACAGAGACATGTTATCAAAGGTGTAATTGAATTCTGACATTGGTGGCTGTTCGCTCCTGCCATATCCAGGATAATCCGGTGCAAGAAGGTGATAACGGTCTGATAAATCAGTAATTAAATTTCTAAACATGTGAGATGAAGTCGGATACCCATGAAGAAGTAGAACTGTAGGTGCATCAACCGGTCCGGCTTCACGATAAAAGATATCTATACCATCAACTTCAACAGTATTATAATGCGTAGGGTGATTTACATGGCCCTGTTTCTCAGTTATTGCAGATGAAGTTTCCAATGAACCGGCTTCTTTACAAGAAAACATAAATGATATCATACCAATAAAAAGAATGGTACTTAAGATTAGTCGAATGTTACAAGTTTGAATTTTCATAATAGTTAATTTATATTGTGTGTGCCTCTTTATTTAAATTTTCTTTCTGAGTCCTTTATAGATAGATCATTGATGCTGGCGTACCTTTTTGTCATTAATCCATTTTCATCAAATTCCCAGTTTTCATTCCCATAAGCACGCCACCACTGACCAGTCAAATCTTGATATTCATATTCAAACCTTACAGCAATTCGGTTATCAGTGTGTGCCCAATATTCCTTTTTGAGCTTATAGTTATTTTCCTTTAGCCATTTATCCTTTAAGAATGTAACTATTTCTTTACGGCCTTTGATAAATTCATTGCGATTTCTCCATTCACTATCAAGGGTATATGCTTTTGAAATCTTTTCGGGGTCTTTGCTATTCCAAGCATCTTCAGCCATTTTAACTTTCTGTTTTGCCATTTCAGCTGTAAAAGGTGGTAAGGGATGTTTCTGTTCCATAATAGCTTGTTTATTAATTTACTTTCTGATTGCACACAACGTTTGGCCATGATACATTGTGCATCATAGCCAATTATTATTGGGTCTTCGGCTCGCAGGGTTAATAATGCATTTTCACTGCTTATATTATTAGATCCGATTTAACTCTAATTTCATGGGTTAGAGTTTTTTGCACGGGGCATTTTTCAGATATTTCTAAAAGCCTTTGTCGTTGCTGTGGACTTAAGTCGCCGGTAATTTTTAACCGCTTTTCGATTAAATGTATGTAGCCCTCTTCTGACTCACAATCTTCGCAATCTTTGGCGTGAATGCGGGATTGATCTAGTTCGACTGCTACTTTTTGCAAGTCCCAGCCCTTACGGTCGGCATACATGCGCAGAGTCATGGCTACACATGTGCCTATTGAAACCAGCAAAAAGTCATAGGGGCTTGGGCCAAGATCCTGACCATAGGGTGTTGGTTCGTCTCCTACCAGTCGGTGGTTGCCGGTGGTGACCACCGTTTTGTATTTATTCCTGTCAATAGTAGCTATTATCTGTGCCATAGGTTTATAAATTTTTGCAGCTCTTCCAACTCTGTTTTTACTTTTTAAATTGGCTTTTCATTGAATTTAACACTTGTACTAAATGCCGATGGCCAAATTACTTATTGGCTTGGAACAACAAATCAATACCGTACCCTCTGGAGGCGGATCCAATGGTTCCAAAGTGTAATCCACTTCACCTTGCTCCAATTCACAAATGCAGGTGTGGCATATTCCCGACCGGCAGCTATAGTCAGGACTTAGTCCATTGGCCTCGGCTAAATCCAGAATACTTTCAAATGAAGGATTCCAGTGAGCTATAATGCTTGATTTGGAGAAATTTACCTCCGTTTCCTCACAGCATTCGCTAGCTTCTGCCAAGCGTTTGCCCATAGCGACCTTGCTGCGATCACCAAGGGTTGAAGCGGGACCAAAAAATTCGTAGTGAATGCGGGTTTCAGCAACTCCCCAAATTTGCAAACCTTCAAATAAGGATTTCATAAAAGGAGAGGGTCCACAAAGGTAGAAATCGCAATCCTTGTCCGGTATCAAACGCTTTATCAGGTCTATATCCACATGACCCTGTTCATCATAATCCATCCCCAATCTATCTTCTGGTGTAGGTTGACTATATTTAATGAACACTTGTAGATTGTTGTTTTTTTCAGACACCTGGCGAACATGATCACTCATGGCGTGTTCCTTTTTATTGCGAGTGCCATGTATGAACCAAACAGGTCGGTTCAACCCTGGTTCATTTAAGGCATTTAACATGCTGATCATGGGGGTCAGACCTACACCTGCACTTAGCAGTGCCACTGGAGTCTGTGCCTGGGAATTAAGAAAAAATTTTCCTCTGGGGGCCTTGGCCAAAATCTTAGATCCTTCCTCCACCTGATCGTGAAAGTAATTTGAGGAAACCCCCGGGTAAGCTGAAGGTTGGTCAGGTGGTACCGGTTCTCTTTTTATAGATAATCTGTAATAGTCGCGGTCCGGTGAGTCCGATAGTGTATAGGTCCTGACCACTGGCAAATATTGCCCCGGAATATCGAGTTTGATTGGTAGGAATTGACCTGGTAAGAATGACTCCAAGGACTTCCCGTCTTCTGACTTAAGATAAAAGGAAGTAATGGTATCACTTTCAGGAACCTTTTTGACAATGGTCAAGGACCTGTAACTTTCCATCGCCTTCTTAGTGGTCTTTTCTTTGGAAAGTCTGTCTTCAAAAGTGTACCGCCAACCAGGAGAGAGAGCTTTAATTTTCAGGGCCGTTTTAAATCCCTGATAATTATCTTTATCGAAATACATAAGCCGGTTGACCTGATCGATGGTCATTCCAATGCTATGAACTTTTACCTTTATAATTTCATCTCCTGCTGCTACTTCTCCTTCTTCCAGTACCCTGAAATAAAATCCCAAACGACCACTCTTAAGAATTTGACCATAAAATCCCTCATGCTGCATCTTAATAGCCAGTTTAAAACAGGGAACCCGAGGTTGCGTTACTTCAAAAAGTGCAGAACCAATTTTGAAACGATCACCTACATGAACTTCCTGGTCTGAAAATCCTTCGATAGTGAAGTTTTCACCAAATTGTCCCATAGGGAGGTCGTTTCGACCTAATACCTTCTCCCAATAGTCATAATTGTCACGGGAATAGACATAAACAGCTCTCATTTCTCCGCCATGTCCAATAAGGTCGGCCTGCCCATCCCCATTAATATTGAGGGTTCTCACTTTAACCCTGCCCTCGATTGGTTCCTTGAAAATACCAGTGGAGACGATCTTTCCTTTGTGTTCGACATTCTTGGGCATTGAAACGTTTACCGATAGTAACTTAGGCATGGTTCATTAATTTGTTAGATTTCGCAGGGATTGATAGATACAAATCCCGTCTAGGAAAACCGGCTCAACCCTGAACAGATATTACCTGTCTAGAAATTGCATGAGCGACAAAATATTCCCAGCCGGATCCTTGAACCACGCAGCATGTGGACTGCCTCCTTCTCCTCGAACAATTCCTTTTGCATCCGTTTGAATAGCTCCATCATAGTGCTCGAAATGCACTTCTCTTGATACAAGTTCATCTACGGTTTGATCGATGTCATTAACTGGAAAATTTAAGATCGTGAATGTGGCCGGAACATGTTTTTCCTTGGGATAGACTGTTACCGGATTGTTTCCTGAGGTATGAATCTCCAAAAATCCCCTTTCGGTTTCCTTAACCTCCAATCCCAGGGCTTGCGAATAGAAATCTTTGGCGGCCTGGATATCTGAAACTGCAAAGCTGATAAAGGCTTGCGAATGTTTGAGCATTGCTGTCAAATTTTGATATATATGTTAATATAGGCAATTAGATTCTTTTTTGCTCATGCTAATACTATTCTAAACTTTCCAGACTATAAGCCTTGGTACTACAAAATATGAAAATATTAGAGATGATCCTAAGTTCAAGGCAATAGTGAAACAGGCTCAGGATGAAAAGGCTGCATTAAGAGCACAGGTCAGGGAGATGGAAGAGCGTGGTGAGCTAGAGTTGTTATGATCAATAAGATATCTCAGCAGGTATATATTTAGGATACTTTGCCACCCTGGTCAAGGATTATATTCGGCATCTTTGCGACCGGCCGCTTTTGGCCCAGGCTGTGTGAAAACGCAAAAACGGCCTCATGTAGTCCCGTTTAAGCTCGACAGAATTTCGGGTGAAGTTGGTTTCCACTGGAAGGGCGTTATCGGCTCCAAAGCAAGTCAATTGCGTGATACGCAACATTGGATCACCACGTCAATATCGCCTGTCTTTAAGCTGTGTATGGCGTTTCACACAGCCTGGGCCAATAGCGGCCGTTCAGAAACTATGTTTAGGGATCCTACAACTTTTTATCCCTGACCTAGATTCCTAAATTGTTGATGACTTATAACCTCTCTGTCATCCATTGATTGATTTTCTGATTTGCCCCCGTTATTAACTCCACATTTTCCAAGTCAGGATTTTCCTGTTCATCCAACAACCCATAACGCCTGGCTTTATTCCGCTGGTATGCGCCGCAAAGATGGAATCCAACACATCCAGGATTTTGGTGCAATTTTGAAAGCGTCTCTGCATACCATTCCCCATTATTTCGAGTAAACTCTCCTGGTTCAGTGAGCCATTTTATTTTCGCCGCGTCAGCAAGCAACACTGGCTTCCCAGTGGTTTTGTGCCAATAGTCAAGATGGGTAACCGGATCACGAAAATCCTGAAATGACAATATATCCACGTATGGTAAAGCCGCTTCAACTACTTCTGGAGCAATCGGTGCATTGGCTTCGTACCGGTCACCTAGGATTAGATGATTCTTGTCATAACGACGGATAGCATCTTGAGTAGTTTTGTAGTAGCGCTTTGCCAGGCTAGAAAGTTCATTTCTGCCAGCTTCTGTTTTGAGTTGTTCAGGGTCAAATATAGGCCCTCTCCATTCATTGACCTTATTTGTATGCACCCATGTAGGACAATCACTGTAAAAATACCCGATGAGATTTTGATCCCAACTAAGCTCAGCACAGTGGGCCCGAGCTACATATTCACACCAGTCTTCCCATTCTGAATTGTGGTAATCGAAATGTCGGGTATGTTGCTCCCATTGGTGAGATTCAGTAAAAGGCAACATATGGCAGTAAGGCATATTAAGCGCCTGGTACTCCTCGTATGTGAATGAACGAGAGTGTTTCCATTGCCGCACCGTCACCTCCTGCTCCCAGCCCACAGTATTGAAGCCCCACTGTTTCAGGTTAGGGGCAACAGATTCATTAAGCCACTTAATGGTACTTCCATCATATTTTTGCTGCCAAATATGGATGTTTTCCGGGTACCGAAGACTAGCGGGATCTATGTGATTAAGACCAATGGAGAAAAAAGGGTTCCCACTTGGATTGAACAACCACCAATGATCATTTCGCAAACCCACGGTGAAAAATTTATCGGGGATAGACATTCTGTGAATTTTTGAGCGGTAAGCAATAATGGGTTTGCAAATGGCGCTGTAGCCAGAATAAATGCGGATCTAATAAAAGGACGCCGATTCAAAGTTATTGCTATATTATTTAACTTATAATTTGTCGCTGGCTACTGGGCCTCAGATTTTGTATGAAAATACAAAAATACTTCATGATGCAAAAAAAGTTTTGATAATTAGGAATTGTTCAATGACTGCTTTCGGCCAATAGCGGTCGTTCAGATCCAACGGTTCAAATAAGCTTAGTGAGTATATCTGCTTTTGATATCACTAAAGATAGCTTTTCTCGACCATACTATATAAATAACTAAGTATGCTCATTGAGCTTATTGTTTGTTGCCAGCCGTTTTATTACTTATTCCACATTCGATTTTATTGCATGACCTGGCTTAACCTCAGGTTGAAGCTCACCTTTTTCCACTACAAAGACACCATTGACCAAAACATAGGATATTCCCTTTGATGGAAGGGTTGGATTTGCATAAGTTGCTTGATCTGCAATGCGTAATGGATCAAACAAAACCAGGTCAGCATCTGATCCTACGCTAAGGCGACCTTTAGCCTTCATCATGGGAACAAACTCTTCGAGACGACGGGCAGGATCGATTGTCATTTTTCGTAATGCATCCATTAATGACAGCGCATTTTGATCCCGCACATATTTTCCAAGCACTTTAGAAAATGAGCCTGAAATACGGGGATGTCCCCGACCATTATGAATATTGCCGTCATTACTAATCATTATTAGGGGATGTTCAATGGCTTGACGGGTCATCTCTTCAGTTCGAGTGTGCATGAAAACAAGTCCGCCAATATTTCTATAATGAGCAAAATTTTCGCGAGTTAGTCGTTCGCCGGTCTCCGCCCATTCAAGTATAGAGAAGCGATCGTCTTCCCACGATGCCCAGTTATCGAACACTGCAGATTCGATGAACGTCATTCCGGCCTCATAAGGATAAGCGTCTGTCGTCACATCATGACCATCCTGGCGTGCCCGTTCAATTTCTTGCATGAATTCTGCAATATATGGGCCTCCACTACTATTCGCGTGAGCAATGTGCAATGCCACCCCGGTGGTTGCG
>CAZOJZ010000576.1:0-3260 GCA_964580205.1 uncultured Roseivirgaceae bacterium
TTTAACTAATCTGGATTAACTTGTACCACAAAGATGGCAAAAATTTACTACGTCGGTGATTGGGCAGTACTAACCGGCCCTGTGTTTGCAGAAACTCCATTTCATTACTCTGCGAAGGGACTCGATATATTTAACTACGGAAAATGGCTAAAAGAAGCTCTGGAAGAAGGAGGGGAGCATGAAGTAAATTCGGTACCAGCCTGGGATTTTTACAACAAACTTGGCCCTGGCGATTATGAGAAGATTTTAGAAGAGTATGATATCCTAATCTACAGTGATGTGGATTCCAAATTGTTTCAGTTGGCGCCGTCATTTTTCGATCGTCATAAGTTTGGTTCAGAACCGCTGACATTTCCTGACCGTATACGATTAACCATCGACGCGGCACATGCTGGTACTCATTTCATGTTTTTAGGAGGCTGGTATTCTTTTACCGGCGAACTTGGCAAGGGAGGATGGGGACGCACTCGGTTAAGAGAGATATTGCCGGTCCAATGTTTGGATATTGAAGACTTGATAGAAAGCACTGAAGGATTCAAGTTAAAACTTACTGAGGAGGGCGAAAAGGTCTTTCAAGATGTCGATCTATCCAGCTGCCCACCTATTATGGGATACAATCAGACCCTCAACATCGAGGCGGGAAAGGTTTTAATGAAGTTTGCAGAAACCAATGATCCTGCGCTAATTACTCGTAATGTTGGCAGGGGGAATATCTTGGCCTACACTTCCGATCCCGCCCCCCATTGGGCATGTAACTTCGTTTATTGGGAGCAATACGGCACTTTTTGGAGGCGGTGTGTTGATTTAGTTTTGGGATAATGAAAAGATAACTTATTCCGCATTCGGTGTTCGGGCATTCGGCGTTCGATATAGCTCGAGAAATTGATAGCAAGGAAATGCCCTTAGGAACATTAGAACATTAAATTTTCGGAGAAATCGAATTGATAAATCTTAAATGAATAATCGTCTTAACCTATCCGTTGCCGTAGCTTTGATTTTACTATTTGGCTGTAATAAGCCTCATTATCCACCCCCAAATATAATCCTGATCATGGGAGACGACATGGGATTTTCTGACATTGGAGCCTACGGAGGTGAAATCAACACACCCAATCTTGACCAATTGGCCGCGAATGGTCTTCGGTTTACTCAATTCTACAATACCGCACGCTGTTGCCCTACAAGAGCCTCCTTACTGACTGGTCTGTACCCGCAACAGGCAGGCATTGGGCATATGCTGGAAGATCGTGGATCACCTTCCTATCAAGGGGATTTAAGTAAGCATGCAGTAACCATTGCGGAAGTTCTAAAAGAATCAGGATATTCTACTTATATGTCAGGTAAATGGCATGTGACACCATACATTGTTGATAACCCGAACAAGGATAATTGGCCTCGGCAAAGAGGGTTCGATAAATTCTATGGCATGATTTCAGGGGCCGGTAGTTTTTATGATCCACGTTCACTGGCATTGGGAAATGAGTATGTTCCTCCTGGTAAAGATTTCTATGCCACCACAAATTTTACAGACTCTGCTGTTAAGTACATTGAGGAGCACCAATCTCAAAATCCTTATTTCTTATATGTAGCCTACACAGCAGCTCATTGGCCTATGCATGCGCCTGCAGGTGAAGTAAAAAAATATAAGGGTTACTATGATCAGGGGTGGGACCAAATAAGACAACAGCGATATAAACGGTTAAAAGAAACGGGCATTGTTGATGAGCGATGGCCACTCACAGCCCGAGACTCCTCGATTATGAAATGGAGTAATGACATTCCTGATCGGGATTGGGAAATTGCAAATATGGAGGTATATGCAGCCATGATTGATATTATGGATCAGGGGATTGGCAAAATTATAGCAGCGCTTGAGGCGAAAGGAGAACTGGACAATACACTAATATTTTTCCTACAGGATAATGGTGCCTGTGCTGAAGAGTTGGATTGGATAGGGCCACAACCGACTCATGAGGAACTTAAGCCTCTGCCTCCGGCACAGCCTCAAACTAAAATGATTCCCTACATTACCCGGGATGGGAAACCGGTAAAAATTATGAAGGATGCCTGGCCTGGTCCACCTGAGGGATATACTGCTTATGGATTAAATTGGGCCAATGCCAGCAATACTCCATTTAGGGAATACAAACACTGGGTACATGAGGGAGGGATTGCCACTCCGCTTATCGTACATTGGCCAACTCATATCAAAAATGGCGGAGAATTAAGGAGGGTTCCAGCACATCTAATTGATATCATGGCCACATGTGTCGACGCTGCTTCCGCCAAATATCCTTCCAACTACCATGAAAATAGTATTACGCCATTGGAAGGAAAAAGCTTACTCCCAGTCTTCGACAGACAGTCGATTGATGATCGGGCCATTTTTTGGGAACATGAAGGTAATAGGGCGGTTCGAAAGGGAAAATGGAAACTAATTTCAAAAGCTGACAAAAAGGACAGTTTTGTATGGGACCATGTAGCGCATTTATCAATCGAAAATTGGGAGTTATACGATATGCTTGTAGATCGCACAGAGACCCATGATATTGCTACTTCTCAACCAGAAATTGTTAAGGAATTGAGTAATCTATGGACTAACTGGGCCGAAAAGACAGGTGCAATACCCCGACCAGATTAATTCGTTTACTCCTAAAAGTCTGAGAAATCCATTTAGGTTTCATCAAAAGGCCCTAATCAGATCAAATTCAATACAAATTGAAACTAATAATAATTAAGTAATCTCAATATGTTAAGACCGCAGCATGGACTGTGGTGGCCAGTACCATGATCAACCATGATGAAGCCTATTGAAAAGGTAAGAAGACCCCATTCCTCATAGTCATAGGTAGGTGTCAGTGGTATTAAAGGAAGTTTTGTGAGACATCGAATAATTCGTAATTTGCAATGATGAAACAATGCAGCTTATATCTGGCTTTTTTGCTATTAGTCAGTTCCTGTTCCATAGAAATGCCGGACCAGGTGGCGGAAGCCTATGAGAAACTTCCTGAGGAGATAGATTTTAATTTCCATGTCCGCCCTATTTTATCGGATCGCTGCTTTGCCTGTCATGGACCTGATGAAGAAGCGCGGAAGGCTGATCTCCGCTTGGATTTACCAGAAGAAGCCAGGAAAGTAATAATGGCTGGAAATTTATACCGCAGTGAATTAATTCATCGTATTCTGAATGAGGATCCTGAAGAACAAATGCCTCCCGTTGAGTCAAATTTGACATTAACCGACAAGGAACGAGCCATTTT
>CAZOJZ010000577.1:0-5664 GCA_964580205.1 uncultured Roseivirgaceae bacterium
TTTTACCCACCGCTGGTCCGGATCTACTTCCAGCACTTTATTCATATATTTGGAAAAATCCAATACCATGGAAGCACCCACGGTCTGACCTGCCAGACTGGTGCCGGCTCCACGCGGCAATATGGTTACATTTTCGGCACTCGCTATAGCTACCGCTTGCCTTACATCTTGTTCATGCTTAGGAAAAACCACCACCTTAGGTAAAATCTGATAGATGCTGGCATCTGTGGCATACATACCCAGAGTATAGCTATCATCAAGTACCTCACCGTCCAGTTTAGATCGTAAACTTTTAGTAAGAGCAACAACCACATATTTTGTACTATGCGCTACCACTTAAATAATAATTAATGGAACCTTAAGTTTATTAAATTAATACATTTAGGTAAGTATCAGGTGTTTAACAAAAACATAATGCAAGCTAATAATTAAAGCTCGCCCAATGATAATCACCCACTTTCCATTCACCACCGCGCTCACCGGACAGTTGCGTAATCAGGGAGCTGGTGTGTTTCTGTTGGTTGTTTTCGTAAACCCTTAAAGTTGTCCGGTAGGTGGTTACAAATACATCACCTTTTACTTCAGTATACAGAAACTGGGTCTCCCCAAAGGACAATGAAATGTTATTTAGGGCAAGCAGTTGATCGAGAAACTCCTCAAAACTACTATTATTCTTTCTCCGTACTGATGGAATGTTTTCTGTATTGATCCTGATAGCACTGGTGGTATACTTTGGAAGGAAGTATTTCAAGAGATCATTAGTATTATTAGTCTTAAACATAGAAGCCCATCCTCGGTGCAGGTTCTGCACCAACGCTTCAATGGCCTCTTCGTCAGCTTTGCTGGCGTGGTAAACCGGGGCCTCTCCTCTTAACTCATGTACTTCTTGTGCCAGGTCATGTACCACGGTTTGCAAACTGTCGGCACGCTCCACCGCCGAACGTGTTTCCATTAGCTGCTGCTCATAACTTATACTTAATTGACTGTTCTCTGCGGTCAAAACATCATATTGTTCGTTATCCTGACTACATCCAAATATCATCATACCTGACATCAATAATGTCAAAAATGATCGTCTGATCTTTATTTTCATTGTTGTTGAATTTTTTGGGGATTGCATGATACTTAATTAGATTGAAACTACAAAAATTAAAATGGGCATGAAATATAAGAATATACTAAAGCGACGGCAATTTATTAAGACCGCCGCCGCTACCACCGTCACCTTCACCATAGTACCCAGTCATGTAATTGCCGGAACGGGCCATGTGCCTCCATCAGACAAAATTAACATCGCCAACATTGGCTGTGGGACCCAAGGATTGCGTGAAATGGGCTCACTGCTCACAAACGATCAGATACAACTGGTAGCAGTTTGCGACGTCAACAAATATACTACCAACTATATCGACTGGTCACCCCACGGAATCCGTGACGGGATTCGTAAGGTACTGGGCGATGATTCCTGGTGGCAAGGTGTCAAAGGTATTCCTGGTGGCCGGGATGTGGGTAAAGAGTATACCGAAAAATACTACGCAAAGAATACATCATCAGGTAAATACAAAGGCTGCACCTCATATGAAGATTTCAGGGAACTTTTTGACCAAGAAAAAGACATTGATGCAATAAAGATCATGACGCCAGACCACCTCCATGCGCCAATTGCTATGGCAGCCATGGACAAGGGCATCAATGTACTAACTCATAAACCTATTGCTAACCGAATGTCAGAAGGCCGGTTGAGCATTGACAAAGCCAGGGAAACCGGAGTAATCACACACTTGTTAGCCTGGAGTGAACGGCCTGAATATGATCTAATCCTATCGTGGATCAAAGATGGCGTTATAGGAGATTTGAAAGAGATCCATAACTGGTCATACCGGCCAGTTTGGCAGCAATGGACCAAACGCCCCCAGGACACTCCGCCAATCCCGGATGGTTTTAACTGGGACCTGTGGCTGGGACCTGTACCAGACATGCCTTATCATCAAAACTATACACATAATGTATTCCGGGGATGGTATGACTTTGGAGGGGGAAGTATTGCAGATATGGGTCATTACAGTCTGTTCCCATTATTTGAAGCCTTTGGGATCGACAGACCACCAATAAGCGCCAGGGCTTTTGGAACTACTACCCGTGAAGCCATCGATAACGTCTATAAATGGGTGGAGAATGACGTGGCATTCCCCCATAGCTGTCTTATTCGATTGAAGTTCCCGAAACAGGAAAGTTTGCCGGCTTTTGATCTTTGCTGGTACGATGGAGGCATGAAGCCCTTCCCACCGGTAGAATTGGAAGCAGACAACCGAGACATTCCCAATGAAGGGATGATGTTTGTGGGTGACAAAGGAAAAATATTGGCAGGATTCCGTGGCGAGAAACCCGAAATCATTCCTAAGTCAAAAATGGATAGTTACAGTAATCCAAAAAGTTTAGAAAAAGAAAACATTGACCGATTTCGGGAACATACCTGGGTACAGGCAATTTTGAATAACCAACAGTCTCCGGGAAGTTTCATCCGAGCTAAAACGGTGACCGAAACTATAAACCTTGCTGCCATAGCATTGAGGGCAGGCAAACAAGTTGACTACGATTCAGTAAATATGAAAATAACTAATGATGAAGAAGCAAATAAATACCTTACCAGAGAGTACCGTTCAGGATGGGAACTCAGCTAGTGTAACACCAGCATACTGGCAAAGTAGAAGGAGTTTTATTCAAAAATCTGCTTTACTCACTGGCGCCGCAATAATGCCCTCTACTTTGGCAAGTTTTAGTAAATCAAAAATTAACTCAACAATGAGAAAAGACGACATATCCTTGGCACAATGGGCGTTAGTTGATGAGATCAAGGCTGGAAAATGGAAAAATCTTGATTTTCCCCGCATTGCCCGGGAAGTTTTTGACCTGAACGGTATCGAATTCGTCAATACCTTATTTGAAGTGCCCCATGTCAATTATCTCAACCAACTTAAACAGAATGCTAATGATCACGGAGTGGAAATGGTCCTTATCATGGTGGATGCTGAAGGCGACGGGGCTGAACCAACACCGGAATTGAGAAAACAATTCGCAGTAAACCACCGTAAATGGATAGACATAGCCCATTATCTGGGATGTCAGACCATCAGGACTAATTGCCGAGCTCCCAAAGATGCAGACCTAAAAGAGGCCTTGAAATGGGCTACCGAATCCTACCATATGCTGTTGGAATATGCAAAACCTGCAGGAATTAAGGTGTGCATAGAAAACCATGGCGGCGTGAGCAACGATCCGGATTGGATGTTGGACCTGATCAAAAAGGTAGATGATCTTGATTTTGGTACTTATCCGGACTGGCGGGGACCCAGTGATGAATTTGACAATGTAGGCTATCTCAAGAAAACCATACCTTATGCGTTTGGTCAGTCCTATCGAAACCAGCCCACAGAAGAACAATCAGCTCAAATGATCAAAATTAGTCAGGATTCGGGGTATAAAGGTTGGTATGGGATAGAATCAACCGGTAGAGAGGCGATTCATCAGGGGATTAAGATTCTTAAGAAATACTTATGAAGCAATAAGTTAAGTTATGCAATATAAATTATTGATTGTGAGTGTTTTATTTGTTGTGGTTGCCTATGATCTGGCAGATGCACAGGAAGTTAAAAAGATAAGCAATGAAGAGATTAAATAAAGACAAACCGGTAGTAGTCTATTGCGCAGCCGGAGGCAGGAGCGCCCAAACCGGCGAAGTTTTGAAGAATTTAGGATTTAACGAAGTCTATGAGCAAAGCGCTAGAGAAAATTGGTCTCTAGGGTGATTGGGGATTTAAAACCTCCCCTGCATTAATAGCCCCTTCAATCTCAATCCAATAGTTTAAGGTATTTGCATTACCGCAGATCAAATAAACCTTATATCCCCCCTTTTTTGTACCCGATTGCTTGATCCGTTTCACTTCCATGAATTGACCGGTCCAAGTGGCCGGAAGTGTATAGTTGTCATCCCTTCCAGCGGAATTTTTTAGGATATATTGGAAGCTTTTATCAGTATATGATCCGGATCCCAGGTAAACGCGCATGCCCACTTTATACTCGATACCGTTGGAAGCCGGATAATTAATGAGCTTTATGTTTTGACCAATCCCAGTCATTGAAAGGAAAATGAAACAGTAAAGTATATAATTCTTAGATATCCAGAACATCTTATACTACCAAAGGTCTAAAATTAGATAAAAAGATATTCAAGGCCTGTCAACTTACTTACATAGTTGACTACCTAAAAGACACAATAGACAATTCCTTACCCACATCATCGCATAATTCAGATAAGGTTTTTTCCGTTAGCACCTGACGAATTTTTTCTTTTACTACTTTAAATTCAAAATGAATGGGGCATGGAGTTTTATCCGAACACTTTTTTAAACCTATCCCACATCGGTCAAAAATATCCAGTCCGTCAATTAATTCTACTACCTTTATCAGTCTGAGTCGGTCAGGAGACGCATTAAGTGTAAACCCTCCATTCGGGCCTTTTATTGAGTTAAGAATTTTACCTTTCACCAACTGCTGAAGTATTTTACTCAGGAAATGAAGGGGGATCTTCTGTGAATCTGATATCTGTTTTAATCCGACTGCTTTACCATTCTTGGAATGGAGTGTTATATACAAAATACTTTGTAATGCGTATTCACAGGATCTGGAAAACATAAGGTTAATTGGTTCGTGCGCACATAAATTTAAGCAAATTGAACCAATGTACTAAGATCTGATGAAAGGAATCTTAATGATTATCAGGCCGCTTGTTTGGAGGTAATTGACACTGATTTTTGCTTGGCAAGTTTAATCAGATTCAACTTATCCAGGAGCAACATAATATGGTAAGTAGGATCTATTTCATGCCACCGGATTCCGCCGAAATTGGCCCGGGAAGCATACTTATGATGGTTATTATGGTAACTTTCTCCCATCATCAGGAAATCAAAAGGCAGAAAGTTACGGGAAGTATCTCCTACATCGAAATTGCGATAACCATATATATGGGCAAACCAATTGATGATGGCCCCGTGTATAGGTGCAAGTATAAAATGTATCGGCAGCAACAACCAAAGCCACCATACCGTAGCAAACTGCCAGTAAAATAAAACATAAGCTGCGCCCCAACCGATGCGAGAGACCCAAGAGCGGGCAAATCGATCAAATGTTGTCCATTCAGGTATATCCTTGGTAAATCTGGGGTCTATATTAATTGTTTTGTTGGTAATTTCAGTATAAGTGGTTTTGGTCTTCCACATCATTTTAAAGATGTTATCATCGTATTTGGGCGAATGTGGATCCTGTGGAGTATCAGCAAAAGCATGGTGCATGCGATGCAAAATACCATAGCCATAGGCACTGAGATAGTTACTCCCCTGGAAGATCCAGGTCAGCACAAATACTACTTTTTCCATACCCTTTGACATAGTAAAAGCCCCATGTGCAGCATACCGGTGCAAGAAAAAAGTTTGAAAAAATAGTGACAGGTACCAATGGGCCACAAAAAAGATCAGAATAGCTATCATGAAATAAGTTCTCCGTTTAAAATTGCTCTAAGAGCTCAGTTTTGATCCCTTAATATGATAGACCCTGTTACCAGTGATTTGTGACAAAATTCTGGATTTTTTTATATGGATGGCTTAAGTT
>CAZOJZ010000578.1:0-4789 GCA_964580205.1 uncultured Roseivirgaceae bacterium
CGGGGAAGGAAAACATCCTGCTGAGGGGCCTTTTCGTAACTGTAGCCGGGCGAAATGGTAATTCCCTCGATACCGAGAGTCATGGCATAGTCAAAAAACTTCGCCACCTGGTCCGGATCTTCACCCTGGAACAAGGTGCAGTTTATGGTTACTCTGAATCCTTTTCCCACGACCAATTTAATAGCATCATCCGCTATGTCAAAAATCCCTTCTTTACATACTGATTCATCATGACGTTCCCGGTTGCCATCAAGATGAATAGAAAAGGTTAAAAAATGCGATGGAGTATAATCCTGAATTTTTCGCTTCAGCAGAATAGCATTGGTGCATAAATAAATATACTTTCCCCGTTCAATAAGGCCTTCAACGATCTGAGGCATTTCCTGGTGAATCAGTGGTTCCCCACCCGGAATGGAAACCATGGGCGCTCCACATTCATCCACTGCATTCATGGCGTCTTGTACAGACATTCTCTGTTTCAGAATATGGTCTGGATAGGCAATTTTTCCACAACCTGCACAGGCTAGATTACATTGGAAAAGAGGTTCCAGCATCAGTACCAAAGGATATCGCTTGTTTCCCTTTAGTTTTTGGCCGATAATATATTTTGCAACAGTTATCTGTTGTCTTAAGGGTACGCTCATGCTTTTGATCTATCAATTATTCAATCTTAGCTTTTTGTCTTAGTGGTCTTGGGAGAGGAAAAATAATCTTTTCGTCCTCACTCGACATCTCTGTAATATTTACTGCTCCAAGCTCCCTCAGACGGTCAAGAACGCCATTCACCAGTATCTCTGGGGCTGAGGCTCCCGCAGTAACTCCAATTTGGCCACAATTTGAAACCCAGCGGGGGTTGATATCTTTTGGTCCCGAGATAAGGTAAGATTTAACACCATGCTTTTCCCCAACTTCTCTCAACCGGTTAGAATTTGAGCTGTTCTCTGTACCTACTACCAGCAGGACATCCACCTCCTCTGCTAACTGCACCACTGCTTGCTGACGGTTTTGGGTAGCATAACAGATGTCATCACTCTTGGGTCCTGTAATCTTAGGAAAGCGATCTTTCAGGGCATGAACAATTTTCTCCGTATCGAAAACGGATAGAGTGGTCTGGGTGACGTACCCCAAGGCAGCCGGATTTTTCACTTTTAGTTGCTCAACATCGGCAACCGACTGCACCAGGTACATGCTTCCACCATAACTTGCATCAAACTGTCCCAGGGTCCCAATAACTTCTACATGTCCTTCATGTCCAATAAGTATAACTTCCTTGCCCTCCCTGGCGTATTTTTGCACTTCGAGATGTACTTTCGTTACCAGTGGACAAGTAGCATCCATAACTTCCAGTCCCCGCTGTGCTGCTTCTTTCACTCTTTGCTTTGCTACACCATGGGCACTGAATACCACCTTCTCACCCCGCGGAATGTCGTCAAGTGACTCCACAAATACCGCCCCTTTCTGCCTTAACTCGTCCACTACATAACGATTGTGTACAATCTCATGCAGCACGTAGACTGGGGGGCCGTAAATCTCAAGCGACCGTTCTACTATTTCTATGGCCCTGACCACTCCCGCGCAAAAACTTCTTGGTTTGGCAAGCTTGACCTGCATAGGTATATTGGATTAATTTGTATTGAACCTAAATATAACAAAGGATGTTGGATTATTCAGAATTTATTCCGTGAAAAAAACCGCCGCCAAAAACTCCAATTCTCAGAATAATCATGCCGCCCCACGTGATACCGCCACAGAACATGGGGCGCGGGGGCATAGTTCCCTCGCCGGACTTAATAACCGGGATTTTCAGGCAGCGATGCTTAAAGGGGTTTCACGAACTTTTGCCTTAACTATTCCACAACTTCCAGATGCATTAAAGGATGTGGTTTCTAATGCCTATTTATTGTGTCGTACGGTTGATACCATTGAGGATGAGCCACAGTTAAATGCTAAACAGAAAAAAATATTTAGTGCTCATTTTTTAGAGATCCTGCTTGGGCAAAGGGGTGCTGAGCAGCTGACGGAGGAACTGTCTCCCTTACTTTCTGACCACACCATTCCCGCTGAACATCAACTGATCAAAGAACTGGGCCGGGTAGTGGCCATCACCCAAAAATTTGACCCAAGTCAGCAACAAAGCCTGGTACGTTGTGTACGGATCATGTCGGAGGGTATGGTTTATTTTCAGGAACATTCAAACGGGGAATGCCTGAAAGATCAGGCTGAAATGGATTTGTACTGCTACTATGTAGCGGGTGTGGTGGGAGAAATGCTTACGGAACTCTTTTGTCTCTATTCCCCGGAGATAGCTAAAAACAAAGATGAACTTTTCCTGTTGTCCAGATCTTTCGGGCAGGGATTACAAATGACCAATATCCTAAAAGATATTTGGGACGACCAGGCTAGATCGGCATGCTGGCTGCCAAAAGACATTTTCGAGCAGGCGGGATTAGAGTTAAGTCATTTGAAAATGCTTGTGGGCAACAAGAAGTTTCAGAAGGGTTTGAGTCACCTGATTGGAATCGCTCACGCTCATCTGAACAACGCCCTTACCTATACTTTAATGATCCCGGCCCATGAAAAAGGGATCAGGGAGTTTTGTTTGTGGGCCCTGGGAATGGCAATGTTGACCTTACGCAAGATTGATGGCAACTTAGGATTTACGGATGGGGATCAGGTAAAGATCTCCCGCAAAAGCGTCAAAGCAACTGTTGCTGTTACCAGGTTCACCGTAAAACATGATGCCTTGCTGAAGCTGCTATTTAAATGGTTAAGTCGGGGCCTTCCTAAGGGACCTACGGCGAAACCCGGAGCAACTTGATCCCAAGACATGTATAACCTATCTTGATCCAACTAAAACAACTAACAATGGGATTACCCGCCCCTGGTATATTAAGTAAACACCCCTCAAAAACATGGCATCAGATCCTGGACCAATCGATTCAAGATGCAAAGGGAGCGCTGATAGCAGCACAAGCTCCTGAAGGGTATTGGTCTTTTCATTTAGAAGCTGATGCTACCATACCATCTGAATACATCATGATGATGCATTTCATGGATGAAGTTGACGAACTGCTTCAGCAAAAGTTGGCTGTCTACATTCGTTCCAAGCAGAATAACCAAGGTGGATGGCCACTTTTCTATGGTGGCAAATCCGATATTAGCTGTACGGTAAAAGCCTACTATGCGTTAAAACTGGCGGGCGATCGTACCTTAGCATCACACATGCTTAATGCAAAAGAACAGGTCTTGTCTATGGGTGGGGCTGCCAGGTCGAACGTATTTACCAGGATCGCCCTGGCCATGTTTGAGCAAATTCCGTGGCGGGGTGTGCCTTTCATACCAGCGGAGATCATGCTTTTTCCAAAGTGGTTTCCGTTCCATCTATCGAAGGTTTCCTACTGGTCCAGGACGGTAATGGTACCCTTATTGATTCTTTGCAGCCTGAAAGCCAAGGCACGTAATCCCACCGACACCGGTATCAGGGAGCTTTTTGTGACACCACCCGATCAGGAAAAAAACTATTCCCCGGTCCGTTCAAAATTGAACAAAATGGTTTTGATACTGGAACGCACTGGGTTCAAACTGGAGGGTTTTATTCCTACCTGGATTAGGAAAAAAGCTCTTAAAAAGGCTGAATCCTGGATCATTGAACGCCTCAATGGAGAGTCTGGACTTGGCGCCATTTTCCCAGCTATGATCAATGCGTATGAAGCCCTGGATCAACTTGGGTATACCACAGATCACCAATACCGGAAAAACGCTAAAAAAGCGCTTGAAAAACTGTTGGTGATCCGGGATGATGATGCCTATTGTCAACCATGTGTTTCACCCATTTGGGATACGTTGTTGGCTGTCTGCGCACTTCAAGAAGTCCGACAGAATGAAGAGTCTGTCTCCAAAGGCCTGGACTGGTTAAAAGGTGAGCAATTGTTAGAAGAGACCGGGGACTGGAAGATAGCCAGACCCGAACTAAAGGGTGGTGGCTGGCCTTTTCAATTTGAAAATGATCACTATCCCGATTTAGACGATACAGCCTTCGTGGCCTATGCTATGGTTCGCTCCGGCAAACAGGATTTTCAGCACAATATTGCCCGGGCTGCAAATTGGGTGGCGGGTTTGCAGTCCAGGAACGGTGGATTTGCCTCCTTCGATGTGGACAACACCCACTATTATCTAAACGAAATACCTTTTGCAGATCACGGTGCTTTACTGGACCCGCCAACCAGTGATGTAAGCGCACGCTGTCTGATGTTGCTGGGTCTGTTGAAAGAAAACCGTGCTTACGCACAATCATGCTCGCACTGCATTGAATACCTAAGTAAGGAGCAAGAGGCTGATGGTTCCTGGTTTGGACGCTGGGGTACCAATTATATTTATGGCACCTGGTCGGTGTTGGTTGCTTTCGAATGCTATGGCATGAACCCTGGCGACCCAAGAATACGCAAAGCCGTTGGCTGGTTGGAAAAAAAGCAACGATCCGATGGTGGATGGGGAGAGGACAACTATTCCTATTTTGATCCAACTTATTCCGGAAAAGCAATGAAAAGCACGTCATTTCAAACGGCCTGGGCCCTGCTGGCTTTGATGGCGGCAGGAGAATCAGACTCGGAAGTAATAAAAAAAGGTGTCCAATATTTACTTGACCAACAAAAAGATAATGGGTTGTGGGAAGATCCGGAATTCACCGCACCCGGATTCCCAAAGGTTTTTTACCTAAAATATCACGGCTACCACAAATACTTCCCTCTGTGGGCACTGGCCAGATATAGAAATGAAATTGCCATTGATC
>CAZOJZ010000579.1:0-22493 GCA_964580205.1 uncultured Roseivirgaceae bacterium
GAGCAGACAAATTGCCAATGGCAAGGTGCAAATGTTTCCCAGGACAGAGATGCTTGACCTGGTGGTGGTGGACGGCCATGCCAGAGGGATAGTTGCCCGTAACCTGATTACCGGGAAAATTGAGTCACACAGCGCTCATGCAGTGATATTGGCCACTGGTGGATATGGTAATGTCTTTTATCTTTCAACCAACGCCATGGGCTCCAATGCTACTGCGATATGGAGGGCCCATAAAAAAGGAGCATTATTTGCCAACCCCTGTTTCACCCAGATACATCCTACTTGTATACCGGTAAGTGGTGATCATCAGTCAAAGTTGACTTTGATGTCCGAATCACTGCGGAACGATGGACGGGTATGGGTGCCAAAATCCAAAGGAGATAACCGCAATGCCGGTGATATTCCTGAGGATGAAAGAGACTACTTTCTTGAAAGACGTTATCCTTCATTTGGTAACCTGGTGCCACGAGACGTAGCTTCCAGAAATGCCAAGATAGTATGTGATGAAGGTCGAGGAGTGGGAGCCACTGGTCTGGCCGTTTATTTAGACTTTGAAGATGCCATCAAAAGAGACGGCAGAGACACTATTGAGTCCAAATATGGTAACCTGTTTGATATGTACAAACAGATCACTGGAGAAAATCCTTATAAAACACCCATGCGCATTTATCCTGCGGTGCATTATACCATGGGAGGACTTTGGGTTGACTACAATTTGATGACCAACATTCCCGGTTGTTACGCCCTAGGTGAAGCTAATTTTTCGGATCACGGAGCCAACCGGCTTGGCGCCAGCGCCCTCATGCAAGGGTTAGCCGACGGGTATTTCATAATCCCATACGCAATTGGGGATTATCTGGCCACAAGGTCCTATGATAAGGTCCCTGTTGATCACCCGGAATTCCTCCAGGCAGAGCGGAATATCAGGGATCAAATTCAGAAAATACTTAGTATTAACGGCAATTCTACGGTGGATGAGATTCATATAGAGTTAGGTAAGATCATGTGGGATTATTGTGGCATGTCTCGTACAGCTGAGGGATTACGGGATGCTAAAGAAAAAATTAAAGCGGTAAAACAACAATTCTGGAATGATGTTAAAGTTCTAGGCACCAATGATGAATTGAACATGTCATTGGAAAAAGCAGGCAGGGTAGCTGATTTTATTGAGCTTGGTGCCCTTATGGTAGAAGATGCACTTCACCGTAATGAGTCTTGCGGAGGTCATTTTCGTGAGGAGTATCAGACGGAAGAGGGAGAGGCATTAAGAGACGATGAACACTTTGCTTATGTAGGAGCCTGGGAATATCAGGGCAAAGCAAACCAAGAAGTGCGAAACAAGGAACATTTGCAGTTTGAAAACGTCAAATTATCACAAAGGAGTTATAAATAGATGGACTTTACCTTAAAAATATGGCGTCAGAAAGATGCTCAAAGTCAGGGCCAGTTTAAGACCTATCAACTGACCGAAATAGGTGCTGACAGCTCGTTTCTAGAAATGCTGGATGAATTGAACGAGCATTTGATAAAGAACAACGAAGACCCGGTCCATTTTGATCATGACTGTCGGGAGGGTATTTGTGGTACTTGTAGTATGTATATTAATGGCCGGCCCCATGGTCCTCAAAAGGCCATTACTACTTGTCAGTTGCATATGAGAAGTTTTAAAGATCGAGAAATCATTACTATTGAGCCCTGGAGGGCCAAAGCATTTCCGGTAATCCGGGACCTGATAGTGGACAGAACTGCGTTTGACCGCATTATGCAGGCGGGAGGATATATATCGGTAAGTACTGGTGGTGTTCCTGATGCAAATGAGATACCTATTACTACCTCTATTGCCAATGAAGCGATGGATGCTGCTTCCTGTATCGGATGTGGCGCGTGTGTAGCTGTTTGTAAGAACTCCTCGGCAATGCTTTTTGTGGCTGCTAAAATATCACACCTGGCACAACTCCCGCAAGGAAAGGTCGAAGCTGAATCAAGAGCTGAGAGCATGGTTGCTCAAATGGACAAAGAAGGCTTCGGACTCTGTTCCAATACCGGTGCTTGTTCAGCGGAATGTCCCAAAGAGATCAGCCTCACCCATATCGCTCGCTTAAATAGGCAATACTATATGGCCAAGCAAGCTTCTGATAACATTCCTGATAAAGAGGAAGTTCACGAAGGGTAAGGTTGGAGAACCTGCAGGCAGACGCCGAACGTCGAATGTCGGACACCAAACACCGAACGGAGAATGCCGAATGTCGAATGTCTATGGCGAAGGGATTCTAAAAGAGCATTTGATTTAAGAAATTTTTCCCGTAAATTAAAAATGAAGTCTTATTATAATACTACGCTATGTTTAATTCCAGAGCCTTACTCACACTTACATCATTTATTTTGTTAGTTGCTTGTAGTACCCAACTTGAAAACGCACAGGAATCAAACGCTCTGGAATCTCTGGAGGGTTCCTGGCGCATGCAAAGTTTCAAAGTAGAAGGAGAGGATTCCTGGAAACAACTACCTGGTTCGGTGATCCAGGAAAAACATATTACCTCCAACCATTTCACCTGGATCCAATACGAAACCGAAAAGGACACTGTATATGGTACCGGTGGAGGAACCTACAGCTACGACAAAGACTTACACACTTATACGGAAGATATTAAATTTTTCCTGCCAGCAGGATCTAATGAACATGGCCAGTCTATTCCCTTTGATGTTCGTTTTGAGGATGGTAACTGGTACCATACGGGATATGCAAAGGTATTTGAGTTTGATCCGGATACCGGTGACAATGTGGTAGTGGATTCAATCAAGATTGAAGAAATTTGGGAGCGGACCGCAGCCGCAGCCAGTGATGAAAGTCTGGTAGGTACCTGGCAACTGGAGTCCTTTAAAGATCATGGAGATTCAATCAGAACGGATTATCCGGAGTTTGTAAGCATTTTTAAACTGGTCACTCCCACAAATTTCGTCTGGATACACTATATTACTGAACAAGACCTGGTGCTGGCAGAAGGCAGTGGAACCTACCACTTCGATGGAAACACTTATACGGAAACACTTAAATCAGTTTACCCTTCAGGTTCAAATCAAGTTGGTACGGTAATGCCCTTCGAAAGCAGGGTTGAAAATAGCAATTGGCAATTATTGGGAAACATTAAAAGATTGGAACGAGACCCGGCTTCCGGTGAAATGATCGCCAAAGACTCTGCTACCATTGATGAAGTCTGGAAACGGTTTCTTGGCCCGGACTCCTGAGGGAGATCTGAGATCTCAGGTCTCAGATCTTAGATCTTAAGTGTCGGCGGGTCTTCTTTTTAAGCTTACCGTTTCGTTGATCCAGCATCCCACTTTTAGGCTCTGTCCTTCCTTAAGGCTCAATTCGAAGATTTCTTCCATGGAAGGGAATTGTTTCTCAGCATTGGACATACCCCGTCGGTCTCCCGCTCGTACATACATCTTATACGCTGCTAAAAACACCGCGCGATCATCAACTTTACTCACACCCTGACGGCAATCCTTGTAGCTAGTCATGTACAAATCACCAACAATTTTATAAGCTTCTTTTCTTGAGGGATCACTTTTTACTGCCGCAAAGGCACTACTACGCGATTTGGACTTCATGCCTCTGACTCTATAGTGGTTGGCAAGGCCGTAATATATGTCCGCTTTTTGTTTACCGGTCTCTGCTAGTTCCAGTGCTTCCAAATAGTATTTATTAGCTTCATTGTAATTTTTAGCAGCGTCATTTTTTATAGCAATTATTTTGGCCATACTGAATGTAGGCTCTTGCTCCTGTAGCGTTTTAGAAGCCTTTAGGAAAATTGGGCTTTTGGAACAGTTGTACGTCAGCGATAAAGCTATAATACGTTTTGCCAGAGCCAAATCAGAGGGGTCGGCCTCAAATGCCGGCCCGATTTTGTTTTCTATAAAGTCGCAATCGATCTCGACCATACCGGTGAGCATCTTATTAATAAAGTCCCTGTTCTTTTCCAGCGATGCTGGGTCCTTTCCAGCTTTTTCATATGCCTCAACATTTTTGTCCAGGATCACCATCGTTTTTGCATACTTCTCCAATACCTCATCATCCGACAAGCTTCCTCCATTTGCCCTGTATCTCCTAATCACGTCCATGTAGGCCACCAGGTTATTTATGGCCACTTTATCTCCATTGAGCTCAAAAGTACGTTCGAACAAATCGTAGAGCTCTTGATAGCGTGACTTATCGTCCCTAAGAAATTTGTATGCCTTATAGGCTTTACGATTTAACACATTTGCTTCATTCCCAAAATTCTTAATACGCTGATCATATAATTTCAGACATCGATCCTGATAGGCCCTCTTCTGGGCTGGATCAGTTTCTTTGCCCTGTAGCTGATCATATATCTTTACTCCGTTGATGTATATTGCTGCGTTCAAATCAGGTGTGTTGGTCAACAACCACTCCAAAGGTTCTAATGCCGCTTTGAAGTCATTATTCTTCATCATATCATTGTAGATGGCATTCTTTTCTTTAGATGTGGCCGCGTCATCGCCCCAATTCCAGCCAGCTTGGGCATGTACTAGTGTACTGGTGAGCAGAAAAACAATGACATAGGTGGGAAACAGTTTCATAATAACAAGGTAATCTTATTAAACAAAATGACCCAAACTACATTGTTCTGGGCTCGGGAGAACAAAATTAGCGAAATTCTTTTAAAGATTTACAAAAAATTTTCAATGAGCTATCTCTTGATTCTTTTGAAGAGTCTGCGTTTCAACCACCTAACAGAGTTGTGATACCGGCCAACTACAAGGATATTACATTCTTTTAATGCCTTTGCTTGCAAGCTGAGTTTTTTGTGATTATTTTTTGGCTGTACATCATATGGACAATTTTTCACACGACGTCTTAATCATAGGTGGCGGTGGTGCAGGGTTACGAGCAGCCATTGCGATAGCCGAAATCAATCCCAAACTTAATGTAGCGGTAATCTCCAAAGTTTATCCTATGCGAAGTCATACCGTGTCCGCCGAAGGCGGAGCTGCTGCGGTGATCAAATCCAGCGATAGCCTGGACCATCATGCCTACGACACCATATCCGGTGGTGATTGGATGTGCGATCAGGATGCTGTGGAGGCTTTTGTTAATGAGGCCCCGAAGGAATTGATGCAATTGGAACATTGGGGTTGCCCCTGGAGCCGGCAAGATGATGGAACCATTGCAGTACGTCCATTCGGAGGTATGAAAATTGAAAGGACCTGGTTTGCTTCCGATAAAACAGGGTTCCATATGCTTCATACTTTATACCAAACTTCTTTAAAGTACCAGCCCATTCAAAGGTATGACGAATGGTTTGTGACCAAATTAATTGTGGATGATGGCCGATGTCAGGGAGCAGTGGCCATAGAGTTAGCTACCGGCCTGGTACAGGCCATTGGCGCCAAATCGGTAATAATATGTACTGGTGGATGTGGAAAAGTATTTCCCTTCACCACCAATGCCAATATCAAAACCGGAGATGGAATGGCTTTGGCCTATCGGGTGGGTGTTCCACTAAAGGATATGGAATTTATACAATACCACCCTACCGGTCTGCCTTTTACTGGAATTCTGATTACTGAAGCCACCAGAGCTGAAGGAGGTTATATGCTCAACAAACATGGATATCGTTACCTCCAGGATTATGACTTAGGGACCCCCCAGCCAGAGCCTGTGTTGCGGTCCATGGAGTTGGGTCCCAGAGACCGTCTATGCCAGGCCTTCGTGAAAGAAATGGAAAAAGGAAATACTGTCGAAGGTCCCTATGGGCAATTTGTGCATTTGGATATTCGACATCTGGGAGAGAAAAAAATCAATACTAAGCTTCCCTTTGTACGCGAACTATGCCTGAAGTACGAAAATATTGACCCGGTTAAAGAAATGATCCCGGTGCGACCCGTGGTACACTATATAATGGGCGGCATCCATACCGACATTAATGGAGCTACTCCCCTGACGGGTCTTTATGCTGCTGGGGAAACTGCTTGTGTAAGTATCAACGGAGCCAACCGTTTGGGATCAAATTCCCTGACAGAACTGTTGGTGTTTGGGGTCAGGGCAGGAATTGCTGCTGCCGAATTTGCTTTAAATCAATCGGATTACACCTTCGATATGGCGTATGAGTCTATAACAGAAGAAAATCGTATCAAAAACCAGTTTTTCAAAGAAAAAAAGAACCAGGAAAGGATTGCCGACATTCGCGATGAAATGCATAAAGCTATGGAAGAAGGTTGCGGTATATACCGAACAGAAGACTCCTTATTGGCTTCACAAATTACCCTCACAGGTTTAAAGGAAAGAATCTCCCAGGTAGCCATTGATGATCAAAGCCGCACTTTTAATACCGAACTGGTGGCTGCTTTAGAACTGTCAAATATGCTGGATTTAGCAGAATCCATTGTGCAGTCCGCACTGAATAGAAAGGAATCCAGAGGTTCGCACCAGCGCACTGATTACAAAGATCGCGATGATGAAAACTACCTGACCCATAGTTTAGCATACGAAGAGAAAAATAATAAACCCAGAATTGAATATTTACCAGTAACTATCACCAAATGGCCGCCTGGTGAACGGGTTTATGGCAGGTAAGTAGTTGATATAATAATCATTGACATATGGCTTCAAAAATAACCCTGGAAGTATTTCGTTACCGACCGGATCAAGAAACTGAACCAGGCATTGACAGTTACGAAGTGCCTTGTGAAAAGGATTGGGTGATACTCGATGCCTTAAATTATATAAAGGATCAGATTGATGGTACACTAACCTACCGCTGGTCTTGTCGCATGGGTGTGTGTGGAAGCTGTGGAATGATGGTCAATGGCGAGCCGGTATTAACCTGTGCAAAATTCTTGCAAGATTTTTTGCCAGGTCCGGTGAGAATAGAACCACTGGAACACTTTCCTGTAGTCCGGGACCTGGTCATCGAAATGAGTGATTTTGTCGACAAACTACAAAAGGTGAAACCCTGGATAGTAAGGAAAGAAGAAAAATCTTTGGCAGAAGGTGAATACATCCAAACTCCTGAGCAGTTGGGAGATTACAAACAATACAGTATGTGCATCAACTGCATGATATGTTACTCTGCCTGTCCGGTTTATGGATTGGAACCTGAATTTGCAGGTCCCGCGGTTATAGCATTGGCCCAGCGGTATAACATGGATAGCCGGGACCAGGGAAGTGGAGCAAGAGAAGAAATCCTTTCACAGGATGATGGCATTTGGGCGTGTACTTTTGTAGGTGAATGCTCTGAAGTTTGTCCCAAAAATGTTGATCCCGCGGGAGCGATTCAAAGATATAAGGTTGCTGCTACCAACAATTGGTGGAAATCTTTTTTAATGCCCCGGGGTAAAAAATGAGCAATATTTTATTTAAATAAACTATGTTTAAAAGCAGTCGTTTTCCCATTTATTATAAAGGCCATCCCCGAATGTTTATTAAAGATAAACCTATATTCTGGTGGGCGAAAAAGTGGGTCCATGCACGCTTCATACTCCGCGAACTCACCAGTGTTCCGGTGGCATTTTATGCAATCCTATTGATAGTACAGATCAGAGCCATTAATTTGGGACCTGAAGCTTACGCCAATTTCACTGATTGGTTAAAAACACCATTAGCTCTGACCCTGCACATGGTTTCATTCTTATTTGTAATATACCATAGTATTACCTGGTTTAATTTAGCTCCCAAAGCAATGGTGATAAGGGTTGGCAAAATTAGGATACCAGGATTACTCATTGCAGGGTTAAATTTCGCGGTTTGGGTGGTATTTTCGGTGGCCATAGTCTGGCTATTTTTAAACCTGGACAATTTGATGTAAAATGAAAAGAAGTTCAGAACCATTTTGGTGGTCGCTATTTGGAGCCGGAGGGATGATATCGGCTATATTCATACCCGCAATATTAATTGTACAAGGAGTGGCAATACCTTTAGGTTGGATTGAATCTCCTAATTATCACAGCATGCACCAACTATTTGGATCCCTTGCAACCAAGATATTTTTACTTGCCCTAATTTGCTTATCATTATTACACTGGGCCCACCGTTTTAGGTTTACTTTATACGATGGATTGCAGGTAAAACATCTGAACGCCCTCATCGCCATTTTTTGTTATGGAAGTGCCATCCTAGGCAGTCTGACAGCCGGGTATTATTTATGGATAATTTAGGGTCATTTACCTGGCCGGAAACAAATGACCTACTCACGCTCGATTGTAATTACCTGTGGGAAAGGAGTAGTCAAAATCCTTCGAAAGGAAATAGAAGATCTTGGCTACCTCGTGATTGCGGAGAACCCCTACAGCGTAGAGATCAAAGGGGATATTCGGGATTGCATGTACCTGAACCTGCATCTGAGAACTGCCAACAAGGTTTTACTTTTGATAAAGAGGTTCCGTGCTTCCCACCCGGATCAACTTTACCAGGCTGTTAGCAAGATCCCATGGGAAGACTACCTGCATGTCAAAGGATACATTTGTGTCACTTCCTATATACAAAATCGCTATATTCTTGATACCCGGTATGGAAATCAAAAAGTTAAGGATGCTATGGTTGACCGTATTTTTAAGCAACAAGGTAAAAGACCGGACTCCGGGCCTAAGCGTGACCAGGCGGTGGTTTATCTGTACTGGGTAAATTCAGACTGCCACCTTTATTTTGACACTTCAGGAGAAACCATATCAAAACATGGTTATCGCCGAATTCCCTTTAAAGCCCCGTTACGAGAATCACTGGCGGCAGCTATTATTAAATCAACCCGGTGGAAACCAGGAGTGCCATTTATTAATCCAATGGCTGGAAGTGGTACCCTGGCAATTGAAGCGGCAATGATCGCATGTAACCTGGCTCCAGGATTAGGCCGCGAAAATTTCGGTTTTATGCACCTGAAATCCTACCAGAAAGAGATTTGGCTGGCATTGAGGGATGAAGCAAAGAAGCAGGTAACCAATGAAGTTACTACTGATTTCTTTATCAATGACTCCAGTTTGGAGGCATTGCGGGCAGCAAAAAAAAATGCCTCCTGGGCAGGAGTAGGGTCTTTTATGGAATTCCATCATGGCAATTTTACCGGAGTGAAAATACCGGAAGAACAGGGGATCGTGATCCTCAATCCAGAGTATGGCGCCCGTTTAGGCCAGGTTGAACAATTATCAATCCTTTACTCCAAGATTGGTGACTTCTTTAAAGAAAAGTGTACAGGCCACTGGGGTTATATTTTTTCAGGTAACCCGGATTTATCAAAGCAGATAGGATTACGTACTTCCAGGAAAGTTCCTTTTTTCAATGGTAAAATAGAATGTCGTTTATTGGAGTACGAATTGTATCGAGGCAGTAAAAAAAATGGTTGACAGGTTAAATAAAAGTCAATTAACCTGTTAAATTAAGGTAATCTAAGATGCTAGAAAAGATCCTTTATAGTTTCCCGGTCCAGTTGTTAATCAACAACGTGAAAAAGAATCAGGTACTGCTGCTGTGCTGGACTTTGTTATTCATCATAGTAACAGGAAATTTTGGGAAAGTTCTGGGCATCCCTTACCTGTTTCTGGATCCGGAATATATTGACAAAGTGAATTTTTGGAGTTTTTTCATAATAGGAGTCACTATTGGTGGTTTCGCTATGGCTTTTCATATTACCTGTTACATAGTGGACAGCTTTCGGTTTAGCTTTTTGGGGACTTTGTCCCGGCCATTTAGCCGGTTTGCTTTTAACAATAGTATTATACCTCTGATATTTCTGGTAGTATATATTATCAGTATCATCAGGTTTCAAGTGAATAACGGATTCTCCACTACCCTTCAGATCGTGAGTCAGATTATGGGGTTATTGGTTGGCTGCCTGGCCATGATCGTGTTCCTTATCACCTACTTTCGATTTACCAACCAGGACATCTTTAAGCTGATCACAGCTAATGTAGACAAACAACTTCGTCGTGCGCCCATTTCCAGGGCAAACGTGTTGCAGCGTCTGGCTATTGCCAAGAAAAAGAGTATTCGTGTTGATAATTACCTGGATATTGGATTTCATATCAGAAAAGTGAACCCTGATCACGGTTATGACAAAGAGGCCATACTTAAGGTTTTTGATCAAAATCATTTGAACCTGGTATTAATAGAATTTGTGATCTTCTTTGTAATCTTAATTCTTGGCATATTCAGGGAATACCCGGTTTTTCAGATTCCTGCCGCCGGCAGCGTAGTACTGATTCTGACATTCTTCATCATGTTCACCGGGGCCATCAGCTACTGGTTTCGGGATTGGTCAATTACAGCGGTAATATTTCTACTGATCCTGCTCAATTTTCTGGTTAAAAATGACCTGATTACCAGTGAGTACCAAGCCTATGGCCTTGACTACCACACAGAAAGGGCTGAATACTCTCTTAACCGGCTAAATAGTTTAAGTCAGGTTGCCAACAGAAAAGAAGATAAACTTGGGACGTTGGTTATTTTACAGAATTGGCGACTGAAGTTCGATAGTACAGATCATCCCAAAATGGTGATAATTACCGCCAGTGGTGGCGGACAGCGGGCAGCACTTTGGTCTATGAAAGTCCTTCAGGCCACCGATAGTGCCACCAACGGAAAACTATTTAAGCAGGCCGCTCTTATAACGGGATCGTCTGGTGGAGTAATTGGCGCCAGCTATTACCGGGAACTTGCACTACAAAAAACCCTGGGACAGCATCTGGATCTGAACAGCCCCAGATACCTGGAAAATATATCCAGAGACAATCTTAATCCAATTATCTTCACCCTGCTGGTAAGTGACCTGTTTATACGTTACCAGAGTTTTGAATACGGCGGTTTCCAGTACAAAAAGGATCGCGGTTATGCATTTGAACAACAACTCAACAAGAATACTGAATTTGTCCTTGAAAAACCTCTTTCCGCATACGCCGAACCAGAGCGAGCAGCGATCATCCCAATGTTATTGATCGCACCGGCAATAATAAATGATGGCCGGAAGCTCTACATCAGTCCACATTCCGTAAGTTACATGACCTCCAGCAGTGTCTATGGTAAAGATACCTTAAACCCAGATATCAAAGGAATCGATTTTCAACGGTTCTTTAAAGCGCAGCAAGCCAACAACCTTCGGTTCTTAAGCGCACTGAGGCTTGGGGCTTCATTCCCCTATATTACCCCGAGTGTGCGGTTGCCAAGTGATCCTCCCATGGAAATTATGGATTCAGGGATCTCGGACAATTTCGGAATCTCCGATGCCTTACATTTCCTGTATGTATTTAAGGACTGGATTGCTGAAAACACCAGCGGAGTGGTGATTGTGTCCATAAGGGACAGTGAGGACGATGAACCTATTGAAAAAAACTACGGGCATTCATTATTCCAAAAAATCGTCACCCCAATCAGCAGTGTTTACAATAATCTGGGCAATATGCAGGATATAAATAATGACAATTTATTGGATCAAGCGCAAAGCTGGTTTGCAAATGATATTTATTGTATTGAATTCGAATATGTTACCCGAAGCATTTTTGAGCACACTGAAGCGGAAGAGGAAAGCCCCACAAATAGGCAAATCAAAGAAGAAGCTATCGAAAGGGCCTCGCTGAACTGGCGGCTTACCAGCAGGGAAAAGCGTAATATTCAGCGGAACTTTTATTCTGAAAATAATCGGCAGGAACTTGTGGAACTGCAGCGATTACTGTCTGCCGATTAAACCCGGATTAACGGGGTTAATTCAATTTCAACAGTTTGGTGGACAACACCAAACTTTTATTTTCCAGCCAAAGCATATAAACACCCGCCGGTATACTGGACAGTTCCAAAACAAATGCGTTGGTTCCAAATTGATTGTTAATTCTTCCCGAAGTTACTGTCCTTCCCAGTTCATCAACCAGGTGATAAAATACCGGGACATTGTTATTGGTGATGTATGAAATTTGGAAAGTACCGGAAGTGGGATTAGGAAATGTCTGTTGGATTTGCAATTGTGGCAACTGACCGGTAATCACAGAAACGATGTATGAAAACTCAAACGCACCGTCGTAATCTACCTGTCGTAATCGGTAGAAATTTCGACCTTGGTGCGGATTTAAATCCAAATACTGATAGCTGATTATTTGATTACTGGTGCCATTTCCAGGAATTTTTTTAATAACCTCCCAGTTTAGGGCATCCCCGCTTCTGTGGACTTCAAAAAAGTCATTGTCTCTTTCAGAGGCCGTTTCCCATTGGAGCAAATTCCCGGTTTCTGTGGCAGTTGCGCGAAAATTAACTAATTCCACCGGTAAGATTGGATTATCGCAATCACCGCTAAAGGAACCAGCGTCATCTGTTACAGTTCCCGGGTTGTCGCAGGAACCCCCATAGGTAATGGTTCCTGTACTTCCAACATCAATTACTGCACCATTACCGCTGCCGGTGCCATTGGTGAAATCTCCGTCAATATCCAAGGTCCCAAAGATTTCAATGTCTCCACTGTTGTTCTTATTCAATAAATTACCCTGGACATGAATACACCCTCCGTTGTTGACCAGAACGGTGGAATTATTGTTAAAAGTTAAATCTCCTGTTATTGTTAATGTATTGGGTGAATTAACCGTGATACTACCGTTATTGACGGTAAAATCACCGGTAATGGTTATATTATGATTGACTATCAGGTGGTCATTTGAACCAGGGGTGCCACAATCCCAGGTAGTTGTGCTAGTCGTGGTACAGGTTGCTCCATAAAGAACCGAACTGGTAAGTAAAAAAATAATATTTATTAATAGACGCACCGGCTGAGAATGGTTCTACAAATAATGCAATTTAACAAGATATGTTAAAACATCTGTGGTGAATTGGGAATAAATATAGATCAGGGCGGGCCCAAGTTTAGCTTTCACTCCGGCCTATAAAGGAAGACCCAACCCGAGAATCGCCCGTGCATTGGCCTGTGATGGAAGACCTGGCCCAAGTCTCGCCACGCTTTGCCATACAACATAAGGACCATGAATCATTGTTGGGGCGAAACAGTGAAAAAAACGTAACTTTATAAGAATATTTGACAATTAGATGCCCACTGATACTCCAGCTGCATATAAACCCAAAAATCACATCAGGATAGTTACGGCTGCTTCCTTGTTTGATGGCCATGACGCTGCCATTAACATTATGCGCCGCATAATTCAAAGTACCGGTGTAGAGGTCATTCACCTCGGCCACGATCGCTCGGTTCAGGAAATTGTCAACTGTGCCATACAGGAAGACGTACAGGCCATGGCTATTACCTCCTACCAAGGCGGGCATATGGAGTTTTTTAAGTATATGTATGACCTGTTAAAGGAAAATGGAGCAGATGACATAAAAATATTCGGGGGTGGCGGGGGCACCATTCTGCCCAATGAAATCCAGGCATTGCACGAATACGGAATTACACGTATTTACACTCCGGACGACGGTCGTTCCATGGGTCTTCAGGGTATGATCAATGATCTGGTAGCGCAATGTGACCGGCCTACCGGTAAGATGTCGGCAAACTCACTGAACGGCACTATTGAATGCCTTCAAAATAAAGACCAGCAAGCAATCGCCAAGGTCATTTCCGCATCAGAAAATTTTCCGGATGAAAGCGCTGAAATTCTACAACAGGTCAGGCACCTGGTAAAATCTACACCCCCGGTGTTGGGCGTTACCGGAACCGGCGGCTCAGGGAAGTCTTCTTTAGTAGATGAAGTGGTACGACGTTTCCTGGTTGATTTTGAAGATAAGACCGTAGCCATTATTTCAGTTGACCCTTCCAAACGCAAGTCCGGGGGAGCTTTACTTGGCGACCGCATTCGAATGAACGCCATCAACCATCCCAGGGTTTATATGCGGTCCCTGGCAACACGTCAGTCGAATCTGGCGCTGTCGAAGTATGTTAAAGATGCGGTAGATGTGGTTAAGGCTGCACAATTTGATCTGGTGATTTTAGAAACCTCCGGTATAGGGCAGTCCGATACCGAAATTATTGAGCATTCTGATGTTTCACTTTACGTGATGACCCCGGATTACGGAGCTGCTACCCAGTTGGAAAAAATCGACATGCTGGACTTTGCCGATATAATTGCGTTGAACAAATTCGACAAACGCGGATCTATTGATGCGCTCAGGGATGTCAAAAAACAATACCAAAGAAATCACCATCAGTGGGACAGTGACGACCAACAATTGCCGGTCTTTGGAACTATTGCCAGTCAGTTCAATGATCCCGGTATTAACCGGCTTTATAAATGTGTAATAAGTACTATTCGCGCTAAAACCAATTCAGAAATCCAATCTTCATTTCAGATCACCGACGAGATGTCAGAGAAGATTTACATTATCCCCCCCAACAGGACCCGGTATCTATCAGAGATTTCGGAAAATAATCGACAATATGACCAATGGGTCCGGAAACAGCAACAGACTGCCCAAAAACTATATAGTATAAGGCAAACCATTGATTCAGTTGGAAGATCAGATGACCAGGTGGAGCTAGTCAAAAAACTGGAGGAACACCATAAGTTCATATTAAAAGATCTTGATGCGGGAAATTTAGAGATTATCGAAGGATGGTCTGATAAGGTTGAAAAATACCAAGACACGACCTTCATTTTTAAGGTACGTGGTAAAGAGATCAAGGTACTAACGCATTCTGAGTCACTCGCTCACACCATGGTGCCAAAGATAAGCTTGCCAAAATATAAGGCATGGGGAGATCTATTGCGCTGGAACCTCCAGGAAAACGTGCCCGGCTCCTTTCCATTTACTTCGGGAGTTTATCCCTTTAAGCGTGAAGGCGAAGATCCTACTAGGATGTTCGCCGGTGAAGGCGGTCCTGAGCGGACCAACCAACGATTTCACTATGTTAGCCGCGACATGCCCGCCAAAAGATTGTCTACGGCCTTCGATTCAGTGACCTTGTACGGGGCCGACCCCAATAAGAGGCCCGATATTTATGGGAAAATTGGTAATTCCGGGGTATCAATTTGTTGTCTGGATGATGCCAAGAAACTCTATTCCGGTTTCAACCTGTCCGACCCAAAGACCTCCGTAAGCATGACCATCAATGGACCGGCGGCAATTATTACCGCATTTTACATGAATGCGGCCATTGATCAGCAATGTGAGCTCTATATTAGAAAACAGGGTTTGGTCGAGGAAGTGAAAAATAAGATCACCAATCTGTATCAGGGGCAGGAAGCGCTTAGACCTCGATATCAAGGCGACTTGCCCAAAGGCCACGACGAATTGGGACTGTTACTATTGGGTGTTACCGGAGACCAGGTGCTAAAGCAGGATGTATATAATAACATTAAATCTAAAACGCTAAAAGCCGTCAGGGGTACCGTTCAGGCGGATATTCTCAAGGAGGACCAGGCCCAAAATACCTGTATTTTCTCCACAGAATTCTCCCTTCGCCTTATGGGAGATGTTCAGGAATACTTCATTGAACAGGGAGTGCGCAACTTTTATTCAGTGTCAATATCCGGTTATCACATCGCCGAGGCAGGTGCAAACCCTATTACCCAATTGGCTTTTACCCTGGCCAATGGATTTACTTATGTAGAGTACTTTCTTTCACGGGGAATGGACATCAATAAGTTCGCTCCAAACCTCTCCTTTTTCTTTAGCAATGGGATTGATGCAGAGTATGCGGTGATCGGCCGGGTGGCCAGACGGATATGGGCCAAAGCTATGAAACTGAAGTACCATGCTGATGATCGCTCACAAATGCTAAAGTATCATATTCAGACCTCCGGGCGATCTTTGCATGCGCAGGAAATCGATTTTAATGATATCAGAACCACCTTACAGGCCCTCTATGCGATTTACGACAACTGCAACAGCCTGCATACTAATGCCTACGACGAAGCCATAACTACCCCTACTGAGGAATCCGTGCGAAGGGCCATGGCCATACAGTTGATCATCAATAAGGAATTGGGGCTGGCCAATAATGAAAACCCGCTGCAAGGTTCCTTTATTATCGAGGACCTTACCGATCTGGTTGAAGCAGCAGTGCTAATGGAATTCGATAGGATCACCGAAAGAGGAGGGGTTTTAGGAGCCATGGAAACCATGTACCAACGCGGGAAGATACAGGAAGAAAGTTTGTATTACGAAACCTTAAAGCATACCGGTGAACTGCCAATCATGGGTGTCAACACATTTTTATCATCTAAAGGGTCCCCTACGGTCATGCCTGGTGAAGTTATCAGGGCCACCAAAGAGGAAAAGATCTATCAAATAGAAATGTTGGAGCGGCTACATCAACATTATGGTGAAAAAGCCGAAAAGGAGTTAGGTAAATTAAAACAATCGGCTATTCAGAATGAAAATATATTTGATAGCCTGATGGAAGCTAGCAAGTACTGCTCACTGGGTCAAATAACCCAAACTATGTTTGCTGTTGGTGGGCAATACCGCAGAAATATGTAACACAAACTTAACTATGAGCAATATCAGAACCATCACTACCACCTACAAAGCAGAGCTGGAATACGAAGCAACCAATCCACAGGGAAATACTGTGCAAATCGATATGTACGGCCCTGAGAAAAAACAGCATCAATCGCCTACCGAATTATTGCTTTCAGCCACCGCGGCCTGTTCTTCAGTGGATGTAATTCAGATTTTGCAGAAAAAGAGGAAGACCATTCACGGTCTGCAGGTAATTGCTGAGGGCACGCGTCGTGAAGAACACCCCAGGCATTTTACCGATATCCTGTTAACATTTAAGCTGTCTTCACCTGACACCACGAAATCGGAACTGGAAAAAGTAGTGGCACTTTCTGTAGATAAGTACTGCTCGGTCGCTGCTACCGTTAGAGGGGTGGCGAAGGTTAGGTATGAGAGTGAGGTTGTGGCTAGATGAAACTGCAGCAAATTTTCCAGGACCTTAGTCAGGCCGATATCCACACTATTGAGCAATCACCCGGATTACTGATTTTCCTGCCCATGCTTTATGTGGCCTGGTCGGACAGTGTGCTTACCAAGGAAGAGGTTACTTCTATTGAACAGAAAATTCTCAAACAGGATTGGCTAACGGAGGACGAGAAATCTTTTGTTTCTAAATGTTTACAGCCAGAAAAGCCTCCCTCACCTAAGCAACTAAAAGAATGGCTTTCAGTGATAAAACGGGCAGCCCCTTTTATACCCAATAATTCTAGAAAGTCCCTGGCCTCACTGGGATTGGAGATCACCCGCATATCTGATCAAGCGCGGGAACAATGGCAAAGCGACAATACCCAGCAGGCTTTGAGTCAAATAGAGGATGCATTAGGGGTCATCACTACGGAGGCGCTGGACGACCTTTTTATTGAAGGCCCCCGGGATCTTCCTGAGACCTTTGAGATACCCGCACGGCTTGATGTCGAACAGTTGTCAAAAATCCTTGATGGTAAATCCCATACCATTAAGCAGAAACTTCGACAGTTACTTCAGAGTGAGGATTTTCGAAAGGAGCATGCTGCGGACCGTGATTCCTATAGACATGAAGTACTGAAATGGTGTCAGGTTTTGGCCCGGGTTGGTTATGGTTCTTTATCTTACCCTGAGACTTACGGGGGTAGAGATAATATGATGGACTACTTCGCGACCATGGAAATACTAAGTCTTTTTGACCTCAGTCTAACCATAAAATACGGTGTGCAATTCGGTCTGTTTGGCGGGAGCATATTATCATTAGGCACTCGGAAGCATCATGACCGATATTTAAAAGATGCCGGCACCCTGGCACTTCCGGGGTGTTTTGCCATGACGGAAACAGGACATGGCAGCAACGTGCGTGATATTGAAACCATCGCCACTTATGATCAGGAGTCTAATGAATTTATCGTGCATACACCCAGCCCCTCAGCCAGAAAGGATTACATTGGTAATGCTGCGTTGCATGGACAAATGGCAACGGTCTTTGCACAATTAATCATTGGCGCTGACAACCACGGGGTATGCGCCCTTTTGGTACCCATGAGGGACAAAACCGGCAAAGTACTGCCCGGTATCCGGATTGAAGATTGTGGTGAAAAGCAAGGGCTGAATGGAGTGGACAACGGGCGGATTTGGTTTGAACATGTCCACATTCCAGCGGGCAATCTATTGGACCGGTTTGCACAAATCAATCAAAAGGGGCAATTCAACAGCCAGATTGCCAACCCCTCCAAGCGGTTTTTTACCATGCTTGGAACCTTGGTTGGCGGTCGCATAGGAATACCTCTGGCAGCGCTGAGCGCCGCAAAAACGGGACTTACCATTGCGGTCCGATATGCCCATAAAAGGCGCCAGTTCGGCGTCCCAGGCCAGCCGGAGCAACTGATCATTGATTATCAAAGCCATCAAAAACGACTGATGCCCCTGCTGGCTAATGCCTATGCCCTTGACTTTGCATTGAAGTACCTGACAGACCGGTTCCTGGACCAGAAACCAGGTGAAGGCCGTGAAATAGAAACCATAGCTGCGGGTATGAAAGCTTATTGCACCTGGAACACTACCCACACCCTGCAAACCTGCCGGGAGGCCTGTGGTGGAAACGGATATTTATGGGAAAACCGTTTGGCGGAACTTAAAGCTGACACCGAGATATTTACCACATTCGAAGGTGATAACACCGTGTTAATGCAACTGGTGGCTAAATCACGGCTTGTCGAATTTAAACAGGAATTCAACGACATAAATTTTATAGGCTTGATAAAGTACATTGCCAAACAAGCAGCTACCTCTATCACCGAAATGAACCCTATTATTACCCGAAAAACCTCGCTAGAACACATTTCCGATAGTGAGTTTCATTTAGCGGCATTCACTTATAGAGAGCGACATCTGCTAACCAGGGCCGGTCAACGACTCAAATACAGGATTGATGCAGGAATGAATAGTTTTCAGGCATTCAACGAATGTCAAAACCACCTGATTAATCTTGCTCATGCCTATATTGAGCGGGTTATTCTCGAAAAGTTTATCATCAAAGTCAACAGCATAGAAAATCCTGAACTAAAGGACACCCTTAACCGGCTATGTCAGTTATATGCCCTTAATCTGCTCAATAAATATAAAGGCTGGTATCTTGAAAACGGTTACCTGGAGGGTGTAAAGAGCAAAGCCATCAGGAAACAACTGACAGCATTGTGTAAAGAAGTTCGTGTGGACTCGTACGATCTGGTGAATGCGTTTAGCATACCGGATAAACTTTTGGCTGCTCCGATTGGAGTTCGAGGGAGTTAGAGAGTTAGGGTGATATGTACTTATGCAGATTCTGCTATGAATTGGTTCGTAGCCGCAGGGTCGGTTTGGCACAATCCGGGTTCAAAGGTCAATATTTCACTGAATCCTCCACAATTCCTTACATAGACAGACCAAACCGGTAATTCTTGAGTAATAGTAGTTCCTGCATATTAAATTTACTCTTCATTACGTTATATCTGCAAATCCCACTCAACATGAAAAAAATAAAACATTTTATAGTAGCCCTAACTATGCTTTCAGCATCCGGGCTATACGGTCAAATGAGCCAGACGTTTCCGCAGATGGAAGTAACCAGGCTTAATGACCAGGTACTGAATCTTCCTCAGGATACCAAAGGTAAATTTACCCTGATCGGTATGTCTTATTCCAAAAAGTCAGAAGACCAACTGGTCACCTGGTTCAATCCGGTGTATCACACTTTTATTCACAAATCTGATAAGCCCGGACTATTTGACACAGATTATGATGTAAATGTTTTCTTTATAGCCATGTTTGCCGGAGTGAACAAAGCCGCAGCCGGTCCGGTTAAAAAGAAAATGAGAAAAAATTCAGATCCAGTACTGCAGCCACACTTGCTTTTTTACAAAGGCGAGATCAAGTCCTTTAAACAATCACTGAAACTAGATCGCAAAGACACTCCCTACTTCTTCGTGCTGGATGAAAATGGCCAGATTGTATATACCACCTCCGGAGCCTACAGCCAGGATAAAATGGACAACATCGAGGAACTACTGGAAGACTGGTAGCAGTTGTGATCGGGCGCTCATTAGTTTCAGTATTAGCCTGCATCACCCTAGTCTCATGCACTTCAGATGACCAGGCAGGTATTCCTACAATCACTTTATTATCGCAGACAATCATACCCGGTAATCTGGGTACCGATGTGTGGGGCTATGTGGATCAATCCACCGGAAAAGAGTACGCAATAATGGGCGATTTTTCGCACCTGCGAGACGGGAACGTCACGCTGATTGATGTAACCGAACCATCCAACCCACAAATCGCCAGTAGTTTACCGGAGGTTACTGGCTTTGACATGAAAACATCCGGGCACTACCTATATGTCACCAACAGCGATTTCCCGTCTGCCACCGACGATTCCAGCAGGGTGATGGATATAAGCGATCCCATGAAGCCGAAGGTAGTGGGAGCATTCCAGGCGGCGCATAATGTCTTTGTTGAGGGTTCGTACTTGTACATGAGTTTCGAATTTCCTCCGGGACTGAGGATCTTTGACATTGCCACTGACCCAACTACGCCACAATTAGTTTGGGAAAGTTTAAATACCTCAGGAGGACATGACGTAGCAGTAATACGCGACCGTCTGTATGATTTTCATGCAGGTGATGCTACTTATATTTACGATGTACAAGATCCCACTAACCCCCAGCTTTTAGGCGAAGTGCGGAATCCCGGTACTTTTCATCACAGCGGGTGGGTAACCATAGATGATCATCATCTTTATATATGTGATGAAACAGCGGCCGACCCGTTACCAGATGTAACTATTTGGAACATTGCGGATCCTGCAAATCCTCTTATGGTAGGCAACATCAGCGATAGCACCGCCAGAGCCCATAACCTATATATTATTAACAACCTGGCTTATGTTTCCTATTATGGCGCTGGTTTTAAGATCTTTGATGTTTCTGCTCCCACAGTGCCTCGACTGCTGGACCAGTTTAACACCAATCTCAACGGAGGAATCGGTTTAGGAAATGGATTTCTGGGGGCTTTTGGGGTTTATCCATTTAGTGCTTCCGGGATCATTTTTGTCAGTGATATTGATAATGGGCTGTTTGTGTTTAAGTTTGGGGAGTAGGAGAATAGGGGAATAGGGGAACAGGGGAATAAGGGAACAATTGAACATTTGAACATTAGGGCAATAGAACGCCGCAGTGCGCAATCAGAGTCTTCTTGTTATTTCAGGTGCTTTTTGCTTGATTATTTGATCTGTCCCTTATTCTTTTAAGCGCTTCTTCTCTGGCAATTATTTGAGACCTATTCCTGATCTCTAGCTAAACATCCTCTTTATTACGACTCTCAAAGGGATTGAACAGTTTTTCGTTTTTTGATTGCACTAAGGCTTCTCTACCTCATGTCCTAGTCAATATTAACCCGGTAACGCGTACTACGGCCACCGCCGATAAGAACAAAAACATTTTTCTTAACCAAATCCTGTAAATCCCTGGTGGCCGTGGCCTTGGAGGTGCTTGTGATGGACATATACTTTCTGGCATTCATACCTCCTTCAAAGCCTATTGGCCCTTCTTTAAGCATGCGCCGGACAACTTTTAATTGACGCTCATTTAGCTGACTTCCAAAATGATCAAAGAATTTTGTTCTCTTAAGTGTGAATTCTATTTCCTTTTCTGTGTGGATTTGAGCTTTAAGCACAACTTTCACAAAATAGCTAATCCAGTTGGTAAGCTCATTTGATCGTTGAGCAAGCTGGAGCGCATTATAATATTCATTCTTCTTTGCTTCTATGGCTTTACTCAAGCTAAGCAGGACAGGTCGTCTGACGCCCTGAGACAAGGCTTTTTCAGAAAGGGCCCGGCCTATACGACCATTACCATCTTCGAACGGATGTATGGATTCGAAGAAAATATGAGCGATAGCGGAGCGTACTGCAGGCTTCTTTATTTCCTTCGATTCGCCTGGACCTGTTTCATTAAACCAGTCGATGAAGCGGGTCATTTCATTAGGAACCCGTTCAGAAGGTGGCGCTTCAAAATGGACTATTTCTTTGCCCATAGCTCCCGATACCACCTGCATTGGTTCTTCATGGCGGCGCCATTCGCCAATTTGAATGCCACTGCTTCCCTTCATGATCATCCGGTACCATTGAAACAGCTTAGCTTCGGTCAGTTTTTCCTGGTAACTATTACTTACATCTACCATTAATTCAGCTGCGCCTTCTGCTTTTTTGTCCTGAACCCGCCCCTGATCCTGAGCCAATCCAAGGTTTTTTCTGATTGAGGATATCACATCCTCCCGGTTTAGATCTTCACCCTCAATCTCGGAAGTTTTTATGGCCTCCGAAACCATTATGTTTATCACAGCCTCAGAGTGCGCATCTTTTGGCAAACCTTTCAGAAAGCCGCTTATGCGCCCTGCTTTTTCAACGAATTCAAATAAAAGGTCTTCAACTTGGTTAAGATTGTATTTGAAATCCGGCCAGTCCGGTTGTTGCCAATTATAAATCATGAGCCGATTAAAATATGTATTCGGCTCAAATATAAGAAAATAATGAGCCAAATAAGAAATC
>CAZOJZ010000580.1:0-1866 GCA_964580205.1 uncultured Roseivirgaceae bacterium
TTTATCATGCACTGGAGAGTACTTATAGATCGATCCAATATGTATTTGAGAGATATTATCAGAAACTACCCTCTAAAGATCATAAGGTAGAAAAGTATTGACATCACCACCGTAAAGATGAACCTCCCTGATAATTGAAGAGCTGATTGCCGCGTACTTAGGGGAAATTATATCAAGAAAGATGCACAGATCATAGTAATAAATGAAGAAGGGGCAACTTTGCAAGTGAAGGAAGATACAGAATAGGTACAACTTTAGTATCTTGTTACTGACTAATCAGCAATAATGTAATTTTGGAAATTATAGGAATTATACCTGCCCGTTATGCATCAAGCCGGTTTCCCGGGAAAGCATTGGTCGATATTAACGGGAAATCAATGGTGCAAAGGGTATATCTGCAAGTCCTTAAATCGAAAACATTAGCCAAAACCCTAGTGGCCACTGACGATAACAGAATCTTTGAACACGTTAAGAATTTTGGCGGCGAAGTAGTTATAACTTCCGAAGAACATAAAAACGGTACTGAAAGATGTCTGGAAACCCTACAAAAACAAACCAATAAATACGATTACGTGATAAATATTCAAGGTGATGAACCTTTTATAGACCCCAGGCAAATAGATTTATTAGCTTCACTGCTGGATGGAGAAACCGAATTAGCTACACTAGTCAAAAAGATTACAACACAAGAGGAGCTCAATAACAAAAACGTAAATAAAGTGATCTGGAATAAAAACAACGAAGCGCTTTATTTTAGCAGAACTGCTTTACCATACTTGAGAAATGTAAATAAAGATCAGTGGATAAATCAACAACCATATTACAAACACATTGGAATTTATGGATACCGCGTTGATATACTTGATGAGATTTCTCATCTGCAACCCTCATCATTGGAGTTAGCAGAATCCCTGGAACAATTGCGATGGTTAGAAAACGGCTACACCATCAAAATAGCAGAAACAGAGATTGAAAGTATAGGAATTGACACCCCGGAAGACCTTGAGATAATCCTTTCAAAGGAAAAGTTATAATTTATCTCTACCGCAGTAGGTCTTACATTATTGGGGGTTTGGTTGAGAAAAGGATACGGGAAAGCTCTCCTATCACTCTTCTACCTGAAATGTTATTGGCTCATATTTGTCAATAGTTTCGAACTCTTCAATAAACATCACCCATATCATCATCTCTTTTCTTTGTCCATTTTCCATCTCGTCAGGGGATCTGTAGGTGCCTTCCAATTGAAAGCCTAGTTTCATTGGAATTTTAACACTAGGTTCATTATTGGGGCTACAATGTATCACCATTTTTTCAATGCCGATATGCTTAAAGCCTAGTTTAGTAACAGCATAGCTAGATTCAGTAGCATATCCTTTCCCAGTTTCTTTCTGGTCAATAATATAACCAATTTCCAGAGTGCCCTTACCTTGCCTTGTGAAAAGAAAGATCAACCCGATAAGTTGGTCATTCCCATTTTTGAAAATACCATAAGTATATGTTTGATCCAGGTAGAATTCACCCTTCCATGTCCTGATCTTTTCCTTTTTTATCTCTACCGATTCGGGTTCATCTGCTGCCCATGGAATCCAAGGAAGCATATATTGTTTGTTTTCCTCTAGCAATTTCTGCAAAACGTTGGCATCATGAGTATCAAGCATCCTCATAGTTAAATGTGAAGAAGAGATTTGACTAACAAGGTTTTTCATATTAATCTTTTCCAGCTTACTATTAAAAGCCTTCTGCCCTTCCTTCACCCCTGTTGTCGGCTGCTCCTTCATAACCCATAAATTCACCCTTGCTATTATAGATCAAAGTTAAGCCATGGGCATTTCCAATCGATTTCACAACCCTGGTTTGGTGGCCTTT
>CAZOJZ010000581.1:0-3186 GCA_964580205.1 uncultured Roseivirgaceae bacterium
AGCCCAGGAACCAATCTTTACTCCTGGAATAACCACAGCGCCTGCACCGATCAATGTTCCTTCACCTACACTTATTTCCCCGCACAGAGTAGCATTAGGCGCTATATGAACAAAATCACCCAGGTTACAATCGTGCTCCACAACCGCCCCGGTATTAATAATGCAATGATCTCCAATAATGGAAGCAACGTTTATAATAGTTCCGGGCATCACAACCGTTCCTTTTCTGATGACTGCTGAAGGAGAAACCTTTGCTGAAGGATCTATGGCAGTACCAAATTTAAAATCCGAGAGCTTTGATACTATCTTTGCCCTGGTGCGGTTGCATCCAATGGAAACTATAAACTCACTTCCCTGATCATGCTTAAAATCAAAAACTGACCGAACTTGATAATCTAGCAAGGATTTAATTTCAGGATTGTCATCGTAAAGGGAAGAAATTTTTACCTTATTAGCCTCTAAAATTTCCAATACCACTTTGGCATGTCCTCCGGCGCCGTATAGAATCATGTTAGTTGCCTTCAAATTTCTTCATAGTAACTGAATCCTGACCGCTTATTCCCTTAGCGGTGATTATATTCAAAATTGTAAGATATATTATCTTCAGGTCCAAAAAAAAAGAAAGATTATTTACATACCAGATATCCAGATCGAACCTTTCAGGCCAGCATACCAAATTTCGTCCATTCACCTGGGCCCAGCCGGTTATACCTGGCTGCACAGTATGACGCAAACTTTGCTTTTTATTATATAAGGGAAGGTACTCTACCAACAGGGGGCGTGGCCCTATCAAACTCATCTCGCCCTTTAACACATTGATCAACTGAGGCACCTCGTCAATAGATATGCTCCGGATAATATTTCCCAGGAACGTTAACCGATCTTTGTCCGGTAATAATTGACCACCAGCGTCCCTTTTGTCATTTAAGGTCTTAAACTTTATCACCTTGAATAACTTTTCGTCTTTGCCAGGTCTTGATTGTAAGAAGAACACATTTCCCCGGTTGAACAAAAACAACAGCACTGTAACCAGCAACAACACCGGGCTTAAAATTATCAAGCCTCCTATGGAAGATACAAGGTCTAAAATTCGTTTGAAGTATTTATTGTACAATTATGAAAACCTTTCTTTTAGATGTTCCAGGTACCTGGTGGCTAACTTCGATCGATCGAAATGCTGTCGAGCATAAATGTAGCCATTATTCCCCTGTGATATTGCCCGATCCTTTTGTGCGGCATACTCCCTGATCTTTTGGGCCCAATCCTCCGGATTCTCGGGTTCCACATAAATTCCACAGTCTGCTTCTTCCACCAGTTCCCGGGAGATGCCATCAATGGCCATCAAAACAGGCTTTTTACAAGACATATAATCGAAGGTCTTATTGGAGTAAACGGTTTTAAAAGTGTCTGCCTTTTTCAGGATCGACGCCCCCATGTCAGATGCTAAAATATATTTGAATACTTCCTGTTTGGAAACGGGATCCAAAAATCTGACGTTATCGATTTTACGTCTGTGAGCCTGCTCTACTAACTGTTCCTTCTGCATGCCATCGCCTACTAATATAAATAGGATATTGGTTCCTATTAACATGGACGCAGCATCAAGCACCTGGACTAAATGATTGGCTACACCATGCGCACCCACATAGATTATTATAAATTTCCCATTGAAACCAAGTTCAGTGCGTAACAAGGCTGGATTACTATTTTGCAATACCTCTTCGGAAATACTAAAATCTGCAGCATTGGGAATGAAAATAATCTTTTGAGGATCTAAACCTTTTTTCTCTATCAATACCTTTTTAAAAGCCGGCGTCAACACATTGATCAGAGCAGCACGACTATAAATGATTTTTTCCAGGGCATAAGATAGTTTAATCAAGGTAGGGTTAGTGAGTACGCCGGTATCGATGGCTGATTCCGGCCACAGGTCCCGGACTTCAAATACAAACGGAATGCGCTTGAAGAAGGAAAGAATGAGTGCCGATATACCTACAAATAGTGGCGGTGAACTAACCAGGATTACATCGTACTTAGTTTTACATTTGAAAAGTCCGGCCCATAAACTTGAAAACACAAATGAAAAATAGGCCCACAATCTTCCGGAGAAACTGGCATTGTAGTTTTTGGATACTGAGCAACGAATAACTTCCAATCCTTGCTGATAAAAGGAGCGATGGAAAGTCTTGCCCCGGTATTTTTCAGGCTTTTGACCTTTTACATAATTGAGCATGCCGCATAGTACCGTTACTTCGGCCCCTGACTCCACCCAAACTTTGGTCATTTCGTTGAAACGTGACCCGCCGGGATCGTCTTTTTCCAGGAAGTATTGGTGGATAAGTAGGATACGCATATTGTTACATTTACACAGTTGATGGTGTGGTAATCACCGTCCGGATAAAATTGCCGTGCAACCTGAAACAAATCTGTTTTGTTCTTTCCTTATGTCCATAAGAATTCGAAAACCATCCTGTGCTTTCCGTTGGATGAATAGTCATACCCTTCTGATCTGTTGCTGAAATCATAAAATTTTCAAAAAATTCCGGGGCCGGATTCCAGATCTGGGTAATTTCAAATGTTCTCGGGTGCAATATCTCATCTTCAATGACCCAGTTAGGCTGATTCTTAAACTTGATCACTTTTCGACGATGATAAATATTCCTTTCCAAATGCTTGAATGCATGGATCTTGCCCTCAAATATAAAGCACTCTTCAGTTTCATCCACTGTTGCTGATATAGCCTGTGACCAATCAAACCAAACAAACCTAGGCCCTTTTTCCATTTGATCCAATCCATTTAACATGACGGTGTTATGGGATTGAGTGCCGCTAAAAAAATGTACCAGCTCCGGATCCGCATTGTATTGATAACTACCGGCGTCCCTCAAAATATTAACTCCTTTATACCAAATATCCAAGTGTAGATTGTCTGCCTGAGAAGGCCGGTAGGGATGTTTTCCGCACCGGATAAAAGTAAATGAATCCTCCTCCCTAAACCCGTAGTAGCCTCCAGCATCCAACTGATAGGTGCCGGTTTTATGCTGAAGAGGTTTGAATGAGCCTGATCGGTCCCGGATTCCCAGCCAGGCAAGAGCTTCCATGGAGCCTTTGGTATTAAAAATGCTCTTACTGAATAAGGCAAAGTGTAACGCATTCAACTGGGGACGGAAGTCCCTGAAATCACCA
>CAZOJZ010000582.1:0-1875 GCA_964580205.1 uncultured Roseivirgaceae bacterium
CCGTCATAACCTATCTCATCAGTTGCCCCATAGGTAATGCCGGTCTTGACCCCCGCTCCCGTCATCCACATGGTAAAGGCATTGCCATGATGGTCCCGTCCCTTGAATGGGTTGGTTTGCCCCATGCGATTCTCCTGCATGGGCGTACGGCCAAATTCTCCACCCCATACCACCAAGGTGTCCTCTAACATTCCTCTTTGCTTCAGGTCCATGATCAAAGCCGTCATTGGCTGATCAATTTCAGCACATCGCTTAATAAAGCCACCATGGAGGTTCTCGAAATCACTGCTGCCATGAGAGTCCCACCCCCGGTGATACAATTGGATGAATCGCACACCGCGTTCTGCCAATCGACGGGCTAAAAGACAATTGTTGGCAAATGAAAGTTTACCTGGTTCTGTTCCGTATAGTTGGTGAATATAGTCCGGTTCACCCTGAATATCGGTAGCCTCAGGCACTGACATTTGCATTTTGAAGGCCATCTCATATTGGGCCATCCGGGTAAGGATCTCCGGATCACCTACCTCCTGATAGGCCGACTCATTTATCTTATTAATGGCATCGGTGACCACCCGTCGAACATTTCTTGGTACGCCAGCCGGGTTTGAAACATATAAGACAGGATCTCCTTTAGAGCGGAACTCCACTCCTTGATAAACGGAGGGTAGGAACCCGCTCCCCCAAAGACTTTTGCCACCGCTGGGTTGTGAGTTTCCGGACACCAGTACCACGAATCCAGGCAGGTTATCATTTTCAGAACCTAACCCATAATTTACCCAGGACCCAAATGAGGGCCTTCCCAGCCGGGGGCTTCCTGTGTGCATAAAAAGCTGGGCCGGCGCATGATTAAATTCTTCGGTGTGCATTGCTTTCATAAACAGTACATCGTCCACAATATTGGTAAAACGAGGAAGTAATTGTGAAACCCAGGAGCCTGACTCACCATATTGTTTAAAAGTGAATTGAGGTCCCAACATATCCGGAGTGCCGGTAATAAAAGCAAACCTCTTGCCCTGTAACAACGATTCAGGGCAAGGCTTCCCGTCCAGTTGGTGTAGTAATGGCTTATAGTCAAACAGGTCCAATTGAGAGGGAGCGCCTGCCATGTGCAGAAATATTATTCGTTTGGCCCGAGGCACTATTAGGGGAGACTCGCTGAATGACCTGTCAGCCAATTCTTTAATAGGATGTGGTTGACAACCTGTGAGATAAGCCATGGCTACTGCCCCCAATCCCAGAGATCCTTGCTTTAGAAAGTGTCTGCGAGTTAGGTATTCACTCTCTCGATGGAAAAGTTCTTTGACTAGTTTCATCCTATCCTTTGGTGATCATTTCATCCAGATTTAAAATTACTGCTGCCAAATTGATCAAGGCAGCCATTTCCGGGGTGTGTATATCAATATTACTGGTTATGGCAACAATTTCATTTGGCTGTTCCTGATACAATTTCAGTGATCTCTCAAATAATGACTTCATAGTTAAAAGCTCTTGAGTTGTAGGAGTTCTGTAAAAGGCCTGTCGAAACCCGAACTCGATTTGTCCTTCCAGATCACCCGCTGCCAGCTGCATATTTCCAGCCAGAGACCTGGCAGCATCAAAAAACACCGGATCATTGAGGGTAACAAATGCTTGTAGTGGTGTATTGGTACGAATTCTTCTTGACACACAGAACTCCCTGCTGGTAGCATCGAACGAGATCATGGAAGGGTAGGGGCTCACCCTGCGCCAAAATGTATATAAGGCGCGCCTGTTTTGGTCTTCTGAATTCCCAGATGTTTCCCAGCCGCCTATATGACGGATTATATTCCAGACCCCTTCGGGTTGAGGTGGCATAACGCTGGGGCCATATACCCGGTTATTAAGCAATCCGCTTAC
>CAZOJZ010000583.1:0-6608 GCA_964580205.1 uncultured Roseivirgaceae bacterium
CGAGGAAAACGATAAATGTACTTACTATGCTATATACACAGCTTTCAACGGTAAAACTATTCTTCCTAAGCTATTGGAAACAAAAGACTTCTACAATTTTCACATAAGGCCACTTCATGGTGAAGGAGTACAGAATAAAAATCTGGCTTTGTTCCCAAGGAAAGTCAATGGGCAGTATGTGATGTTGGCAAGAGTTGATGGGGTTAATAATTACATTATGTTTTCGGACCGCATTAACGTTTGGCATGATCCTAAAAAAATACAGGAACCAAGATATCCCTGGGAATACATTCAGGTGGGTAATTGTGGCTCACCCCTGGAAACAGACGAAGGTTGGCTAGTTATGACTCATGGGGTCGGTCCTATGCGGCGGTATTGCATCGGCGCCACTTTGTTCGATTTAGACGATCCAACCAAAGAAATAGGAAGATTAAAAGAACCGCTATTGGTACCGTTGGAAGAAGAACGTGAAGGATACGTACCTAATGTAGTGTATTCTTGCGGCGCAATGATCCACAATGAACAACTCATCCTTCCTTATGCAGTATCAGATTACTCCAGCCGATTTGCTACGGTACCTCTGGATGTATTGATGAAAGAGCTAAAAGCATGAATGTCCTAGATTAGTTTAGGATCTCTTGGTATACTTTCAAATAATTTTCCACCATTATCCGGTTGGTAAACTTTTCTTTGGCCCACTGATGACAAGCAACCGGTGAGATGGAGTTTAGATCATCCAGTTTATCGGAAGCTTCATCTAGGTTGTCAACCAAAAATCCGGTTTCTCCGTGAAGAATCAATTCCGACATAGAACCTCTCCGGTAGGCCACTACCGGTGTTCCGCAATACATAGCTTCCGCCACACTCAGACCAAATGGCTCATCAAAATGGATGGGATGTAACAGGGCCCTGGCTTTTCCTAAAAGCTCATCCCGGTAAGCCGGGCCTGCATTTCCTACATATTGAATGTCATCCTGATTAATAAATGGCTTGATCCGTTCTTCAAAGTAGGGTTTGTCCTGAATAAAACCAGCTATGATCAACCTATGTCCCCCTTTTTTTGCAATATTAATGGCATCATGGGCCCCTTTGTCAGGGTGAATCCGTCCAAAATACAACAGATAATCCTCTTTCTTTTCACAATAGGTAAAGTCATTGGTGTTAATGCCATTGTAGACGTTCGCAATATAATTTAGCTCAGGTGAGCGATCGGACAAACTGATGGATGAATAATGAGTAGTGCTATTATATTTTTTATATATGTCCAGGATTTTGCTGGAGGAAAACCCATGAATAGTGGTAAGAATAGGTGTGGAGATCAATCGGCTGTAAGTTAGGGGAAGAAAATCGAAGTGATTGTGTATGATATCGAACCTTTTAGAGTTTTCCATTAGATGGCTGATGTGCAGTGCTTCGAACACCTTAGCATCAGCATCAGGTGTTTCCTCATATCCTTGGGGACAAACTGCCTCAAGTGCAGCGTTGGTAATAGAATCTCCGGTGGCAAAAAGCGTAACCTCCAGGCCTTTGGCAACCATTCCTTCGGCAACGTTAGCTGCTACCTGTTCCCAGGGTCCGTATTTTCGAGGAGGAGTGCGCCAAGCCACTGGCGACAGTACCGCTAACTTCATACAGTAGCGGTAGTTTCTTCAGAACTAGCAATTTCCATTCCTTTTAATAAGTTAAGCTCAGCTTCAAAATGCTGGGCTTTCAAAATTCTGAAATAAGATAAAAAATAAGCCAAAGTACTTTCTGCGCCCTGATTTTCATTAATTCCTTTCTTTTCCAGACCATCATAGCATCCGGCACTTTTGTGATCATAAACTGGAACACCCAAGGCATTGTCTCCCAAAAACCATAGGAAAGTCTTGAACATTCGTTTTAGATATTTTTCATTTTTGGTGTTGTAAAAGGCCCTGTAGTAAAGGAAAGTCATGGCCATGGCATCTATTGCTTGCTGGTCAAACATTGGTAATTTCCCCCCTTTGTGATACCAACCTTGATTGCCCACCAATGAGAGGTAATCATTTTTAAAAACCAGACTGTCCAGCCAATTGGTAGATGTTGTGGCAATTTCCAATACCTCTTCATCATTTATTACCTCATAATAATGAAATAAGGCCAGAGGCAGGATGCCGTTGTCGTAAGTGACTTCATTTTCAAACCAATGCCAATTCGCATCACTGTTGTTTCGATAAATCTCCAGCATCGCTTTCTTCAAGGAGAGCAACAAACTCATTCGTTGTTCGTCATAACTATGTTTGTGCAGGTAATAACTCAAGCCAATCATAGTGTTTGCTAATCCCCGGATAGTTTTCAGATGTTTAAAATGCGGTTCGGCTTTATTAAACATTTTCTGGGCCAATGTATGCATCCATGCATTAGGTGCATATTTCACCAAATAACCCAAGCACCAGATCGCACGGCCAAATGCATCTTCTGTTCCGGTCTCATCCAAAAATTTGCGGTCATAACTTAATAGGTTTCGAAAGTTCCCATCCTCTCGTTGCATATAGAACATAAAACTAAGATAGCGGGTGATTAATCTAAGAACATCCTGCTGCTTCCGTTGATGGTAGGCCATGGTCATGGCCAAGAGCGCACGGGCATTATCGTCCGTGCAATAACCCGTTTTATAGTCGGGGATATTGTACTTAGCGTGCTGCAACATTCCGGTGTCATCAGTTAATAGCTTAAGATGAGCTAGTGAGAAGGGGGGTAGGATGGACAAATCTACAATCGATGCAGGTTGCTCCTTTTTCACCTTTTTTGCAGCGGCTTGCTCTAAAAGGTCGAGGTATTCCTTGCCGATTTTGGGCCATTTCAAATGATCACTGTATGCCAGAGCTGATTCCCGCATTTTTGAAGCCTTATCTTCGTTTTTCAAGAGGTCATTTATCAGAGCGGAAAGCTTATTATGGTCTTGCATAGGGAAGATTATGCCCCTTCCTCCGGATAATAGCTCCTCTGCGTGCCAATAGGGTGTAGAAATAATGCAGGCGCCGGCTCCTAAGGCATAAGCTAAAGTACCGCTGGTAATTTGCTCTTTGCTGAGGTAAGGTGTAATATAAATATCAGCCGCCGCTAAATATTTAAATAATTGCTTTTCATTCAGGTATTCGTTGAAAAAATGAACATGATTCTCCACCCGAAGCTTTTTGACCAACAGCTTAAGCTTGTTGCGGTAAGATTCACCTTCAAACTTAACTACTCCCGGGTGGGTTTTTCCCAGGATAATATACAGCACTTCGGGATGTCTTTCGATCACCTTGGGTAGGGCCTCAATAACTGTTTCAAGACCCTTATTTCTGTTAAGCAAACCAAAGGTGAGCAGAATTTTTCGATCGCTTAAATTGAAGGTGTTTTTCACTGTTGCTTTGGAATCCGTAATTATGTCCGGTACCCCATGCTCTATTTTATAAATGTTGTCCTTCACCTGAAATGCGTCACCCAAAAATTTGATCCCTTTTTGGCTCATAACTACCACTGCCACCGCCTTTTTACACAAGGATTGTATAATGGAAAGTTGCATAAATGAGGGCTTATCCAAAATAGTATGAAATGTTACCACTAAGGGGATCTTAAGCCTGTTAACCAAGGTAAGCAAGAACACTCCAGACTCTCCTCCAAAAATCCCATATTCGTGCTGAAGCAAACAAACCTTGGCACCGCTGTAATTAATGTGATGCGCGGCTTTGATATAATCCGCCAGCATATTTTTTTGAATGGTAAACCTTACATTATCATCATATTCGTAATTATTGTCTTGATTGTTGATAGCTACAATAAAACAGTTGTCCTCTTCAGTTTGATGAAGATCAATAGCTCCGACAAGGTTTTTAGCAAAGGTGGCAATACCACATTTTCGTGGGGGGAAGGTGGAGATTACGGCAATTTTCATAAGCTGATTTTATATTTAATAAAATAGTGAAAAAATAGCAGAATCAGAAGATGTTTGCCAATGATTTTATGTGAAAAGTATTTAGTCTTTTGTATCAGACAGTTACATGGTTTCCTGCAATAATTGATCAAAAAGTTCTTTTTTAATACCTAGGGGTTGCTTGATTAATGGACCGTTTAATAAAACAGGTTCTGAATCTTCATATGTTGGTTTTTCCACTTTGTAAATCAATCCTATTGGGATACGATCATCGAATTCCATTGCAGTGGACATCGCATCCGAAAAATCGGTTGGATCTCTATCTGGTGCCTCATCTTCTAACTTATATATCCGCTCTTTAAACCACTTATAAGTATTGAGTTTGTTGTAAGTGACGCATGGACTGAATACATCAATAAAAGCAAATCCTTTATGAGCGATACCTTGCTCAATTAGAGCGGTCAAATGTGCTGGCTGACCGGAAAACGCACGCGCAACAAAAGTTGCTCCTGAAACCAGAGCAAGCATTAGAGGATTAATAGGTTGTTCAACATTGCCCCTGGGAGTGGTTTTAGTTTTGTGATCTTTCATGGTGGTGGGGGAGGCCTGTCCGGTGGTTAACCCGTAGATTTCGTTATCCATTACTACATAGGTTAAATCCAGATTCCTGCGCATGGCATGTATAAAATGGCCTACACCAATTCCAAACCCATCACCATCACCGCCGGTAATGACTACTTTTAACTGGTGGTTTGCCAATTTAGCCCCAGTTGCTACAGGTAATGCCCTTCCGTGCAAACTGTGAACTCCATAGGCATTCACATAACCAGGAAGATTTGATGAACATCCTATTCCTGATACTAGCAGCATTTCATGTGATTTTATGTCTTTTTCCAGCGTGGCTTTTTTGAGGGAGGACAATACGCCAAAATCTCCACAACCAGGACACCAATCCGGACTAACTTCCACTACACGAGTTTTGACGGTATTTTCATTTATTGTATTTGCTGTACTCATGGTTAACTCCTCCTTAATGTTTAACTATAATAAAATTCATTAATCTTTTTAAATTCTAATTAGTAGGATCCCATTTATGAGTGGAACCCGTTTCTACACCGATGGTTAGTTTTCCTCTCAGTTCTCCATTATTTTTTTCAATAAGATCCAATACCCAAACTGGTTCTCCATAACCATTTTGTGAAACTTGAATAATTTTCGACGGACGAAGCTTATTCTTAATATGAACCCGAATATAATGGTAAGCCATTTCACGGGCCTCATCTTGGGTTACGTTCAAGTCAAGAGGTTCACCATTTAGAATAGCTATTACCCTTTGTGTAAGCATTCTTGGCTCGAATGGTTCACCATCGTATTTTAAAATAACATCCGTGCTAGAGAAGCCCGTTTCTGCTTTTAAATGCCTTGCAAATTGCCCGGTGGCATTCAATTCGACAACAATGGTTTTTTTGCACTTATTCAGGATTTGAAGGGTTTCTTTCGAATGGAACGGAAGCAAGTATCTAAAATGGAGCTGGTTTGCATTGATGCCTGCCGCTTGCAATTGTTCAATCGTTTCATGAATTACTCCCCATGTCGAACCCCATCCAATCAGTGTTACTTTCGCATCTTCAGGACCTTCAAGTTGTGGTGGCTCAAGCTCATTAAGTACCCCATCTAACTTACGCATTCGCTTTTCGTTGATTTTACGTCTTACTGCGGGGTTGGTAAACTCATCGCTGATTATAACCCCGTCTTCATCATGATCGTCCGAAGCGGTTACATATACCATTCCCTCGCTGCCAATAAGCGGTCTCGGTGATACTCCCGAGGGAGTGAATGTGTAGCGTTTAAATCCATCTTTTTCCTTCATGGATTGAGGAATCTCTTCCAGGAGATCGCCCCGGTTTATATTAACTTTATGCGACCAGGATCCCGGTTCAATGGTCTCAAAATTTTCACCCATTAATAAATCTGATAAAATTATCACTGGGAGTTGATATTGTTCGGCGATATTTAGTGCTTCGCCTACAATATGGTAACAATCTGTAGAACTTTTAGGGGCCAATATTACTTTGGGAAAATCACCTTGAGATGCACCAATGGCTTGATTCAAGTCGCCTTGTTCGGTTTTAGTAGGTAAGCCGGTGGATGGGCCTCCACGTTGTACGTTGACGATAACAACCGGTGTCTCGAACATACCCGCTTCACCTATTGCCTCTGTCATGAGCGCAAAACCACCGCCTGAGGTTGCACACATGGATCGAACACCTGCATATCCAGCGCCAATTGCCAGATTCACTACGGCAATTTCATCTTCCGCTTGTTTGACAAGCACACCACACCGTTCACTATTTGCGACTAGCCAATGTAAAATATTTGATGCAGGACTCATTGGATAGGCTGCGTAAAATTTTAAGCCTGCCACCACTGCACCCAGTGCCATAGCAGTATTTCCAGAGTAAAACGGTTTGCCTATATGAGTGAAATTCCAATCTATATTGATTTTTGAAGAAGCAAAATGTTCCTGGGCTGTCTTGTAACCTACTCGAGCCACACTAATGTTCTGTTCGATTATTTCCTGACCTTTTTGAGCAAAAATATCAGCTAAGACTTTCTCCAATGTTTTAAAATCAAGGTTTATCAGATAAAGTAATGATCCAAGAAGCATGGTGTTTTGCAGGATGGGAATTAGTTTGCGCATTCCGGAGGTTAGCTCTTTGAATGATAG
>CAZOJZ010000584.1:0-4381 GCA_964580205.1 uncultured Roseivirgaceae bacterium
ACCTAACATTCTACGCAACAAAATCACTTCACCCAAGTGATAACTTATATGGGAAGCCATTGATTGAATAACCGCAAAACCATTAGGGTAATCGCCCATGGGGCCTTTTAAACAATTAATCTTAGGCAACATGGTTTGGGTCATGTAATTAATACCGATAAGCAGTTTTCCCAGTTCCCGATTGTAAGTTCCTTCATCCGGTGGTGCCGGATCAAATTTCCAACCATCATCACTGGTTTTAGCGGGTAATACTTTCATGCCTTCAATCCTGCTGATAAACCGGTCCTGCCAGTAATTTAAATGCTTCAACAACTGCCAGATAGTATGAGGAGAATTAGATACTACCAAACCGGTTTGCCTCCAGGTTAGACCCTCAAACGCCCGCTCAGTAGATAAATGAGCTCTTTTCCCCAACAATGCATCGGATAATATCGTACGAAGCAGATCTGGTTCAATGGAATGTTCCACTTTTGATAATTTCATAACTCTATCTTTTTAGTCCTAATCTCCACCTTCGGGTTACTAAATTGCCCGGACTAGGTTTCCTTTGTAATATAATAGCAGTGATTACACCAGCCAAAATCAATATCGCACCCAAAAATCCATACAATGAAATACGTTGCGGTTCAATCCAACTAACTCCAATGCTGGTTAATAACCCCATGGTCACAATGGTAATGATAGGATTAATGGTAACAATTATTCCAACTTTATTGGCCGGAAGAAATCTAAAGGCTTCCGCTATGGCCCCATAAGCCAACAGTGTATTAAGTCCCAGAAAGATCATCAAGGCCCATAATGGCAGGCTTAGGGAAACAACTACCTCGAAATCCACCCATGGAATTAGCAGTATAACCGGAATCAGGTATATCAACAGATTTAATCCCTGGGCGTGAAATTTTTGTACCAATCCTTTTTGTAAACTAGCAAATAGTACCCAGGCCAATGCTGACCCTACCACCCAGGTAACCCCGGTATTATAATTGTCGGGCGAGCCTAAAAGTTGACTGATCTGGTCTCGATAAAACACTCCAAAACCAAACAGAGCTACTACAAATCCAAATATTTGATGGGCGCTTACTTTTTCCTTGTAAATAATTAAGCCCACCACCACCAATAGTAGTGGCGCCAATTGAATTATCACCTGAGCATTACTGGGAGTAGTTAAATCCAAACCTTTGATATATCCTATATAATTGAAGGTCAGCGCTACCGCTGCCAATATGGCCAACGGAGGTGGTTTTTTCAGAACTTGTAGCGCCGATCTTTCTTTAAGGAAAAGCACAGCCCACAAAACCAAGAAGGCCACTGTAAATCGCATCCATACAATGGTCAGTGGAGGTACATAGTTCAATGTAACCTTCAAGCTTATGGCTAAAAACCCCCACACTAATGCAGCAGATAGGGCATACAATATACCTTTGTTTCTATTGGTCATGGTGCTCTAAGTTCATTTGCATGGTGATATTTACCCGCTGATACATGGACTTGTGATGTTCCGAACATACCGGGACGAATCCCAGCTTCTTATAAAGATTAAGTGCAGGGATCAGTTTTTTATTAGACTCCAGAATCAGATTTTTAGCACCAAGCTTAACTGACCGCTCAATAACTGCCATGCCCAACTTTTTACCTACCTGTCTTCCCCGATAATGCTCATCGACGGCCATTTTAGCCAGTTCATAAGTATGCTCATCAATTTTTATCAGGGCACAGGTACCAACAATTTGATTGTCCAGCTTTGCAAAAAGAATTGCTCCACCTTGTTCAATAATTTTATCGGGGTTGGTCAACAGACGCTGGTCCATTACTTCCACCTCAAAATACTTGCTGATCCAGGCATAGTTCAGGGACTTGAAATACTTTTTGTATTGCTTTTGATATTCAACAATCTCCACCTGGTCCATGCAACGCTCCTGTGTAACTTTAGCCACTCGTTGGTATAAGCTGTTATCAGCAAATGATCTTTCCACTTCCCTGATGCTGTCAATTATATTGGTCTGGTGTTGGGTGATCAACTGATGGGTAGCCACCGCAATATCATTCCAAAGTTCCTGCATTTGAGGAAGTAAATTTTTGCCCTTTTCAGAAAGAGAAAGCAATTTCCTACGGCCATCTAATTGGTCCTTTACGGCCACCAGGAGACCCTTTTTTAATAATTCACGGACCACCTGGCTTACGGCAGCGTGACTGGTACCCAAATCAATAGAAATCTCAGTAACTCCACGAGGTGCTTCTTTACTCAAAGTGTAAAATACCGGGAACCACCTGGGTTCAAAATCTATATCAGAATCTTTATAAATTTTAGTCCCGTCCCGCATGATCTGATCGCTAAGACGCTTTAAGCGACTTCCTAAAGCCAGTTCCCCAAGGTGATTGAAAATATCCATTGTTAATATATGTAAGTGCTTACGTAATATTACACGTAACCGTTTCACAAATGTTAATAAAATTCTGAAACTAGTGTGGCTGCTTTACATAATCAGGTGATTAATAACGTAATTAATCACCTGATTTATTTATTCTTTGATTACCGGAACAGCGGTCCATAAATCATATTTCAACAATCATCCCATCACTACTACACTCAAGCATGCACGCATCCATATTGTCAAGCATTTCTGCTCCCAGGTGGTTAAGAATTATACGCTCGCATTTAATGTTATCTCTTTCTGCGATGATTTTCTGGTAATTCAAATGAGAGGGTAACTTCGTTGAAAAAAAGTTACACTCACATATAAACAGATCAGCCGCATTAGCAATCTTGTAAAGATTATCCGTCCAACCGGTATCACCGCTGAATGCCAAAGTAGTGTTATGGTAGTTTACCCTGATCCCATGCGGCAGGGATGCCGGGACATGAACAACCGGAAAGGTCTCAAGCTGTAAAGGGCCCATAGCAATATTTTGGTTTTCCCTGAATTCAATAAACTCCACCGCAAATGTCAGGTGGTCAATATCAACCGTTGGATATGAAACAGCCAATAACTCCCCCACCCTGGCGGCTACACCGGGCGGACCGGCGATGTTCAAGGGTCGCGTTCTTTTGCCGCTGAAGTTGGCGTCCAGTAAAATGTAAGGCAAGCCACCGAAGTGGTCTCCATGAAAATGACTAATTATTATCCCGTCTATAAGATTTGAGTCAATATTGAGGCTTTTCATGGCCAACAGCGAGGTAGCACCACAATCAATCAAAAAACAATAATCCGGTACTTTAACCAGAAAACATGTTTGAAATCTACCTCCACTGCAAAAGGCATCTCCTGTACCCAAGAATTGTATCCACATAATTATCCCTTAAGTTTAGTTGGGAATCAGACCACTTTGGTGACTTTTTCACTGGCCATGCTGTAGGCTTTCAAATAATGAGCTATCAGATATTTCCAGTCAAAATTTTCCGCACACTGTTCCACTTCATTGCGCATGGTGATGCGGCTTCGTCTGCTGGAATGAATAAAGGAAAGAAGAAAATCTGCCAGTTGTTCAGCAGAAACTACATCGGTCTGCTTACTTCTCCGCACTACATAAATTCCGGAACTCTCATGATTTGCTATTCTACGAAGTACAAATTCACCAAATCCCGATAAGTCACAGGTGATGGCGGGCACGCCACTGGCGATACACTCCATTGGAGTATAACCCCATGGTTCATAATAACTGGGGAAAATTCCTAAATGACAACCCCGTACGAATTGAGAGTACTCAATACCAAACAGGGGATTGGTGGGACTTATAAACTGAGGGTGGTAAACAATCTTTACCCTATCTTCTGGGCGGTTTTTTAATTCTGATTGATCCAGGAATTTTAGAATATCATCGTTTTGAGGATCTACCAAATCATGGGTTACTAAAGGTGGTAGGTTATCAGTTTTCCAGCTCTGAATGATCCTTCTAAACCGGAGTTTCCAGTAGTCATCTACCATAGCGTTCAGGTCAGGAAGATAATATTGTGCATTAGCGGCAGTTGAGTAAAATAATTGGTCGCGAATTTGCTTGATGATCACATCACAAGTTTGACGGATTTCCTCCATTACACCCCGGGTTTGTAATGTGTCCGCATTGATTGAATGGACTTCTTTATTGGTCACAAAAAACACCACCACCGTCATTTCAGAATTCGCTTTCTTCATCCGCTCATTTAGCAGGTTCAAAGCTTGGAGTGTCAGATCAAAACCCTTGTTGATGTACTCATACCGTCCGGAGGTGAAAAAATAAAGTGTTTTGTCCAGGCTAAAACTATAACTCTGAAAAAAATGGCCCATTACAAACTGGTGAATTTCTTCTTTGTATTCCTGATGAATAACCTGAACCTCATGCTGAACATCAAATTTCTTAATGTTGATACCATTAGGAAGTATCACATCAGGTTTCCTCCCTAGTA
>CAZOJZ010000585.1:0-6398 GCA_964580205.1 uncultured Roseivirgaceae bacterium
AAAGGCCACATTATTGATGATGAAGAGCAACATTTGGCTACCGGGCCCAGTTTGATCGCCGGTAGTGATTGCAAAGCTTGTCATGCACCTGAAAAGAAATCGGTAGGCCCCAGTTATGTTGATATTTCAAACAAGTACCGCAAAGAAGGACGGGCGGTAGCTACATTGAGCAATAAAGTGATTAACGGAGGCAGCGGGGTTTGGGGAGAAACACCCATGGCAGCGCACCCGTCAATTAGTCTCAGTGATGCCCGTAAGATGGTGCAGTACATTTTGTCTTTTGGGGAGGAGGGCAGTGTTCAAAGCCTGCCGGTAAAAGGCTCCTTTACAACTACCAATCACCAAGATAAGGGACAGGAAGGGGTATATATTTTAAAAGCAATATATACTGATAAAGGAGGGGAAGTAGCTGGGCCCGCTAGTGGTCAACAGATTTTCGCCTTACGGAATTTGCAGGTAAAAGCAGTAGATTTTGACAGCCAGGAAGGAGTACAAGTATTTAAAAACGATGAAGCAGAAGTAGTGCTATGGGCTGATCCAAGTTTTATTTCCTTTGAAAATATCGACCTTACCGGTATGGGTTCTCTCACTCTATCCGGAATTAACATGGGACCACAAGGTGCGTTTATAGAAATACGCCTTGATAGCCCCACAGGATCCAAGATAGCGGAGACTACCCTTGAATCAACAGGAATTGAAGCTCGGGAAGGCATATTTGTTGCTCAGGCCACTGCTCAACTAGAGCAAGTAGTTGGTGTCCATGACATTTATATAACTGCAAAGAGTAAAACACCAGGGGCTCCTGTTGGCGGATTGTCAACCATAACTTTCAATCCGCGTTAGCACTGGTATTAACTCAAAAACAACATGAAACAGATTGCCGTCATAGGATCAGGAACCATGGGAAACGGTATTGCCCATGTCTTTGCCCAAAATGGATACCAGGTATCTCTGGTGGATATTCAGGTTCAAGCCCTTGAGCAAGCCCTGTCAGTTATTTCAAACAACCTGGACCGGCAGATCAAAAAAAAACTGATCACTGAACATGACAAAGAGGGAACCCTGGCCCGAATCAGTACTACCAGTGATATCTCAGCGGGTGTTTCAAATGCAGACCTGGTGGTAGAAGCTGCCACCGAAGACCTCGATATTAAAATCTCCATCTTTCAACAAATGGATGAACATGCACCACCCGCTTGCATATTGGCTTCCAATACTTCGTCTATAAGCATTACCAGAATAGCCTCTGCTACTGCTCGCCCTTCTCAGGTAATTGGCATGCATTTTATGAATCCGGTCCAGATAATGAAGTTGGTAGAAGTGATCAGGGGTTATGCTACCAGCGACCAGGTTACGGAACAAGTAATGGAACTGGCTAAAAAACTGCACAAAGTACCGGTGGAAGTAAATGATTATCCGGGGTTTATTTCCAATCGAATTTTAATGCCCATGATAAATGAAGCCATTATTTCCCTGCATGAAGGAGTAGCCGGGGTCGAAGAGATTGACACCGTAATGAAACTGGGCATGGCACATCCCATGGGGCCCCTGCAACTGGCAGATTTTATAGGCCTGGACGTTTGTTTGTCCATTTTACAGGTCCTTCAGGATGGATTTGGACAGTCAAAATATGCTCCTTGTCCGCTTTTAGTAAACATGGTCTCCGCCGGGCACCTGGGAATGAAATCAGGGGAAGGTTTTTACTCATGGAAAGACTCCGGTAAAGAATTGGTGGTATCCAGTAAATTCTGTTAATAGTACGGTGAAGGGTGTGAAAGGATGTTATTGGTCTTAGGATTACTGGTCTTAGGATATCCTAAGACCAGTAACATTAGGGCATGAGTCTGAAGACTAGCCCGATATTTGATGGGAAACTCCTTCGAAGGGTCACTTGCGCATTTATTATTAACTTTACATAATGGATATTAAGAATCTACTAAAATTAATGGTGCTTGTTTTAGCAATGGACTGGTCATGTGGCCATGCACTTTGGGCGCAAAAAAGCCATAACCAGCAGGTTGAAGAGCAGATGGAAGTGGCCATTGAGCAAATGAATGATGGCAACTATGAGGACGCCAACTTAACTTTTCGCCGGATACTAAAAATGAAAGCAGTACTGCCTGACGATCTTAGTTATCTGTTTGCTGAAACTCTGTACATGGTACATCAATACCATAACAGCAAGAATTTTCTAAATAAATACCTACGTATGGCCGGACCCAACGGCCGCTATTATCCACAGGCCATGGACCTCAAACATTTCCTGGACGATGAATACGAATCAATCCTGGTTTGCAAACTATGTGATAACCGGGGATATCGCTTGATTTCCTGTGATTTGTGCCATGGAACAGGTGTAATCACCAGCGAATGTTTCTACTGTCATGGTGTTGGGATAAACCGCTGTGAAGTGTGCAGGGGTAACGGCGTTACTACCTCACTCAATGCATTTAGTGAAATTCAATATCACACTTGCCCCAATTGTCAGGGAAAAGGACAAACGCCATGTAAAGTATGTCATGGTGAAAAGGTTCTTAGGGAGAGCTGCCCCGACTGTCACGGCACGCATAAAAAAGCCGGCACAGAGATTTGCGATCATGTTGAACATGAGAGCAGTAGCGTGGGAGCAGTAGAACATGAGAGCAATTGAAAACAGAACACTGATTAACGATTGAAGAATTACAAAGTGCGCCAGATTACCTGGCTTGTTTTATTCAATCCTTCAGTCAATCAGTCCTTCAATCATTGGATAATGACCTGATCATTTGATTTAAGTTATCCATAATTTGACCAGCGGTTCCGGGCATGGTCCTTGATACCATAGCCTCATACCCTCCCTCAGTATAGGTATTGTCAGTTACCAGGTATCCAGCACTTCCGTTACAATGGGTGACAACAACTGTGTGACTATAGGTCGATTGTTTCTTAATTTTCATACCAATTTCGGTCATTACCTCGCCGGAAATACCCGCAAAAACCACTGCTCCTACCTTTAATACTGATAAATAAATTTCTACGTCAGCAGCTGGCTCTAACTCCTGGTTCGGCAAACGATTATCAGTTGGTTTTCTTCCTTTGGCCATGATGGTCCTTTTTGCGGTGAAGATCGATCCTCCGTCATGGGTCTTAATTGATTCCGCAACATTGATGACCTCCATCGCTAATATATTGCCAATGGCGTCGATATCTGTGAATCGGTCATTTGGCCCATATATGGGATTAATATCTCCAGATGCACCTATAGTAACTGGAACAAGGACCTCACCGCCCATACGTGATTCAACAAACCTTGAAGTGGCCCCAGGCCAGTCTCCGGAGATTTGGTAGTTTTCCCAGCCACCTGTGGTGCCGTGGCAGGGCCAATTTATCAGCACCGCCAATGTGTTATATGACATATCGTCAATCCTGACCACCGATACATCTTTATCACAGGGTCCATCCGGATTTCGTCCCAACCAAATGTTACCGTCAGCAAATAGTGCCCTGCGATTAATGTTCATATTACACCTCCCGGTACCGGTACCAATACGAGCAGGGGTCAGGTGGTTGGCAGCCCTTACAACAACCTCTACCAACCGCTTCTGCATAAAGGCTACATAATCAGTTACATCTGTGTTTTCACTGATTCCATAAGTGTTATTCACGGGTCCGCCGTGGTTATGGGTAGCACTAATCAATACATTTGTGCCTGGAATTCCAGTGGTCTTTTCAATCATATCTGTAGTTTCCTTACAAAATTGGTTAGAAAACCCAATTAGATCCGCTGTAACCAGTACCGCCTGCTGGTTGCCATCATCAAACACCACAACGGTCGCATACAATGAATCGTGAATTCCTTTAAATACTTGATCTCTGCTACCGTAGCCACTCATGGGTATGGGGGTTTGAGGAGTAATATTGATCTTTGCCACTCCAATCATTAGGGTAGTTTTTTTCTGAGTAATACCTGAAGGCCACTGGGAGTTGGTAAAAGCAGTGAATAACACCGCTAGGATGAAAAGAACTAAACCCGGAGCAAATAATCTATTCATAATACATCACTTAAAGAGGAAGTCTCAATTTATGGAAAATTTCAGTGAGGCGCACGAGTCTGAAGACTCGCGCTATATCTATTCAGCTTACAAATTACCTACAAAAACTCTTAAGAGCAGCTTCAGCCTTTTCCACATTCAGGGCTTTGGCCTTGCGGTAATCTTCACAAGCGCTGCGGTTTTGTTTTAGATAGGATTTCAGGGCCCCGCGATAAAGATAAGCATCGCCATAGTCCCCGTTTAGGATAATAGCCTGGTTGTATCCTTTCATGGCCTCTTTCTTTTTGCCGACTTTGTGATAGGCCCGGGCCCTCAAAAAATACGCCTGGGCATTGCTCTCATGATATTTTACCGCCTGGTCGAAATAATGCCTGGCATTTTCGTAATCCTGTTTGCGGTAATAGTAAGTGCCCACACTCAAATTCCCCTGCAAATTTTCTCCGTCCTCTTCTAGGACCGAGACGAAATCTTTAAACGCCAATCCAAAAAGTTCCAGCTCCTGATATGCCCTTCCCCTATTATAGAGGGTTTTCACATTGGTCGGATTTAGTTCCAAATAAGCGCTGTATGACCGAATGGCCTGCTCGAAATCCCCTGCCTGATAATATAGGTCGCCCTCCTCAGATGCCTGTTCACTACAAGCAATAAGAAATACCCAGCCTAAAAAATATAATAACTGTTTCATTGTGATTAAAAAAAGGATGTTAAAGTTAGGTCATTTTGGTCATTATACAGCTACATTATTTTCTCTAAGTGCATCGTTCAACGAGGTTTTTCGGTTGGTACTTTCCTTCCTTTGACCAATGATCAACGCACAGGGAACCTGATAGGAACCCGATGGAAATTCTTTGGCATAGGATCCTGGGATCACTACCGAACGCTCTGGGACAAATCCCCGGTACTCCTTAGGCTCAGGGCCCGTCACATCTATGATCCTGGAACTTGAAGTTAAGGTAACATTAGCCCCTAGTACTGCTTCTTTCGACACATGTACACCCTCTACCAAGATACATCGGGACCCAATAAAGGCTCCATCTTCAACTATGACGGGAGCTGCCTGTACCGGTTCCAGCACCCCTCCAATACCTACCCCGCCACTGAGATGTACGCCCTTGCCAATTTGTGCACAACTGCCTACGGTGGCCCAGGTATCTACCATGGTACCGCTGTCCACATAGGCCCCAATGTTTACATATGATGGCATCATAATAACGCCCGGAGCCAAATAACTTCCATATCTTGCCAAGCCATGTGGCACCACTCTTACCCCCAGTTTATCATAATCCTTCTTAAGTGGTATTTTATCGTGAAACTCAAAAGGACCGACTGCAATTTTGGACATTTGCTGCGTTGGAAAATATAGGATCACTGCTTTTTTAACCCATTCATTTACCTGCCAGCCGTTTGCCAATGGTTCGGCCACCCGGATTGCTCCTTTATCGAGGTATTCTACCACTGATTCAATGGCCTCCACGGTCTCTGGTTTTTTCAGCAACTCCCGGTTTTCCCAGGAGGTTTCGATGATTTCCTTTAATTCTATAAATTGAGTTTTCATTGTGTAAGTTATATGTCCGAGAAAGTTGCAGTGATCGCCTCCATACTCAAGCCGGTAAATGATACCCGGCTATATGAAAAGCTAGGACTTTCAATGCGCGAATCAAATAAATACCAGGTAAATATCATAGGCTTTGGTATAAAAAAACTACCCTCCCATTCGGGCATCCGTTTTCATTCTTTATATCAGGGTCCCCGGCTGGGGCTCGGCAGACTGCTGGCCCCCTGGAAATTTCTTCTTAATCTGCTCAGGCTGCGACCGGACCTGACAGTAGTATGCACGCCAGAATTGCTTCTGCCCGCGGTATTATACAAGATTTTCTTCAGAACTAAACTGTGGTATGATGTTCAGGAAAATTACCGAAGAAATGTTCAATATCAATCTGCCTATCCAAGACTTTTCAAGCCATTCTTAAAATTAGCCATCTGGATCATAGAAATGGGTACACGTCCGTTTATTGATCAATACTTGCTGGCCGAAAAAGGTTATGTTGACGAATTAACTTTTGTAAAGGGTAAGCATATTATTTTAGAGAACAAATATCACAAGCTTGATGTATCCCGCCACACTTCAGCTAATGACAAGGTCCATTTGGTATTTACCGGCACCGTTATCCGAGAGAATGGAATTATAGCAGCCATTTCTTTGGTACAGGCATTGGGCTATAAACAATATCCGGTACAGCTTACCATTGTGGGGCAAGTACCAGAAGCTCAGTTACTGCATCAAATCAAGAATCTGATGGACAAGCATGAGCATCTAATAAAATTAGTTGGAGGTGCTAATTTAGTGTCACACCAAGACATTATGCA
>CAZOJZ010000586.1:0-2253 GCA_964580205.1 uncultured Roseivirgaceae bacterium
GGCATTTATATTGGCCCTGGATTCTTCAGAAAGAGTGCTGTGCATACGGTTCACACAGGTTAGGCACATGGCGTATTCGAATATGGTTGAATAACTTTTGAGCCCCTGATAACTTTTAAAGGCCTTCTCGATCAAATAATCCGTTTCCTGGTTGAATAGTGGCCTGTCGCAACCAAGACAGCGGTCCAAGTAACCGCCAGTGGCGTCGGAGTAAAAAATCTTGGGAATGTCTATACAGCCGGATTGTTGGTCTTCCACCACTTACTTATCTAAAAATCAATGGGTAAGTTACAGTTTTCCGCTGAATTCCATATCTTGTTGATATCAAACAACTACCTAAATCATGGAACACCAAACTGAACCCGTCAAAGACAAAGCCATCGGTATAATTGCTTATATAACCGTAATCGGTCTTATCATCGCCTTTATTTTAAATATGGAAAAAAAAGATGCTTTTGGCAGTTACCATATCCGCCAGGCGCTGGGAATAGCAGTCAGTGGTGTGGCTATGTCTTTCATTGCAATTGTTCCGGTCATCGGTTGGATTCTGGCAGTGATTGGGTCTTTACTGGTATTAGTTATGTGGGTCATGGGAATTATCAATGCCATTGGTGGCCAAATGAAGCCGGTTCCGGTAATGGGCGACAAGTTTAACGAATGGTTTCAGGGTGTAGGCTAAAATTAAAATCCAGCACCTTCCGTCTTACTGAGTTACCTATCCAGGTGCCTCAAATAGTGCATATAGAGCGAAACTAGCCAACCAGTGTTCCCCTTCATAGCCTCCGTCTACAATATTGGACAAGGAGTAATTTACATGATGGTGGGCAATGTCTTCCAAATGCTGATACTCAGGCAATGTTTTGGCTATTCCGTATAAACACCAGGCGCGACTGAAGTTTAACCCGTCCAGATGCACCAGTTTGCCGTCATTTCGATCAGATACTTCTCCGGGTGAAAGTTCAAATGAAGACTGCTGTAACCCTGGCATAAAAGTCTCTAGCCAATCACCAAATGTGTGCTGATCCAGAACCCTGCGCATGATATCGATCTCTTCCAGACATGGTGATAAGAAATCGTACCCACTGGGCTCCCAGGATATTGGGCAGTGTTTGTCATCCTGATAAAAGCTAATTGCCCGGTCTCTGATCAGCTCCTGCAATTCTTGTTGTCCTACCGCTACCGCATAATCCCAGGCAAAAGTGAGCCCGAAAGCAGTGTTGGTGTGTTCACCAACACGGATTGGATATTTAAGTTTTGGCATGAATTCAATATATCGCGATATAATGAGGTCAATCAATGGTTTAAGGTTTTTTGACAACTCCTGTGCTAAAGGAGCATCCCAGGTGTGTAATTCCTCAGCCAGTTTTAACAACCAGGCCCATCCATAGGTTCTTTCGAAAGACTTCTCTTGCTGGCGCTGAAAGTATTTTAATTCTGCCAGAATATTGGAGGCACTGATATTCGATCTAAGTCTTTCCCGTACTTCTTCGGCCCGGTCCATGGTTGGGAATTCTTTAAGCAAACGAACCAGCATCCAATGACCATGTACGGAAGAGTGCCAATCAAAGCAACCATAAAATGCCGGATGCAATTTCCTGGGAGGAGCCAGGGAAGTACTATCACTCAATGTTTGACTGAGTTTATTGGGGTACTCCTGTTGCAAGCATGTTAATGGAAGTGCTGCCAGTCGATTGGCTTGCTCAAGATTGAGAACAGGTACATCCACAGTTAAATCCTGGTTGGGTTGACATGAGATAAGTAACCCAATAATCAATAGCTGTCTGTACATGGTTTCAGGGGTTAACAAGAACAAATATAACAATCCCTTAATACCAAGCTATTCCCTTAGTCGTACTGCATGGTTTCCAGGTTCAGGCTAACATTTACCAGGCTGTTTCCCGGGCTTACTCGCTGAACTAATTTCTTGCCGCGATAGATGAAAACCAACTCCCGTGTATTCTCGGGTACTTCTATAGTATATCCTCCATTGGCATTGGAGACTTTTGCTACATTACTGCCAGGAACCATTATGTTGACTCCCTCTAATTGTTCTCCAGATGAAGATAAGATGATTTTACCATAGATGCGCCGGGTAGGACCTGCCGGGCGTTCCTGCTTGACTGCGACCGGTTGTTCGGTAATTACTGCAGTTTCTTGCTTTGTTAACTCTACTATCTTGATTGGTTCCTTGGTTATTTCTGGCATAGGTGTTGGCAGTTCAATATCACTGGTGATTTCTGCCGGCATCTCCTG
>CAZOJZ010000587.1:0-6251 GCA_964580205.1 uncultured Roseivirgaceae bacterium
ATATCGCACCTGGGTCCCGGTAACATCCCGCCCTTCTTCCGAAAAGGTACCCTCTAACCGGTCCTTGAACACCTGCCACCCAAGACTAAAGCCTATACTGAATTGCTCACTTTGGAATTTCTTGGCATCGAAGACAATCCCGCGGAAACTGGTATTGTCTGTAAAGTCTTTCAGGTCACCCGTCGGCAGTCCAAAGCTATAGTGGACACTGGTTGCCCAGTCCCATTCCTGTGCTTGTGCATTTTGTGCTATACACGTGGCTGCTAATAATAAAATAATATATCTCTCAAACATGATCTTTCTGATTGAATTACTAATTACTCCCTAAATATGATGATTGATCAAACGCCTGGTTGATGTTGGTTAAAATACGGGCCTCAATACTTGAATCACTTCCGGTGACTAATCCGTTAAGAAATGCATTCCATATAATAGGAACTGTTTCTTCAGATTCATCAGCCTGATCCAGGTCGATCATATCTAAAATGATGGTTCCAGTAGTATACGAACCCACCGGCACCCAGGGAAGTCCTCCGCACCAACCTGGACCCCAGCCGGGAGGCCATGGTCCCCACCACCCCCATCCTGGCCAAATCGGGTAGCATGGAGAAACCACAATATTATCTACCACCAATAATTCTACCAAAACCACCAGATCCGGAGAATTGTTCTCTGGATCCAATTCCTCTACATACCCCAAGTCTCGCATATTTGAACGCACCAGATCCAGCATCAGATCATCAAAAGGTCCCGGGCCATCATCCTCACCGTTATCACCAACTCTAACTACTGAGTCCGGAACTGCAAAGGTTCGGAATCTGGAATAATCTTCATCTACATCATAATTTGTCACCACTAAATCCAGTTCTTCAACAAAGAAGTCTTCACTGGGATAACAAGCCGCTAATAACAAGATCAGCAAACCTATGGTCAACCAATCCTTTTTAAGCTTTATTTTTTGCATAACAATTTATCTCTATGTTGTTTGAATTCGAGGTGAAAAAACATACCTCAAAATATGGGGTGTAAACTTATAAAAAGAATAATATTATTTAAAGAATAAACTGGATTAGTTTAGATTTTTTCTGGCCTCAACTCTTAGTAAATCTTATTTTTCTATGGCCTGGCCAATGCCTTTATTTCATTGAAGTATTCAAGATAAGATTCATAAACCTGGTGGTCGTCTATTTTTAGTAATACTTCAAAATTTTCACGCAGCGATCTTTCTGTTAAATTATGTGATCCAGTCCAAACCTGCTTCCTGCTACCTTCTTGGATCAAGAAGAATTTTGTGTGTAGTTTGTAGCTGTCGTCTAGATAATAAATGCCCTGGTTGAGGTTTTTCAGTTCCTTGCGGACGTCCTTATCAACATCTGTATTGGTAACCACCTCCACTAATGCCCCCCCTTCTTTGAGCTTTTGAAGCTGCTCAACCAGATCTTCACGGTTCTCGTCCCACTTTCCATGCGCAAATCTAATCTTGGTTTGTTTGGGGTGCTTCACATCCTTTAGAGCTTTAAGCACATTGTCTGACCCATGGGATTCCTGGTCCCTTCGCTTCGGGAAAAAATAGGCTTTATTCCCTTTCTGATCAGAACAAGAAAAATAGTTGAAATTCTCTAACCGATCAGCCCGTCCCAACACTTTGATCTCAAACCAAAAATCCAGGAAACAATAATAGAGTTCAGGACTGGTAACAATCAGCATGTCTTGTAATTTCTTGGCCCCTTTTTTCTGGAAGTTTGAGGAAGTTTGAAGTACCAAATGATGGATGGGGCCATCGGTTGACTCGATCCTGGAGAAGAGTATAAATTTGTTGTGAATAATACCCTTATCTGAGATCTTATTTTCTATCCAGTGAAAGTCCGGCAGTTCGAGCTGTAGTAAATCTTTTACCTCCTTGTTAGTCTCTTTACTGGTGTCACCCTTGTTGAGAATCACTCTAACTTTTATTCCACGTTCCTGGGCATCGATTAATTCTTGAGCAAGTTTCTCAAGTTCGAATTTGAATACGCATACGGTGATCTCTTCGCCAGTTGGGGTGGCGCTTATCAAATCTGATATCTGATTTAGAAGGGTTCGGTCCTTTTTCCCTTCTTCAAACTGCTTAGGGTCCGTAAATAAGGTTAACGGAGTTTTAAGGTCAACCTGCTGGGCCGATTGTGCGTGGAGGCCATGTACGGCCACCTGATACACACAAAAGATGGCTAAGTATCTAATGATTGACATGGCAGCGCCGGTGGTATCGAATAGATTGCCCAATTGCCTGAAGGCATGTCTTTAGCAGAAGGTGGTAAAGAAGAATAAGATGGGCAGCATCTAACAACTGCCATCTTATTCAGTTACATAAGAAAGTTTCCTCTGTGGGAGGGGACTTTAATCATCAAGTTCTCCGATAAAGGGAATACTTTCCAGGATGCTCATTCGAATGGCCGCATTAAAATACCCTTCAATTTGATAAAACTGGGCAGCCGCAGTAGATCCTGACACCTTCTTTAGTTTCTTAAAATACTTATAACGAAGCCCCTCATCCAAAGATGATTGCTTATTACTACTTGCTGCCAGCTCATCAATCTTTTCATCAGTAAGATTGTCGTAATTCTTGGCATAGTCATTCAATAAACCTAGTCGTCTTTTACCAAGCTCTTTTCGTTCTACCTCGTATTGATCATATAGCGACCAAAATGCGTCTTTTGCGGCCCCATCCAGTTTAATAAAATCCGCGACGATAGCCTTTTTTTCCATACCAAAGATGGATTGGATGTAATCTACTTCTTCAATGTTGGATTGCGCCGACATGGAGATTGGAATAACCAATAGTGCTAGCGCTAGTTTAAATATTGTTTTCATGATATAGTGTTAAAATATTTTATTGTGTTTGAGGAGACAAATATATAAGATTAAATTAATTTATCCCTGAAATACAATTTGAGATTTTAAAAATCCAATTAATATGGCTCCTGATCCATGACGGCCTGGACAAAGAATTTATTGGCGGTAATTCTAATTACAATCTTGGCTTATGAAGGGCTCGCTCAATCACATGGACTTAAAGGATTTTTTGAAAGAAGAAAGAAACTTAAAAATGAACGAATTGAGGCTGGATTGCCCTTTTTAAGCCCTATGATCGGTCCGGGATATACACCAGACGCCGGATTATTATTTGCTGTTGGCGGATTATTAAGTTTTAAAACCAATCGTTATGATACCCTGATACAAAGATCGTCGCTTCCAGTTACTTTTTTAGCATCGACGAGGGGTAATATCAGTTTTGGGGCGAAACTCAAATCTTTTTGGTGGAAAGACAAAGTAAGAATTAATGTATTAGCCGCCTATAGTGACGCAATGGATGATTACTTCGGAGTTGGATATAATAGTGCAGTGGAAATACCTAAGAGCGATACTACGACTCTCTATAATCGACAGGGATGGGCTTTCAAACCTGAATTCCTTTATAGTATTCGCCCAAATCTGTATGGGGGTATAATGTTTGACTTCAACTATACAAATGCTGTAGAAACCAACCCTGTAATGGAAGAAGATCCGACTTTTATTGAGTTTGGTCCGGAAAATTACAATGCGGGGATTGGGTTCTCCTTGCAGTATGATAGCCGGGATATTGTAGTGAATGCCTGGAAAGGAATATTTGCAAATATTGCAGCTACATTTTATACACCAGGCCTTGGTAGTGATAACCGTTACCAGGTGGTATTGTTGGACCTGCGGCATTACCGGCAGCTAGATCGGGAAGGCAAAACAATTGCCTTTAGGTATAAGGGCCGATTTGGCTATGGTGATGTCCCCTGGGCGGAAATGACAAAACTTGGTGGTAGCAGGGAATTGCGAGGCTATATAAAGGGACAGTACCGGGATGTTGCCGGGATGCACTTCACCGCTGAGTATCGCCATATGTTTCTCGATCACCAAGGTGAACTGAGCTCGCATGGTTTTACCACCTGGGTTGCTTCTGGTACCATATTCGATGGAGTGGACAACATTGTCAAATGGCTCCCCAATTTCGGATTTGGCTATCGATTTGAGGTACAGCCTCGAATGAATTTGAGAATTGACTTTGGCTTTGGCCGTGATTCTACAGGAATTTATTTTGATTTTACCGAGGCATTTTAGGTCTGTTCGAAATCAAATTCGATAACTGAGCGATTTTGAAAGCAATAAAGTCTTTTTCCGGTTTGTTTAATATCAAACTGCCAGCTTTCTGATAATAGACCAAGGCGGTTTGATTCTTTCCGAGGTCTCTGTATAGGTCCCCCAGAAAAATATAAGTAAATTGATTTTTGGGCAGGAGCGATTCATTGACCTGCTTAAGAATGGTTTTTACCTCCAGGAATTGCCTGGCAGCAATAAGTCTATTTAAGCGGTAATTTTTATTTGGTTTGGTTCGGATAGCCAGGTCATACCATTCAACTATTGCTGGCCAATTGGTTTTGTCATAACTTTTTGCCGCACAATGAAGGCTCGCGATGGTTGCCTCCAAGTGATATCGACTTAGCTTAGAGCCAGTAGCTGCCCTACTTAAATATATATTGCCCTGAAGAATGTACTGGTAGTTCCACAGATTTCGATCTTGCTTGTCTAACGTCAACAAATTACCTTGTTGGTCTATTCGGGCCTCAAGCCTGGATGCCTGGAAATACATCAAGGCCAGTAATGCTGATAACTCGGGTACAGAAAGATCAGGGTAAGTGACCAGCAGTTCACCAAGTTTTATGGCGTCCAGGCACAGGTCCTTATTGGTCAATTGATTGCCCTCAGATACTTTGTATCCTTCATTAAATTGCAGATAGATTACCCCCAGTACACCATCAATCCGGTCCTTTAGGTCAGTGATATGTGGGATCTCCAGATTTATGGCCACTTTTTTAAATTTCACCTTTGCCCTTAAAATTGCTTTTTCAACCGCACTCCGGGATTTCAAAAGCGCTCTGGCAATTTGTCCGGTGCCAAACCCGCACAGGAATTTAAGGCTTAATAATAATTGGTCAGAGGTACTCAGGCCTGGATGGCAGCAAGCAAATATCATTTTTAACTGGTTATCCCTGATATATTGTGGATCGTTCCAATGATCCTCATCCGCGGCGAGTTTGAATTCATATTGCTCAATGCTGATGTGCTGCTTTTGTCTAAGTTTGTCGATTAAATTATTTCTCGACACCCGATAAATCCAGCCTTTTGGATTTATCGGGGGATTATTAGGCCAGATCTTGAGCGCTTTATAAAACGCTTCCTGAATAGCGTCCTCTATTAGGTCCATCTTATCAATACCAAAACTGTGGGTCAGCAACGCTACCTGTTTGGAAAATTCTTCCTTAAAGTCAATATCAAGATTAAATGCCATAAGTAGAAAAAAGACCCAACCGTTATCAGTTGAGTCTTAAAATTAAAACATTCAGGTTAATGGAATAATTTAATTGGACCTTGCTACCGATGCTAGATGTTCATATTCATGATCTCTCTCACCTCAGTACTCCCCCCATTTTCATAAATTGGGCACCCTTTGCTAGTTTCCAAGGCTTCTTCAAAAGATTCGGCATTTATGAGCATGTAGCCTCCAACCATTTCTGCCCCCTCGGTATAAGGTCCGTCATGGACCAGTTCTCCCGCTTTTTCTACTACTTTTCCCGACTTGTTCAATGGTAGGCCATCAATTAATTTCCCTTTTTCGGCTAAGCCCTGCATCCAGGCGCCCCACTTTTGCATGTGTTCTTGAGTTTCTTCGGGAGAAAGTGCTGCCATATTTTCTTCACCCCCTCTAAATAAATAAAGATATTTTGCCATGATTAAAATTGTTAAAATGTTGAATTTAATCTAATGACGTAAAAAGCCTCTTTTTCCAGACAAACAATTATACTTTTCTCAAGTATATATGTTTTTATACTTGCACCATGGTGAGCAGGAAATCAGGCATACTGGTAATCCAATGTTTAAAATAAAAACGCCAGTTGTCCATGAGTAATTAAGCACAAACGAAAAGTATATCTCACATATTATACTAAATCCCCTTCCCGCGCATTATCCTTAATACTAGCAGATCCAAAGATTTTCATTATTCCGCGATCATTACATTCTGTATTTAATAAATTTGCCATGGTATGGACGCCCTGAGATTACTAAAAAGGTCTTTATTTTTTTTGGGTCTGGTTTTATTACTGTTTTGTGTGGCCGGGGCGGTACTTATATATACTTATCAGGACCAATTGGTCTCAAGATTCATTGCCGAAGCCAACCATAAA
>CAZOJZ010000588.1:0-22310 GCA_964580205.1 uncultured Roseivirgaceae bacterium
ATTACCGTCAACGATATTAATGATCCCCCGGTGGCGGTCAATGATGATGTCACTACCGATGAGGACATAGCTGTGGTGATTGCTGCGTTGGACAACGACTTTGATATTGATGGCGACTTGGTACCTTCAACTTTATCAGTCTTCTCAAACCCTGGTAAGGGAACTGTGGTGGTAAATGCGGACGGCACTTTCACTTATACTCCTGACCCTGATTTTAATGGTGATGATAACTTTACTTATAGGGTAGAAGATGACGATGGGGCGATGAGTAATGTGGCATTGGTTACAATTACAGTAAATGACGTCAATGACCCCCCCATTGCCAATGATGACATAGCCAACACGGATGAGGATAAATCAGTAACCATCAATCTGACAGATAATGACACCGACGTTGACGGCAGCATTAACGGAGCGTCAATAGTGATCATCACAAATCCATCCAACGGAACGGTGGTAGTGAATACTAACGGAACCGTACAATACACTCCGGATACTAATTTTAACGGTCTGGACACCTTTGACTACACTGTGGAGGACGATGATGGAGCGCTATCGAATGTGGCACAAGTAACCGTTTCTGTAAATGACGTGAATGACGCTTTGGTAGCAAATGACGATGATGTAACTACGGATGAAGACATTCCAGTGCTAATTAACGTGCTGGCTAATGATGTTGACTCTGATGGCTCGATTGATCCCAGTACTGTGAGCATTGTCACTTCCCCTGTCAATGGGACAGCCGAGGTGAATTCGGATGGTACAGTAACCCATACCCCGGCACCCGATTTCAATGGAAATGACCTGTTCACCTATAATGTCAAGGACGAACAGGGGCAGATTTCGAATATTGCTACCGTAAAGATTACTATCAACGACATCAATGACCTGCCAATCGCTGTAGATGATGTTATTACTATAGAAGAAGATGTCCAGTCTATACTGAATATTGTCGAAAACGATACTGATGTAGATGGCGCCCTGGATGTCAGTGGGGTAATCTTGGTTTCAGATCCACCAAATGGTGTAGTTGAAATTACTGCAGAAGGGGTAAAATATACTCCTCAAGAGAACTTTACCGGAACAGATACCTTTACCTATACAATTACAGATGACGATGGCGCTGTCTCAAACGTAGCAACAGTTAATCTTACCATCACAGATGTCAATGATGCTCCCGTCGATTTGATTCTTAGCAATACCTTCATTCATGAAGATGAACCTATTGGTTATTTGGTGGGCACATTTACTACTGTCGATTTAGATCCCAATGAGACATTTACCTATAGTTTAGTGGTTGGCGATGGAAGTGAAGATAACAGTGCATTCGAAATTAATGAAAATCAATTGATTTCGCTAACCACCTTTGATCAGGGCCAACAGGAGTTTTACAATATACGGGTTAAAACAGATGATGGAGAAAGTGCATTGGAACAGACATTTGTAATTTCCATATTTTCAGATCAGAACCCTCCGTTTATTATACCTGGTGAGCTTCCAAGATTTCATCCGGTCACCAATTCAAGCGAGACATACAGTATCACGGTTGAAGAAGGGTTTGATGTTGACAGGGTATTATTCAGCTTCAGGGGTATAACTACTCCCAAAGATGCCTGGAAGATCATTGAGTTGACCTCAGGGGACCGTTTTTACCAAACCGTGGTTGATGGCAGCTTATTTGATGATTTGGGTATTCAATACGAGTTTATTGTAAGCAATACCGAGGGCAGTGCGATTAATTTGCCAGGCTTTACTTACAACCAATATGAAGGAGACGGGTTAGACTTCGAGCGCATGGTATTCGGGGAGCGCATTACAGACTATAATCTGGTTTCTATTCCTTTGAAACTGGATGACAGCAGCATACCGGCGGTTTTCCAGGACGATCTCGGTCCCTATGACCAATTCCAGTGGAGATTATTCTCATACCAAAATAACCGCCTGGTTGAACATCAGGAAGGACTGAATTCGCTGGAAAGGGGCAAGGGGTATTGGTTGATTGCTAAAGATAATGCATCATTAGATACTGGCCCTGGATCCACAGAGCTGTTTGCTGACAGAGCGTTTAATATACAGCTTGATCAGGGATGGACCCTAATTGGGAATCCCTATAACTACAATATATCCTGGTCTGAAGTACTTATTCGTAATGGTGCCCAAGGGGTTGACCTGGAAGTTACTACCTACAATGGCGGTTATAATACAGCCGGGGTATTAAAGTCCTTCCAGGGAGCATTTGTTTTTGCTAACCAGTCAACAACTTTGGCAATTCCATTAGAAAAGTTCGCTGCCATACAAGGAGGAAGGATTGGGTCATCTCCTGACGTCAATGATGAAAATAATTGGGAGTTGGATCTTAACCTTTCCACGTCCAACTTAAAGAATAACACCGGAGGGCTCGGAATGAGACAAAAAGCGGACCACAGCAAGGACCCCTACGATCGTATACGGGCTCCCAGGTTCCTGGAATATCTGGATGTGAATTTCAAGAAACCGGAGTATTTTGCGCCGGAATTTTCCAGAGATATAGTAACAACCTCCGGGCAACATATCTGGGAATTTACTGTTGAAACCAATGTCAGCGACTCAGAGATCAGCCTTGATTGGTCAAAAATTCCCTCAATGGCTCAAGAAAAGGAATTATGGCTTTACCATAAAGACAAAGAGATAGTTATCAATATGTTGGACAATCAATATTATAGCTTCACCAATCAGGAAACTCATAAATTTGCTGTATATTATGGTAGTAGTGAATTCATAGCCAGAGAGCTACAACCAGCTAAGGCGGTATTGGCAGCTGTTTATCCCAATCCCTTTACCAGCAATCTGACAGTGACTTTTACACTGCCTGAACAATTAAACTCAGATTTTGTTCGCCTGTCAGTGTATGACCTCATGGGAAGAAGGGTCAAGTCACTTTGGGAAGATAAGTACAGGCCTGGATTCTACAAAGTAGATTGGAATGGAACAAATGCCAATGGAAGTCGTATCCCTGGTGGTACTTATCTACTTCGTCTTGAGGTTAATGGACAAAAATCGATATATAAACGTGTCATTAAACAATAAAAAAACCATTTTACTATGGCTTACATGTTTGATAGTATGCTCTTTTGGAACATACCATCAGGGGGTATCTCAAACATTTTCAGGCAAGAGTAATGCACTTGAAATTCAAATAACCGACCCAGAGTTATCCAACAAGTCTGTAAAACCCACTATAAGATGGATTTATCCCTTAGAGTCCGTAAAAACGGTCAACAAGGAAGTGGTAAATTTGAAATTAGGTATTAGCTCAAAATCGCCTGTAGTTAAAGTAACCTTGGTTGTGAATAATCAGGTGGTGGAGGTATTTGAAAATTTCTCAAAAGCAGACACAGGCTATTTGTTTGACGCATGGCTGGAGAAAACCGTGCAGTTACAAACTGGTTCCAATGACCTGCAATTAATTGTCCAAAACGAACAAGGCGCTCTAAAACATCAGAGAAAGATCGAAGTCCAGATATCCGCTTCGCTGCATAAAAATCACGCCCTGATTTTTGGTATTGACGAATATGAATCATGGGATGATTTGCAAGGACCTGTAAGAGATGCGGATAAGATCGCCAGAGTACTGGAGGAAAGTGGTTTTAACATTGAGATTGTCAGAAACACCACTACTTTTGACCTGCTAAGTAAGTTGGAGGAATATGTAGTAAAGGAATTTCAACCGTATGACCAACTGTTTATCTACTTTTCAGGTCATGGTTACTTTAATCCGAGTTCTGGCGAGGGGTACCTGGTATGCAAAAATTCAGTAAATATTCCAGATGCAAATACTACCTACATATCATACAGCGCCATAAAGTCTATTGTTAATAACATACCGGCCCAACATATATTTATGCTGATGGACGCCGTGAAAGGGAGGGGCGAACCATTATCAGAGATATTGGCACAATTACAGGAACAGCCTGAAGATAGCAATAGTACTGTCATGCCGGAAGGAAAGACCAGGCTGGGTATTTTATCTAGCTCCTTACACTATGAACAAGGTCCCAGTCATAATGCAGGTTCTCAATTAAGCAGGGCATTTATTACTTACTTACGGAAATCCGAGCAGTCCGAACTACCCTCTTGGGGGGATTTATTGATGGATTTTGAAGACGTGGACCCAACTCCTATTTATGTAGAGTTTGGTGATCACAGCGCTGGCAAGGGGTTTACATTTAAACCCAGATCAGGTAATTAATCAAGATTTTTAGGTTACGCTGGCAGGTAGTGCTGGCCTACCGGTATTTCCGTCGTTTTGTCTTCCTATTCCGTTCTTTAGACTTTTTCTTTCGCCCACCAAGTATTTGTTTGAAAATATCCCTAACAGATCGATTCTCCCGGTAGTCTTCACAATCCAATAGGGCATCTAATGGGTAAGCGAGAGGGGGAAATTTGGCATTCTTTAAGTCCTTAAATTCCTTATCTTTATTTACCTGCTGCATAAACAAACCCCAGATAGGCAAGGCCATAGCTGCTCCCTGACCGTAGGTAATGGTTCGGAAATGGATATGTGGGTCATCACTTCCAACCCAGACACCGGCCACAAGTTTTGGGGTTATTCCAATAAACCAGCCGTCTGCATGGGATTGGGTAGTGCCTGTCTTGCCTGCGATGTCATTAGTAAGTTGGTAATTTGATCTTAGTCTTTGTGCTGTCCCTTTGTCCACTACTTGTCGTAACATTTGCAACATAAGCGTAGCAGTTCTTTTGGACATGGCCCGCCTCATTTTTATACCAGGCCCAAATTCTTCAAGAAGCTTGCCGTCTTGGGTCTCAATTCTTTGTAAATACCTGGGTTTAACCGCTGTTCCTTGATTGGTGAAGCTGCTATATGCTCCCACCATTTCGAACAGGGACAGGTTTGGCGTTCCTAATGCGATCGATGGCACTTCGGGTATTTCACTTTCAATTCCCATCTTATGGGCCATGGACACAGCATTTTTTATTTTCGTTCTTTTAAGGACCTTTACCGAGACAGTATTAACTGAATGTGTTAGACCGCCCTGAACTGAGTAATATCCCTGATAATTTTCATTGGAGTTCCCAGGGGACCAATCATCAAAGTTGGTATAGGTTACACGCCTGGATGAGACAAAGTCACATGGTTTTACTCCGTTTTCCAGTGCCGCAGCATATACCACCGGTTTAAAAATGGAGCCCACCTGCCTCTTAGTGCCACTATTTACATGGTCATACTTAAAATAAGTATGATTAATTCCCCCTACCCAAGCAAGAATGGCACCATCTGTAGGATCCATTGCCATAAACCCGGCATTTAGGAAATACAAGTAATGTTTTATAGAATCTAAGGGTGACATGTCTACTTCTTTTTCACCATCCCAGGTAAAAATTTTCATCGGTTGAGGATCCTTGAAATTTTCCTGTATCTCGATTTCAGATAATCCCTTTGCTTTTAACCTTCGGTACCGGTCGGTTTTGTGTATTGCTGTAAGCAAAGTATTTCTATGTTGGTACCAGGGCCTGGTATTTCCCCAATGCTCATTAAATGTAAGCTGGAGTTTCTTCATATGTTCTGAAACAGCACGTTCGGCAAATATCTGCAACTTAGAGTGGATGGTGGTGTGTATTCTAAGCCCGTCAGTATACAGATTATAGGGTTTGCCATCTTCATTTTTGTGGGTTTTGCACCACGCCTGAATTTCAGTTCTTAGATACTCTCGAAAATAGGTGGCTATCCCTTCATTGTGTGTAGTAAGTGTAAAATCAATTTCCAACGGAAGATTTTGTAAGGAGTCTTTTTCGGGATTTGTAAGAAACCCGTATTTCTCCATTTGATTAAACACCACATTACGTCGTGTCAGTGACTTTTCAGGGTTGCGCTTAGGATTGTAGAGTGTAGTAGCTTTTAGCATTCCTACTAATACCGCTGACTCTTCTATGGTAAGTTCAAGAGGTAACTTATTGAAGAATCTCACTGAGGCGGTTTCAATTCCGAAGGCGTTATTACCGAAACTTACGGTATTCAGATAAAGAGTTAGGATATCCTCTTTTTCATAGACCCGCTCTATCCTTTTTGCAACGATCATTTCCTTTATCTTGCTAATGGGCAATCCGAGCAGTCCCTTATCAGTCCTGGGGAAAATATTTTTAGTCAGTTGCTGTGTGATTGTGCTGCCACCCCCGGAGCTTCGATTTCCTAAAAGCAAGGTTTTTATTGCTACCCGGAATAAGCTCTGTATGTCAATTCCCTTATGCTGGTAGAATCGCGCATCTTCTGTGGCGATTAGGGCTTCAATTAAATGTGGAGGTAGATCTTGAAATGAAGCGTTGGTTCGCTCTTGGAAGAAATATTTTCCAATTAAAACACCATCTGCAGAATAAATCTCCGAGGCAGTATTATTTTCATAATTCAAAATTTTCTGAGTATCAGGCAAGACACCGAAAAAGCCCCACGCTACCGAATAGTAGAATGCCCCGGCCAAACCTAAAACAGCTAAAACAACCAGGGTGAAAGATATCACCAGTGATTTTACCCAACCACGTCCATGAGAGTTGGTTTTAAAGTTTTCTAAACTATGCAAAACACCTGTTAATTTTAACCGCAATAACACCTGGCTAACGCCGGCAATTGTAGCTTATTGTTGATAATTCTTCAGCACCTTTGCTAGTAAGAACCGTGATATTTCCGCAGGATCCATTCCATACTTACCAGCACTAACAATATGCCCAATGCCCAAGGCCATTTGATCAATGGAGTAAAAATTTCTTCACTAAAAATAATCCCTTGGGCCTGCTTTTCGCTTAGATCCCTGGTTAAATTCTCCCACTGATGTTCACTATAAAATACTCCATTGGTCTTTGAAGATAAACTACGTAAAAGTTGATGATTCGCTGTCAAACTTAGGACTTCCAGTTGCATTTCGGTAACAGTAAATTGTCCTTGACTTCTCACAGACATTTGGTCAAGGATCGTTCGTGCCTTGAAAGTGTAGATCCCCGGAGGCAGGTCACTAATCCGATATTTAGTATTTCCCAAACTGGTAACGTAGCTATAGGTCTCAACAAAACCATTCGGGCCTCGTAACTCCAATTCAACAGCATGACCATAAGTTTCATTGTAAATTTCATTGTAGACTTCTGTTTCCAGGATCGCGGGCTCATTGACAGAAAATTCCTGGACCAAAGGATATACTTTAAACCGGTTTTTTTCTTCATTGGAAGACAGGTATTGCACCAATTTCGAAACAAGTTCGTCAAAAAGTTCAAAGCTTTGATTCTTTGCGTAATCCTGCATTCGCCACTGCCACATGCCTTCACCAACCATAACCGCAGTTTTTCGATCCCCGTCATCAATTATCGCCAACAAAGGATTGGATGTTACCAGATTGCCTACTTTTTGGAACATTAATATCTCAGCTCCTCCACCAATTTCATAATTGGCAAAGGGCACGGATACCGGGTTAAAGTAGGTAATAGCCTCTTCTAGTGCAGGTGAAAGTTGAAATTTTGAAAAAGATGAGTTAAAACTTGGGGTAACCAGATCCCTTTGAAAATTAATGGTTTTTATTGTAATAAATTTATTTTCTGAGTTAACCCGATTGAGATTGCTTTTGCTTCCAACAATGGTCCACAAGGGGAGTTCAGCCTTTAAGTGATTGGACATCGTCGGGATTCTCCGAAGTTCCTGTTGACTAATTTGATGAAGTATGATCAGATCGTAAGATTCGGATTCAGGGTTGGATATTCCGGGAATATAAAGATCAAGTTGATAGTTTTCATTTTTTTCAATAGCGCTTTTGATGGCCTTTATATCTGGGTGCGGGTTTTTTGATGCCAGCAAAATTTTTCTCCTTCCCTCTATAATCTCTATATAGGCATGCCTGACATTATTTTTAAGACTGAATTCTTCATCAACAGCTTCGATGGTTATGGTAAAATCTTTTAGGCCTTTATTGGTTGCTTCCAGTTTAAAATCCGTCTCCAATAGCTGTGGAGGGTTTTTCAATTTGAGTGTTTTGCTTTGCAGTGTCCTACCTCTATCAGAAACTTTGATCACCATATTTTTGTCAGCGAAGCCATCATTAAGTATTTCGGCCCGAATAATAAATCGGCTACCCTGATAGGCTATCTTATTGTAATGAACAGCTTTTAGTCTTACATCTTGCTTTGGTATGGTATCTCCTATACCCATACAGTACACGGGAAACTTAAAAGGAGTAAAAACCGGAGACAATCCTTGGTTGTGGATCCCATCGCTGAACAGAACCACACCAGAAATATTTTTACCTTCGTAGTCCATTTGAATTCTCTTCAGCAGATCATTCAGTGGAGTACTGGGACGGTCATATCTTATTGAATCAATAGTTTTTGATTCAATTGTTTGGTCAAGGGTCCTGTATTCCACTTCATAACCGCTTGTTCCAAGAGTTTGCCCCAGTGTTTTGATTTTATTAATTTGATCAGAAAGAAATTCTTTGGGAAGTACTTCAGAAATGGAGGCGGAATTGTCTATTGCAAGCACATAATATGGCTTTTCAATCCTGTTAATAAACTGTTTTACTATGGGGCCGACCAGCAAGAAACACAGAAAACTAATAAGTAAAAATCGAAAGGCGATTAAAGTATAATGAGTGATAGAACTCCAAGGACCAGGTTTTCGATATAGGGAATAGGTCAAAACTGCAGCTATTACCAAACAAATTAGAATTAACCACGGTGAGTTTTCAAAAATTAACAAAGATCTTTTCATGCACCAAATAACTGGTAGTTAGAAAAACGAGGTTCATAGAGAAATAGTTTTGCTATTTCTTTCAGTCGCTTACGTAAGCAAGCCTCCATCAATCTGAAGCACTTGACCTGAGATATAATCAGATCGATCAGATGCTAGAAAAACTGCACAGTGAGCTACATCTTCGGGCCTGCCTCCTCGTTTTAACGGTATTGCATCCCGCCATCCTTGTACTGTTTTCTCATCTAGTTGATCTGTCATTTCTGTTTCGATAAAACCAGGTGCAATGGCATTGCAACGGATATTTCGAGAACCCAGCTCAAGTGCTACCGATTTGGTGAAACCAATAATACCTGCTTTGGACGCAGCATAATTAGCCTGCCCGGCATTCCCTTTTATACCAACTACGGAGGTGATATTGATGATCGACCCCCTTCTTTGTTTCATGAACGTCCGGGTAACTGCTTTTACCGTATTGAATACTGATTTTAGATTGGTGTCAATAACTTCGTCCCAGTGTTCCTCTGACATGCGCATTAGTAAGTTATCCCTGGTTATCCCGGCATTATTGACCAGAATATCCAAGCCACCAAAATCAGATACCACCTGATTGATAAGATTTTCTGCTGCTTTATATTTAGAGGCGTCGGATCGATATCCCACGGTCTTTATCCCAAGCTCCTCGATTTCCCTGACCAGAGCTTCACCCTTTTCAACACTGGACAAATACGTGAAGGCCACATTTGCCCCCTGGGAGGCAAATTCCTTAGCTATAGCTCTTCCGATTCCCTTTGACGCCCCTGTGATCAGAGCGATTTTACCATCGAGTAATTTCATTGCCATTTATTTTTGTGTTCAAAAATATACTTTCCTGCTCTAAAAAAAAACCGCTCAGTGGTTAACCCAATATCGAACTACAGGGGCTTTATTTGACATTTTTCCTACGGAGCGAGGATTTTTTTGTCTAAACTATTGGGTTAAATTTGCAGCAATCCGAGAGTTGAATTAAAATACAAAATAAATGGCTTCAATATATGATTTAATAGTAATTGGGAGTGGGCCGGGCGGTTACGTGGCCGCCATCCGGGCCTCCCAGTTGGGCATGAAAGTAGGAGTTGTAGAGCGGTCGGAACTCGGAGGGATTTGCCTAAACTGGGGCTGTATTCCCACCAAAGCTCTGTTAAAAAGCGCACAGGTATTTGAATATGTGACCCATGCGTCTGACTATGGTATCCAAATTACAGGCGCTAAAGCAGACTTTAAGGCTATGGTCGAGAGAAGTAGAAAGATAGCGGATGGAATGAGTAAAGGGATTCAGTTTCTTTTTAAAAAGAATAAAATTGATCACATTCAGGGTACGGGTGTACTAAGTGCGCCAAGGACTGTTGAGGTAAGCGACGAAAAGGGCGCAAAAACTTCTTATCAGACAGAGCACATAATCGTGGCCACCGGTGGCCGGTCCCAGGAATTACCAGGGATGTCCATAGACGGGAAAAAGATAATTGGATACAGGGAAGCCCTGGTGCTCAAAAAACCACCAAAACACATGGTAATAGTGGGTAGCGGTGCCATCGGTTCAGAGTTCGCTTATTTTTATAACGCGGTGGGAACGGAAGTCGTTCTGGTTGAATATATGGACAACATTGTTCCGGTTGAGGACCCCGATGTTAGCAAGCAATTAGCACGCAGTTTCAAGAAGTCTGGCATTACCGTCAAAACCAAGTCAGAAGTAACTGAGGTTGATACCAAAGGCAACAAATGCAAAGTGAAGATAAAATCTGCCAGAGGAGAAGAAGTTATAGAAACAGATCTGGTACTATCTGCGGTTGGAGTAGCTGGAAATATCGAAAATATCGGGCTTGAGTCAAGAGGTATTACCATGGACAAGGGACGGATCGCGGTAGACGAGTATTATCGTACCAATCAATCAGGGGTTTATGCCATAGGTGATGTAATTAAAGGACCCTGGCTGGCTCATGTTGCTTCAGCAGAAGGTATTATTTGTGTTGAAGCTATTTCTGGAATGGATCCAGAACCTTTGAATTACAATAACCTGCCTGGTTGTACCTACTGTAGCCCTGAGATTGCATCTGTGGGCTACACAGAGTCTGCGGCGAAGGAAGCTGGCTATGATGTTAAGGTTGGCAAATTTCCATTTAGCGCCTCTGGTAAAGCTAAGGCTGCCGGTAAAAGTGAAGGTTTTGTTAAAGTCATATTCGATGCTAAATACGGAGAATGGCTGGGAGCTCATATGATTGGGGCCAATGTAACTGAAATGATAGCCGAAGTGGTTGCAGCCAGAAAGCTTGAAACCACCGGTCATGAGATCATTAAAACGGTGCACCCTCATCCCACTATGTCAGAAGCAGTAATGGAGGCTACAGCGGCTGCCTACGACGAGGTAATCCATTTATGACCGGATGTCGAACACCGAATATCCAACGCCGAATGTCGAACATCCAACTCCGAAGGACAAACTTCGACATTCAGTGTTCGACATTCGGCGTTTGAATATTATTCCCGGGTTTGGTTAAATTATAACAATGAAGGTTGGTGATAAACATTATCGCACAATTTGGTTGGATGAGAATGACACTAGCTGTGTTAAGATAATCGACCAACGACATCTGCCGCATAAATTTCTGGTGGAGTCTCTATCCACTGTTTCAGAGTGCGCTCTTGCAATAAGGGATATGCATGTGCGAGGTGCCGGATTGATAGGAGCCACCGCTGGTTATGCCATGTATCTGGCAACTCTTGAAGCCGTTGATCATCCGAAAGGGTTCGATCACTCCCTGGCACAAAGCGCAGAAATACTGTTAGCCTCACGCCCAACGGCAGTAAATCTATCTTGGGCGGTTGATCGTCAATTATCAGCAATTCGTCGATGCACCAATATTCAGGAAAGGATAAATATTGCATTAACCACTGCCGGGGATATTGCCAATGAAGATATCCGCTGTTGTAAATCCATAGGTGACCATGGGCTATCACTCATAGAAAACATCAGTAAAAGTAAACCGGGCCAGCAGGTAAATGTGCTCACTCACTGTAATGCCGGATGGTTGGCTTTTGTCGACTATGGCTCAGCCACTGCCCCGATCTATGCCTCGGCAGCCCAAGGCATTGACATTCATGTCTGGGTGGACGAAACACGTCCCCGGAATCAGGGAGCCCGTCTGACGGCGTGGGAATTTAAGCAACAGGGCATCCCACATACGGTAATTCCAGATAATACCGGTGGTCATCTAATGCAAAAAGGGATGGTGGACCTGGTCATCGTAGGAACCGATCGGACTACTTATACAGGAGATGTAGCAAACAAAATAGGCACTTACCTGAAGGCGCTGGCTGCTTATGATAATAATATTCCTTTTTATGTGGCACTACCAAGTTCGTCTTTTGACTGGGTGATCAGAGACGGAATAGGAGAGATACCTATTGAAGAACGCGCTCCTGAAGAAGTCAAGTATATGAAAGGATTACATGCCGGTGAAATAAAAGAAGTCCTTTTGACCCCTCCAGATAGCCCCACCGCAAACTATGCATTTGACGTAACACCATCACGGTTAATTTCTGGTCTTATTACCGAACGTGGAATTTGTGAAGCAAATGAACAGTCGATCCTGAAAATGTTCCCCGAAAAGAGAAAATTCGTAATTCGTAATTCGTAATTCTTTTGTCCTATTTAGAGGCAAGTTCTACACTCCGTTCAATAAACTTAGTCAATGATGCTCCGTCTAGCATATTCTGGCTTAACAAGGCCAGATCATATGCTTGTTTTGCATATTTAATCCGGGTGTCCTCTCTTTTAGCACTTAAAATCTTACTACTTATTGGGTGATTGGCATTTATGGCTACATTGTAGGTTTCCGGCATTGAACCCATGAAAGGCATCCCGCCTCCTCCGGTAGCTGCCATATCTTTCATTCGCCGCATAAACTCAGGAAGTGTAATTGACACAGGCATTTCATCAGGAGCCATCGATTCAACCTGGATCATTAAACCTGGATTGTCAATAGCCTTGGTAAATACATCTTTCAGTTGCGTTTGTTGTTCTTCAGACAGTACACTTTCATTAGCGTTTTCATTACCAATAAGTTTATCAATAGTATCAGCATCGACCCTTTTTAAATGGGTTTTCTCCAGTTTTTGCTCAAGATGATTGATCCAATGACTATCAATCACTTCGTTCATTACCAATATGTCGTAGGACCTTTTCTTGGCTGATTGTATAAATGTATCCTGCTTCGCAGAATCTGTTGTATACAAAAAGACCACATTGTCATCCTTGTCCTTTTGGTTGACTGCTACTTTTTCCCGGTATTCATCAAGAGTAAAGTAATTTCCTTCGGTGTTCTTCAAAAGAGCGAAATCTTTGGCTTTATCGTAAAATTTTTCCTCGGTTAACATACCGTATTTCACAAAAACTCCAATATTTGACCACTTTTCCTGGTATGCTTCCCGGTCTTTTTTGTAAAGTTCTCCAAGCTTATCAGCTACTTTCTTGGTGACATACGAATTTATTTTTTTGACATTGCTATCCGATTGCAGGAAGCTTCTGGAGACGTTCAGTGGTATATCCGGTGAGTCAATTACACCATGAAGCAGCATCAGGAACTCGGGAACTATATCTTTGACTTCGTCAGTAATGAATACCTGCCTTGAATATAATTGGATTTTATTTTTAGGTACTTCAAAATCGTTTTTTAATCGAGGGAAATACAGAACCCCGGTGAGATTAAATGGATAGTCAACATTTAGATGAATCCAGAACTGAGGGTCTTCAGAAAAAGGATACAGCTCCCGATAAAATTGTAAATAATCTTCGTCCTTAAGGTCGGATGGGGATTTGGTCCAGATAGGCTCGGTGCTATTTATAATATTGTCAACTTTTACCGTCTTGTATTTTGGGTTGCCGTCTTTGTCTTTGCCATCTTCTACACTTTTATCCTTCTGACCAAACTTAATGGGGACAGGTAGGAACTTGGCATATTTGTCCAGGATTCCCTGTATGCGATTTTCTTCCAAAAACTCCTTTGAGTCATTATTTAAATGCAATACCACATCCGTTCCACGTTTTGTTCTTTTCGAGCCGGTAATGGTAAACTCGGTGTCACCATCACACTCCCAATGTGCTGCCTGGCTGTTTTCCAGATAGGATTTGGTAATGATTTCTACTTTATTAGCAACCATAAAGGCAGAGTAAAAGCCCAGCCCAAACATTCCAATTATATCTTTGGCGTCCCCTGAATCCTTGAATTTTTCTACGAAATCAGCGGCCCCGGAAAATGCGATTTGATTGATGTATTTTTTTATTTCCTCGGAAGTCATTCCAATCCCTTTATCACGGACTGTAATAGTTTTCTTCTTCTTATTAACGATTATTTCTATGGTAACATCACCAAGTTCCTGCTGGAATTCTCCAAGGGAAGATAAGCTTTTGAGTTTTTGGGTAGCATCCACAGCATTAGATACCATTTCCCGTAAGAATATCTCATGATCAGAATAGAGGAATTTCTTTATTATAGGGAATATATTCTCGGTATGTATAGAAATAGTGCCTTTCTTTTTCATTTTCTGTTCTTTTAATGGACAATTTGAATCCGATCTGGACAATTCAAATTTCGTTCCAGTATAAGAAAGCACTAAATGTTATGACAACCTGTCAGTTTAAAAAGGCAGTGAAGGAATTAGTGACAGAATTTGCTACTCGGGACCGAATAATTGTTTCAGCTTGTCTTTGATCTCTGACGGAGGTAGTCCCATTTTCTTGTGTTGAACTATAGATAGCACCATTTGCCTGACATTAGGAGCCTGGAATCCTAATTGAGTGCCAAGATTGATCCCCAGTTCAAGTTCCCGGTCATCAATTTCGCCATCGACCAGCATTAACCAAGACATATCAAACAATAAATCAAATCCGAATTTTTGACTTGACGACGCATCTAATGAGATATTTTTAAGATTTTGATGCATATATTCAAAATCCACTTCTATTTCAAGACGTTGGGCTACTTTTAAAATAAAATGGTACTCACATTCGTCCATGTGACCGTCCGAATGGGCCATTTTAAAAAGTTGTTCAACATATGCCTGTCGATAATCCATGGACTCCTCAAATTCTTTTTTTTGAAACAGTTTTTGTAAAGGCATGATATCTCCAATGATGGTTAATCAAAATTAACCATCACATTGATGTATAACACCACAATAACCGGCGATATATTACATGTGAAGACTTAATGAAGTATGTCCGCTATACTATCCTATACTTACCAGTATGCCCACCTAAAAATGCTCAACGGATGCGATCAACTGAACGCACCAAGTTGTCATCTTTGCGAATAAATCTGTTTGCTAATAAGTTGCAAATGAGGGCAAACGCAGGCAGGTACATTCCAAACTCATAAGTCCCTTCTCCGGGTGTTGATACCATATTCTCCATGCGAAAAGTAAAATACACAGAAAGACCAAGAAAACCTGCCATAATCAATGAATTCAGCGCACCCAGTTTCATCTGGCTTAGCCTATTACCATACATGAATATCTCAGCTATTGCCACAACAATTCCGATAATTGCAAGTATCCCAAGTATGGCAGTAGGAAAATATTCACGGGCAACCGACTGATCTATGGAGTGGACTTCAGTGAAGAAAACTTCCAATGTTGCTCCTGAATCGGTATTTATATCCCTCTTTTCCCAAATTGGAAAAAATAAGGTGGCAGCCATGCAAATGATTACACCCAGAAGAAATAAAGACTGAACCCGCTGTATCATTTGCTTGGTGTTTTATTATTTTGCAACTAAGGTAAAAAAAAGGACGGATATTGGCACACTCCAATAGATCAGTGAGTCTCCACAAAAATCATTGAGGTACTTCATCGAAGTTTCATATCAAGGACAGGGGTACCATGGCTGGCAGGTTCAGCAGAACGCCAGTACCATACAGCAGGAAATAAATGAAGCTCTGGGTAAATATTGCAGATGCCCCATAGAAACTGTGGGGAGTGGAAGAACAGATACCGGGGTCCATGCTGTTCAGCAATTTTGTCACGTCGACCTTTTGAATCAACTGGATGTTTCTATGGCAATTCACAAAATAAACGGCATTTTGCCGCCTGATATTGCGGTTATTAATATCTACAAGGTTCCTGACCATGCGCACGCCCGCTTTGATGCGATTTCACGTAGCTACGAATATCGCATATCCAGGAAAAAAGACCCTTTTTTGCAACACAAAAGCTACTATTTACGGGAAACATTAGATATAGAGGAAATGAATGAAGCATGCAAGTTTCTAATAGGTAAAAAAGACTTTAAATGTTTTAGCAGGGTTAAAACCTCGGTAGATAATTTCATCTGTACAATTTCCCGGGCACATTGGGAAGCCCATAACGGAACGTACTGTTTTTACGTAAGTGCTAACAGGTTTCTGAGAGGAATGGTACGGGCTCTGGTGGGCACCTTAATGGAAATAGGCACTGGAAAATTAACCGTCCCGCAGTTTCATGCTATCATGAAATCCAGAGACAGGCGAGCAGCCGGAAGATCTGTACCCGCTCATGGATTATTTCTTACAAAGATTATTTATCCGGAACAATTGTTAAACCCCGATTCGTGAAAAGAGAAAAAATTACCGGAAAAATAGTTGACTTAACCATACTCAAACGGCTGATTGGTTTTATAAAGCCATATCAACGCCGATTTTACTTTCTGATTTTTCTTACCATAATTACTGCTGTTCTAGGCCCTATACGGCCTTGGATTATTCAGCTTACCATTGATAATCACATATCTGTAGGTGATTATCAAGGGCTGGCTAAAATGACCTTGTTTTTACTAGGATTAATTTTGTTGCACGCTGTAGTTCAGTATTCCCATACATATCTATCTGGGTGGATCGGCCAAAATATCATCAAAGACATTAGAATATTGCTTTATAGACACCTGCTTAAATTACGTCTGAAATTTTACGACAATACACCTATAGGAAGATTGGTAACCCGCAATATATCTGATGTTGAAACTTTAGCGGAGGTGTTCAGTCAGGGAATAGCAGCCATGTCAGGTGACATACTTACCATTTTGTTTATTCTCATTTTTATGTTTGCCGAAGACTGGAAGCTCACCCTAATAAGCTTAGCGACCTTGCCGATCCTTCTTATAAGCACCTATATTTTCAAGGAGAAAATAAAGGTGACATTTAATAATGTCAGGAATGCTGTGTCTAATCTTAACAGCTTCGTACAGGAGCATATTACGGGTATGAGCGTAGTACAGATTTTCAACAACGAGGAAGAGGAGTTAGAGAAATTTAAAGAAATAAACCGTGAACATCGGCGTGCAAACATTAAGTCGGTACTTTACTACGCCATTTATTTTCCGGTAGCTGAGATAATTGGGGCATCAAGCATAGGTCTGTTAGTATGGTACGGGGCGGGAGGGGTGATGCAAGGTTCCATTCCTGAAATCGGCGTGCTGATATCCTTTATTATGTACATCAATATGTTCTTTAGGCCAATCCGGTTGATTGCAGATCGGTTCAACATCTTACAATTGGGAATTGTGAGTACAGACAGAATAATAAAGCTGTTGGATAGTCAGGATTTCTTGTCTGATCAGGGAACCTACTCAACAGAAACACTAGAGGGAAAAGTAGAATTTAAAAATGTATGGTTTGCTTATAACGAAGAGGAATATATCTTGAAAGACATATCGTTTCAGGCAGCCCCTGGACAAACCTTGGCTTTGGTGGGAGCTACTGGTGCGGGAAAATCCTCAGTAATCAACTTGCTGACTAGATTTTACGACATCAACAGCGGTAGTATAATGGTGGATGATGTTTCCATTTCAGAATACCGTCTTCGAAATTTAAGGGAACAGATAGGAGTTGTCTTACAGGATGTATTTCTTTTTTCGGATAGTATTGCCGAGAATATCACTCTTGGAAATAAAGACATACCATTTGAACGCATAGTTGAAGCGGCGGAATTGGTAGGAGCCAGGAGATTCATTGAGCGCCTGCCTGGAGGTTTTAGTTACAATGTAATGGAAAGAGGTGCTACTTTGTCGGTAGGACAAAGACAATTAATTTCGTTTGTGCGGGCTATGGTATATAATCCTAAGATCATCGTCCTGGATGAAGCTACCTCCTCAGTTGATTCCGAGACAGAAGAATTAATTCAATATGCCATAGAGAAATTGATGAAAGGTCGAACCTCTATCGTTATTGCCCACAGGCTTTCTACTATCCAAAAAGCTGACCAGATATTAGTGATGGATCAAGGTGAGATCAAAGAACGGGGAAATCATGAACAACTTTTGGCAATGAATGGCTACTATACTCAACTGTATCACATGCAATACAAAGGTGTAGTGTCGTGAAGAAATCGACTGTTAAAAAACTGCTGGGTGGTACAATCATAGCTTTACTCATTCTTGTAGCTTTTGGATATTATAGGTTGGGCGGACTAAATCCAGTGCTGGTAGAAATTATTACAGTAGATAATTACTATTTGGCTGGAAGATATTTTGAAGCGACTTATAAAAGCGATACCATCAGAGCCTATTTTGAGGAGATGAAAGGGTATTTGAACGATAGTACACTAACGGGTCAACCAATAATTATCTACGATCAGGAGCCAAGTGGAAGCCGCGGTAAGGCCACAGGCTTCATTGGAATAAAGCTTATTGAGAGCCCATTATATTCCCTGGACGATCTTGAAAAAAGAGAGATACCTGCGAAAAGATCCATAAGAGTTTCAAAAGATGCCCATATATCGGTAATGCCCAATCCCAATAAGATTGATCGACTAATAAAGGATTATGCCCTGACCCATGCTCTTGTGGTTGGTGATTTGAATATTGAAATTTACCACCCCAATAACCGTTTGGTGATAGAGCGGCCAATTTTAAGTGGGTTTTACTAAGGCGCTTTCTTGATGATTTTTCGCGTTGATCGTTTGCTTTAGTTGCTGAAGATTTTCATTCATTATTCCCATAAAATCACCTGTTTCTGGAGTGTTTGCACAAGGATTGAAAACCGCTACCAATACGTTTAGATCATTAAGCATTGATTTAGTTTCTTCCAGAGGTTCATCTTCCCAAATCATGATGCCTACCTGATGATCATTAATAGTTTCTTTTAAGCCTTTCCACAGGTCATCATTTGGCATTTCATCAGGTTCCCAGTGCTCACTAATAATTTTTAATCCGTACCCTGACTCCAGGTATTGATACACTGGGTGTGAAGCAATCACTTGCCAATCTCTAATGCTATTAGCAATTTCCTCCATTCTTTTGTCCAGATCACCAAGGTCTTTTTGTAACTGCTCAAAATTCTTATTCATTGCTTGAGAATGAACAGGAAGTAAATCAACAAGTGCGCTATGGATAGATTCAGCCTGTTTTGTCGCTAGTTTGAAATTGAGCCAAGTTGTAAATGCTGTTTCTTTATGTACATGTTCTCCCTGAGGGCCATGACTATGTGCCAATCGTTCGTTTGCTTCAATCCATTGGTCCTCAAAACCGATTGAGGTATTTACAACTTTGGATGATGGAAGGCTCACTTTTCCCATCCACTTTGCATATCCAGCTCCATTGGCAATAATTAGATCCGCATTCTGAAAATTGTTCACCTGCTTTGAAGAAGGTTTCCAGTAGGCAGGGTCACCTTCAATGGACGGGAAATACACCGTTAGGTGATCTCCGCCAATGGATTTTACGAAATAATACAATGGATAATTTACTACTGCTATCACTGGTTTTTTCGCTTCATTTTCAGGGGTTTTTTCATTTTTTGAAGTACAGGAAAGCGAAAAAATAAAAATAAGTATTGAAAGATATCTTGTCATTAGGACCTATGTTAAATGATGAAATAGCGGATAAAGTCCTCCACAAAAAACCCTGTTATTGAATATAGCAATCCTGCAAATAGGATACTACTTCCGGTTAATATAATTAGCTCAAAGGATATGATTTCAAATACTTTAAGTTTGCTCGATCCAATAGTAAACATGGTATAAATTTCATTTTTCCGAAGTCTGATGGATAAAGTCACAATCAGGGCGAGTATCAACATAGTTGCAACACCTACTAGCACGAATACTGTATTAAAGATTTGCTTTATCCTAAAGATGCTTTGAAGCAGTTTATTTACCACTTCCTCCGGAACAATTGATTGCTCAGTAAATTCTCCGGATTCAAACCTTCCTCTTAATATAGTTTCAGACTTATGATCTTTCGGAACAAATATCAGAGAACCTATGGGGTAAGCATCCATATCGCCATGAAAATGAAAACTGTCCATATTTTCTCCGCTAATGGTATTATATAGGTACAGTTTTGCTCCAGCTTTCACCACACTAGCATCTCTTTCAATTACAATGGTAGGATCATAGTTTTTGGCAAGATCTTCATGGCCGTGCCCCAATCCCATAATCACCCAATTGGTTTTGATGTCAACGAAAACGGCCTGATCATCTGGAGAGTCTGTAGGACTTAACACACCCACTACGTTCATTTTCAGAGGATAAACACCTGCCAAATCAAAGAAATTATCAGGAGAAGACACCAGGCTATCTCCCACGCCAATATTTAGTTTGTCGGCCACCGTACTGCCAATTACACACTCGCCAACAAAACTTATCCATCTACCGGATGACAAATTCAACTTTCGAAAATTAAAATAATCCCGATCTGTGGCCACTATCGAAAAATTTCTAGTAGTAAATATGGACATTATCGGTATTGCATATCCAAATCCGGTAGCATTGACTGCAGCCATGACTTCCATGGAAATGTTTTCTGTTTTTTCTTGTTGAAAGTAAAGTGTGTTGATTACTAAATCAGTAGAGCTGCCTTTGGCTCCAATAATCAATGGAGTAGCTTTTGCACGTTTAACCATTTGGATTTCACTTTCACTAATTAGCTTTTTCAATCCATTCGGCAAATAGATGATAATTCCTATTGAAAAGATCAAAACCATGGATCTTGTCTTATGAAACCTAATGTATTTATATGCCAGGTAAAGGCTCTGTCGCATATATCAGTTTTTGTATATTTCTTTAAAATCAACAATCCTGTCAAATCCTTTAAGCAATTCATGATCATGTGTGACGGTGATCAGAGAAGAGCCTCTGTCCTGCACATAATCAAATAGAATGCTCATAATCTTCTTCTTATTTTCAGGATCAAGGTTTCCAGTGGGCTCATCTGCCAGAATTATTGGTGGGTCATTAAGCAAAGCGCGGCATATGGCCACCCGCTGACGTTCACCGTGTGATAATTTATCAGGATATTTGGTAAGCTTGTCTTCAATATTAAGCATTGAAGCTATTTCCTTTGCTCGATTCCTGACCGGTTTTTTTAATGTTAGGACTTTGTTGATCCTGAAAGGAAGCAGTATGTTATCCAATACTTTCAAATAGTCTAATAATTTAAAATCCTGGAATACAAACCCGATATTGGTGAGACGGAAAGTGCGCCGTTCAGCATCAGTCATACTACTGATATCCTTTTCATTCACTACCACCGATCCTTTTTGAGGAATATAAATACCAGAAATCAAATTGAGCAGGGTGGTTTTGCCAAAACCACTGGGTCCGATTATTGCCGTCTTTGATCCGGTTTGGAAGGCCAACTTATCCACTACCAATTGAAAATCAGAATTTGAATACTGAAAGGCAATGTTTGTTAGATTGATCATAATTACAATCTTACTTCCTCAATGATATCGAGATCAAACATTTTCCACGCCCCGGCAATAGGTTTTATTTTGATAATGGCATCATACTGATTTACGCGTCGATGCTTATGACCCCAATGGCCTACCACACCCTTAACTATCCAATTACATCGATAAGAAAGCCCTTCACCTTCTTGAAAAGCTTCCTCAACCTTGGTGACTAAGACTTCATCCACCTTAACTTCTATCCCACCTTGATTTTCGATTACCATGCTGCTTCTCGTTTGTAAATAAATCTGTTGTAACAATCCAACATCATTACACATTAACAGCTTATCATACACATCGCCTTCTTCCCTGAAATCAAATGCCCGATAGGTATTTTTCAGCAGCTGGCTTATCAGCTCTATGGCCTCTGGAGAAGAGTAGGATTTCTTATCCATATATGGAATGTTGGTTCGATAGCTGATTGGAAATGCTAAAATTCCCAATATGATATAAAGAGCAAATAAGAATTTTTTCCATTTTGACAAACCAGTGAGTTTCCATCCATTTCGAAAAAGCGTGAACACGATCAATAAAATAAAAATTATGCTAAATATCCGGACATTTACACTGGCGCTTTTTACCTTTTGCTCTGTTACTGTGGGCAGTTTATATTGCTTTAAAAAATTGGTCCATCTGAGAATACTATCTGAAGGTTGCAAGTCATAAGGCAAAGGTCCGGCAGGATCTATCGACATGGACGGAATGCGCTGTATATTGTCATTGAAAAGGTCCCAACGTACAGTTACTTCCTTTGGCATACCTTGAGTTGGATAAGCAAATATTACCCCAATAATAGCGGAAGCATACGGCAATGGTTTTGGAATTTCCATGATTTGAATCCCCGACAATCTTAC
>CAZOJZ010000589.1:0-9099 GCA_964580205.1 uncultured Roseivirgaceae bacterium
GAGGTTGTTTTCTGTGCATCTTCCAATTTGTTAGTAATGCCCTGATTTGACTTTTTTCGAACTCCTTCTGCAAATTCCAGGAACATGTCTACCATAATTTTGGAATATGTTTCACTGTTACCTGGCGCAACAGGGTTGAACACCACACTGCCATTTGATATCTTATCGCCTCCATCAGCAGGATATACTTCCCATCCCAAATCACCGGCAAAGATGGTAGCTTTTTCTCCATAATAATATACACCAATAATGTTATCAGGTGTAGGTGAAGTATAGCCCCAGGTTTTATGTGACCAGTAAACGGGTAATCCATCGAAGTCAAACCTGACATCCAAATGGTCGGGATTGTCAGAAGTGAAATTTTTTACAGTGCCACCAATTGCTGAAACACTGTTTGGTAAGCCAAGACCCAATACTTTTCTTGCATTATGAATGTAGTGAATGCCCCAGTCCACCATAATTCCCCTGCTAAAGTCATGTTGTCCTCTCCAGTTTGGATTATCCCCGTTGGGACTGCACAGGAACTTTTGTCGAGGAGCAGGCCCACAGAAAGTCTCAAAGTCAATTGTAGTTGGAATTTCTTTCTCTACAAGATTACCTTCAGGGTTGTTGATGGTTGCCTGTACCTGAAGAATTTTTCCTGCTTCTCCACTTTCAATAAACCTCTTTACCTGGTCATTGGTGTCGGCCATTATTCTGGGAAAATCTACCTGGACCACGTTCTTCGCTTTTTGATGAGCTTCAACCATTGCTTGTCCTTCACGAATGTCGTAACTGATTGGTTTTTCCAGGAAAACATCCAATCCTTTTTTGCAGGCATCGATAAACTGCAGTGCATGCCAATGAGTTGGTGTAGCAATAGCGATTGCCTGTAATCCTGGTATTTCATACATCTCTTGATAGGATGAGAAAAGTCTGGGTTTTTTGTTACCAGATTCAACCACTCTGTTCGCAGCATTTTCCAGTGAAATAGAGTTGATATCACATAAGGCCACGATGTCAAACTGTTTCGAAATGAGCGCATGTCCCAATAAATAATCAGTACCCCACCATCCTGTTCCAAGGATGGCAAGTTTTATTTTATCGTCTTTTGCCAACAGTGGAAACGGAGTGATTAGTGTGCCAGCAGCAATAGTACTTGACTTAATAAAATCTCTACGAATCAAAATTCACGCGGGTTTAATTAAGGAATTTGCTAATTAGTACCAGTTATTATCTTCCTGCCACTACGCAACCAGCCCATGTGGATCAATTACATACTTCTTAGCGGCGCCCTTATCGAAGTCAACATATCCTTGTGGACCTTCATCCAGGCTAATAACCTGAACGTTTACCGCATCGGCTATTTTGATCTTGTCATATAGAATGGCCTGCATCAGGTTTCGATGGTATTTCATGACAGGACATTGACCGGTAGTAAAATGGTGTGACTTGGCCCAGCCCAGTCCGATCCGGATGCTGAGGTTGCCGACTTTAGCATTATCGTCCACTGCTCCCGGGTCTCCGGTAACATATAGCCCGGGGATACCGATTCCACCACCAGCACGAGTCACTTCCATGGCAGCGTTCAACACCGTGGCTGGCTGCTCCACGCTATGATCATGTCCATGACCTCTTGCTTCAAACCCTACGCAATCCACTGTGCAGTCAACTTCCGGAATGCCTACGATATCCGCAATCTGATCAGCCAGGGTTGCTTCTTTTCTCAAATCTACGGTCTCGCAGCCAAAACTCCTGGCTTGTGCCAGTCGCTCTGGTATCAGGTCTCCAACAATAACCACTGCCGCACCCAATAAATGACAGGAGGCTGCACATGCCAAACCTACCGGTCCGGCCCCGGCTACATACACTACTGCACCGGGTTTTACTCCGGCAGTTACTGCACCATGATAACCTGTAGGTAGAATATCGGACAACAGGGTCAAATCCCGGATTTTTTTCCATGGCTTGATCGCGGTCAGCAAACTTCAGTAAGTTGAAATCCGCATACGGAACCAGTACATATTCCGCCTGCCCTCCGATCCAGCCCCCCATGTCCACATACCCGTAGGCAGCTCCCGCACGGCCCTCGTTCACATTCAGGCAAATTCCGGTTTGTTGTTCTTTGCAATTCCTACATCGACCACAGGCGATATTAAAAGGTACCGATACCAGGTCTCCTACCTCCAATAATTCTACATCCCTGCCTTTTTCAAGAACTTCGCCAGTGATCTCATGACCAAGTATCAACCCTTCAGGGGCGGTAGTTCTACCCCGGACCATGTGCTGGTCGCTCCCGCAAATATTGGTTGAAACGATTTTTAAAATCACGCCATGATGGCATTTTCGATCACCCAGGGCCAGTTCAGGAAAGTCAATGTTTTGAATTTCTACTACGCCGGGTTTGATGTATGCAAGTCCTCTGTTTGAAGCCATTATTTTAAAGTTTTATGGTTGGGGTAATTGTGATCTTAGTTGAACAAAATAGAAAGATTGAGTGACTTATCTAGGTTAAACAGGGAAAAATTATTCGCTAGTCACCATAAAGAATACTGAGGGTTCATATCTTGAAACAAAGCGAATCAATGAACAGGTTAGAAGAAATCTGGATCGATTCCCATCAGATTTCATATTTGAATTGACCCGTAAAGAATGGGAAAACTTGAGGCCTCGATTTGCGACCTCAAGTTGGGGAGGTAGACGGTTTACTCCCTATGCATTTACAGAACACGGTATTCTCATGTTAGAGTTCAAAAGTTACTAATCACGATCAACGAATATCACTGCTGTTAACTGCATTTGTGACCCTTATTTCTCAACTGCATTTTCCTCGATATACCCCTCCAGTTTCGACTCCCTCGGGCCGATATAATGAAAGCGCTCTGCCCATTCCAATCCATAAGGCTTTCCCACCTCTTTGTCAGAAGGCACGCCCCGCAGTCGTTGTGAATCGATATCAAAGACTATATGCTTGATATAATTCCTATTAGCACTTTCGTCACTATCTCCCAAAAGTGGCAGCGACTTACCTTCCTTAGCTAAACGCTCTTTTAATCGAATCCCGGCGTTCCCCCCGGGTCCCTGGGTAATAATTACTCTGTTAGATTCTACCTTTTGATCAATGGTCTCAGTTATGTCAACGATCCTGTTTACTAATTGCGGGCCTCGTGCAAAATAATACCGCTCATTAACAACATGGGGCTCTACACCGGCATCTAAATGTTCGGGGTAGTCAAGTCGACCGCTGGCCATCCATCGGGCAGACTCTACCGCCTTGGCGGTGACGTAGTGATCAGGGTTTTCCTCATAATGCCCCCAAGGATCGTAGCTGATGATCGTATCCACTTTAAGCATCCGGAACAAAAAGATCAGGCGGCCCCGTAGTTCCTGGATACTGATGTTGTCCATTCTATGATTACGATATCCCAGGTCATACACCTTGGTCAATCCCAGGGCCTTGGCAACTTCAAAGTTGTCATTTTCGTTGTTATGGATCACCGCTCCCACGGTATTTCCACTGCCGGCATGGTCATCATTACTGGTTCGAATCAGATATCCGGTGTAGCCCTCTTTTATTAGTTTAGCCACAGTACCGCCGGCGAAAATTGGTACATCATCGGAGTGTGGTTGTATTGCTGCCAGTACCTTACCCTTATGGGGTTGGCCCGGCTGATATTTTTCTACCACTACTTCTTCTGAGTTGTTTATTTTCTGGCTGGTCTCAAAGGTGGGAGGCACCATACTTAGGGCCAAGCCTTTGCTGAGGAATGATCGTCGCTCCATGATGTGGGTTGTTTGCTAAATATAGTAATAATCTGGTACCAGATTAAAAAGTATCCCCGGATGCGTTCCGGGGTCAACCTCCATTTTTTATTTTTTTATGAAAGGGATTAAGTTTCTAATTTTAATTTCTAATATAGCCCGCGACTAATATCTTAGCTAAATGGATTGTTTTAAGAAATGCTCAATAACTAACCTGATATCTACAATAGTGACATTCACTATTATCTTAGGCATGTTTTCATTTCCTGCTAAGGCTCAGGAAGATTCTCTGCAATCAGGTGGGTGGAGTTTTAGCGTTGCCCCCTATGCGTTGTTCCCGTATATGAATGGTTTCACAACTATTCGCGGAAAGCAATCGGCAGTGGCCGTAGGCCCAGGTGACATTTTTTCCAATTTGAATTTGGGTGTGATGTTATACACCGAAGCTTCCAATCCGGATTGGGCGATCATTATGGACGTACTATTTATGGACCTGGGCCAAACTGGAAAAACACCTCTTGGACGAGAGATTAATACCGATATAAGCCAATTGGCCTTTGAAGTAACTGGTATGCGGAGAATTTCACCAGTATTTGAACTTGGGATTGGCTTTAGAATTAATTCTTTAAAGGGTGATTTGTTTATCCCAGAAGGACAGTTTCTGCCAGAAGTTAATGTTTCAGGTACTAAAACCTGGGTGGATCCCTTTATTGCTGCCCGACTAATGGCGCCCTTGGAACACCCCTGGCGGTTGGGAGTGCGCGGTGATATAGGGGGCTTTGGAATCTCTTCCGCATTTACCTGGCAATTATATCCATTTTTTGGACATCGATTTTCGAAACTTTTTGAGATGATATTAGCCTACAGATGGCTTGGAGTGGATTACAGTAGCGGATCAGGAGATGAATTGTTTGAATATGACATGACCACCTTCGGCCCTGAGCTAGGATTCGTATTTCATTTTTAGCTACGACTTCCTATCTCCGACAATACCACCTTCGCTACGTAGCATCCATCTTTTATTCATCTGATACTGAATACCAATGATTCCATTCTTCCTTCACCTGCTTGTCCATACTTTTACAAAACCATTAAATTTTTTCTGCTGGTTTTAATATATTGTAGCTCGAATTAAACATTATGACCTATGATACCAAGAATATTTATAACATTATTTGTGTCTGTTGCACTGTTTAGCTGCTCAAGCACTAAGATTACCAGCGATTATGACAAAGAAGCGGACTTCTCTAAATACCAGGACTTCCATTATCTGGGATGGGCCAAAGAAAGTGGCGAGATGGTAAACGACCTGGATAAACGAAGAATTGAAGAAGCGTTCGGAAATGAATTTTCTAAAAGAGGGATTGCCTTTGTTGATCAAAGCGAGGCTGATGCCGCGGTATCATTGTTCATAGTTGTCGATCAGAAAACCAGTACTACTGCTTATACAGATTATTATGGTGGTATGGGGGGAATGGGTTATGGATACGGACGCGGATACCCCGGGTGGGGATGGGGCGGTGGTATGTCCACTACCAGATACCAGGAATACGACTATTTAGTGGGGACACTGGTAGTAGATGTGTTTGATACCGATACTAAAAAACTGGTTTGGCAAGGAGTTGCTTCCGGAACCATTAACGAAAAAACCAAGAACCGGGAAGCCCGTATTCAAAAGATGGCCAGAGCCATCATGGACAAATATCCGGTACCGATTCCAAAGTAGAAAGGAGAGCACCCTAACACCCTAACACCTTCGTCCCTGATTATCACCCATTTTACGGGATAACGCAGAATTCATTAGATTTGGAGTATGAGGGAGTTGACGATATTGCTTGGTTTACTATTTTTAACATCCTGTTGGGATGACGATGCCTCCTTTACGTTTACGCCAAATGAAGCTCTGGAAGGACATTGGCAGGTTGAGCGAGGAGTCTTTATATGGGACAACGGCAACAGAATCAGCTCTATAAACCCTCTGGTAGATTCCTTGCCATCGGTTCAATTCCAATTTGCAGGTGATAACAGATACAAAGTACAGTATGCATTTTTTGTTACCAACAGCTTTGATCAGGATACTATTACCCTCGCCAATGGTCTCCAGGAGGGAACCTATGAACTGATGACCTCGGAGGACAATCACCTGGAATATAAGGGCAAGATCATTTTGACTGAAAACATTACCAACTCTATAGACAACGCGGATATCCGTTATCAACTAGGAATCGGCGTAGATAGTCTTTGGCTAGTAGGTGTACAATTAAACAGCTTACTATTTGGAGAAGTTAGCGGTGCATTTTTCAGAAATACTCGTTGACCTACTAATTCCTCACTCTACTGTAATATACCCTGTCTTAGTTTCGGTAGTAGTATTATTTATATCAGAAACCTCCAAGGTTACATCGTAAACTCCGGCAGCGTCATAGGTGACAGACACATCCTGCTGATCTGAAGTAGCAGGATCACCACCGGGGAAACTCCAGTTCCATGAATTAGGCAATCCATTGGTAAGGTCAGTAAAAAACACCGTTTCTCCCGGCTCGATTACTGTTTGGTCAACCGAAAAGTCGGCTACGAATGTTACCGTAATGTAATCCTCTTTAGTTTCAGTATCGGTTTCCTGGGCGTTAAGTACTGTTAAGATAACATCATAAGCCCCCGGGGCGTTGTAGGTAATTTGAGGTTCTGGTCCATTGAATGCTGGTGGAGTGCCACCGGGGAAGTTCCAGGTTCGAAGGTCGGGTACACCGATGGTTTGATCAGTAAATGTTACTATGGTGCCAGCGGGAATGGTGGTTGCATCCGCCGTGAACTCTGCATCAAGGGCAGATGCTTCATCATCACTACTGCATTGAAATGAAAAAAGAGCCAGAATCAACAGGCCTGCTTGAAATGAAAAAATTGATCTGGAAATTTTTTGGATTAACTGCATGGTGAAAATTACTTATTTTAAGCAGCACCAGCAATAAAATTATTGCATGAATGATCTACTCTCTCAATCCCTCAATCCTTCAATACTTCAATCATCCCCCTGTCCCTAACGCAATACATCAAACATCCTGCTGTATTTAATGGTAAGGCTGCGGTTATTAATAGTACCGTCACCATTGACCTGGTTAAATACTACAAACAGTCCGGTGTTGGCTTGTTGCAACCAGCCAAATCGAACATTAGCGGACCAAATGTCGGATACACTATTGTATTGAATAAGCCCTTGAGTGAAGATCCTGGGAGTAAATGAGTAGGAAAGCCTGGCACCAAATACCGTGGCGCTGAATTTCCCGCCCGGCAGGTCGAAGTTGTTCTGTTGCACCGAATATTCTGAATTAAAACGATCACCAATCCTGACTCCCAGTGTCCCACTGTTGATATACCGGGTGCCGCCAAATGACCCTCCAAGGATATGCCGGGTGCTGATGTATACATTCTTACTGGGATTGGTTCGGAACACCAACGCCGCTTCTGCGTGATCATAAGATCCTGCAGGTACAATTATGTCCTCAAAAATTTCAAAGTCCTCGGTAACACCTTCCGTGGTAATATTTATACCAGTATGAACTTCCAAGCCACTTCTCCAAACCCAGTGATTGTCAATATGCAAAAAGCTGGTCTCAAGGAAACCGTCGAAGTTCCAGTAACTGCGGTAGGAAACATGCGGCCGATTTTCCAGTAATTTCAACTTATTGCCCTCCTTAGCTCGTATGGTCTTGAAAATAAGAAACTCTGGTTTTCTATAGGATTTCCTGAGTAGAAAACCCATTTCCGGATTGAAGTTCTCTGCCACCTCAGTATATTCAGCGTTAAGTATCCAGCCATTCCATCGGTAGTTTGCTTTAAAGTTAAATGAGTATTGATCATCACTGATACCCGGAGTTCTGGTCTGTGAGTAAAATCCAGACAATTGTGCTTTCTTTCCTATCCCCATCCGCCCATCAAAGGCAAATGTACGGTTGTACTCATGAGGATTTGTGGGCATTAATTCATCTGCCAGACCTCCCATGCTTTGCCTATTCATGAAAGCCGCCCCAATGGTGGATCGCTCGGCGAACTGATGGTTCACCCGGACCATGGTATAGTTGGTGGTTTCAATGTTCTCATCTTCTGTAACCAGGTCCTCTGTAAACATTGAAAGGAACCCTACATAGGTATCTTTAATCTTACCGGACAGCCTGGCACCGCCGATTATAGGCACCACACTCCCCTCTTCACTGATACCAATTCTTCTGCTAAAGAAAAGGTCCACTTCCCCAGGGCTCCCGATACTGAACTGACCGGCGTTTTCTAGGAAAAAAGGCCGTTTTTCCGGAAAAAACAGATTGAACCGGTCCAGATTTACTTGCTCGTTATCCACTTCCACCTGGGCAAAATCTGTATTGTAGGTTAAATCCAAAGTGAGGCTTGGAGTAATGCTATATTTTATGTCGAAACCAGCATCCACCCGGTAGTCTGTAACGGGTTCGTCCGCTTCAAAATCTTTGGATACTTCACCCAATACATATGGTATCACCTTCAGGTTGCCAGGATTTTTCAGATTCAACCCGTGCAATTTACCGGCTAATGAAAGACGTTTAATATCAAAAGTGAGTGGTAATGGTGCCCAGTAAGCAACTTCATTGTTCTTGCGAATGTTACGTTGAAAGTTCACGCCCCAGGTTTGGTTTTCCCCGGCAGTAAACCGTAAAGTACTTAAGGGAATGGCAAACTCAGCGCTCCAACCGTAATCGCCCACCTGTGCCTTTACCGTCCAGGAAGCATCCCAATTAAGGTTAAAGCCTCCGATCACTCCCCGTTGCTGCCGATTATTGGAGAAATTACCCTGCCCTTCATTGTCCACTTGACCATCGTATTCCACACCAAGCGAATTTGTACCAAAGAGGAATCCGTTCTGACCATCGTTATAGGTGTCAAGGATAAAAAGAAAACTGTCGGTATCATCTAATGAAGCATCCCGTCGCGCGTCAGCTACTACCAGTTTATCTGGCTCTGCATCGTGACATACTACCGATAAATAAAATGTGCCGGGAGTGTAAGCTATTCGAACCTCTGTGCTTTCACTGGCCGGGTGACCCTGATCGGGTTTTATTTGGATCATGCGTGTGATCGGTTCAATAGTCTGCCATAAGGCGTCATTCAAAACTTCACCATCAATATCAGGTGCCTGTTCTATGACTATAGCATGCATTGAAGGTCGGACCAGGGTATTGGGGCCCTGAGACCATAGGGCTGGGCTTAACAAGACAAATACAACCAAATTAAAAAGCCTCCACATCAGAATAGATAACTAAATGGCAAGTAAGGCTTAATTTATCAAATAAATTTGAGTGAGGTTGTCTCAACGTGACAAAAACAGGTAATTTT
>CAZOJZ010000590.1:0-9125 GCA_964580205.1 uncultured Roseivirgaceae bacterium
AAATGAAAAACCTATTATTCTCGCCGACTTTTTATTGGATGAATATCATGTCATTTCTTCGGTCCATTACGGCAGTGATTTTGGAGATCACATTGATATTAGCCAACTTATTGTTTAAAATAATTAACTTGATCTTACTACCTTTCTTCTTCAATAGGGGATCATACCGACAGTCTATGACTACATCTCTAAAATTTGTCTACTGCTGGCTATTATTGAATCTTGTTTTTAGCTGCCAAAACGCCGAGCTGAACCAAATTGATCAGAATAATAGATGGGCTTTGCTGGGATTTGTAAAGGTTGACAGCATTAACCCCATTTTATCCCCCTACCCTGATCTGGTATTTGATTGTCCGGTAACCAAGACCCCGGTCTTTTGGGAAGAGAATAATGTTCTAAATCCCACAGCAGTGGTGAAAGATAACCGGGTATATTTAATATACCGTGCTCAGGACAATGCCATGACCTCGAGACTTGGGCTGGCTATTAGTAAAGACGGGCTGCATTTTGAAAAACAACCCACGCCGATATTTTATCCCAAACAGGACAGTATGCAGGTTTATGAATGGCCCGGTGGAGTTGAAGATCCACGTATTGTGGAGTCCGAAGATGGCAGTTATATCTTAACCTATACTGCTTATGATGGTAAAATCGCACGGTTGTGTTTAGCTATCTCAAATGACCTTAGAAATTGGACCAAGTACGGCCCGGTTTTAGGTGAAGATAAATACCTTGATACCTGGTCCAAATCAGGGGCCATTGTCTCACGCAGAATGGGTCACAGAATAGTGGCCACAAAGATAATGGATAGGTACTGGATGTACTTTGGGGACACAGATCTGTTCATAGCATCTTCTCCCGATCTAATCAATTGGGAGGTTGCCGAAAATAAAGAAACCAATGAAATGATTTCCGTGCTTCATCCCAGAGCCGGCTATTTTGATAGTCGACTAGTAGAACCAGGCCCCTATGCCTTATTAAAGGAAGAAGGAATCCTTTTGATATACAATGCCAGCAACGCAGTCAATTTCAATGACCCACTTTTGCCCAAATTTACCTATGCTGCCGGACAGGCATTATTTGATAAAAACCACCCCTATCAACTAATTGACAGGATGGACAATCATTTTATTCATCCTGAAAAAGATTACGAAAAGGTAGGTGAAGTAAACGAAGTTTGTTTTGTAGAAGGTTTGGTGTATTTCAAGGACCGATGGTTTTTGTACTACGGTACTGCAGATTCCAAAATAGCAGTTGCTGTGAAATAATACGCTTCATGAAAATAATGATGTGGTTTTCACAAGTTTTTGATAAAAACTGCAAGGATATTGTTCAATTACTAAAAATTAAATTCTATACCAGTTTATGAACCGAAAATTAACAATCAGCATTGGAATATTACTTCTAATGACAGGTGCCTGTAACCACCCTGAGCTACCGAATGATCTGAATTCTAAGATTAATGATTTAATGTCCCAGATGACTTTGGAAGAGAAGATCGGGCAAATGAATTTGTACAATGGGTTCTGGGATATCACCGGGCCTGCCCCTGAGGAAGGTGATGCCGCTAATAAATACCAACATCTCAGCCAGGGTTATGTTGGTGCCATGCTAAATATACACGGGGTGGAAAATGTAAGAAGACTCCAGGAGCTTGCAGTTAATGATTCCAGACTGGGGATTCCTATGCTTTTTGGATATGATGTGATCCATGGATATAAAACCCTGGCTCCCATACCCCTGGCAGAAGCTGCTAGTTGGGACCTGGAAGCAATACAGCAATCTGCACGGGTGGCGGCCATAGAAGCTTCCGCCGTGGGTATTAATTGGACCTTTGCTCCAATGATGGACATCTCCAGAGATGCACGTTGGGGCCGGGTAATGGAAGGTGGAGGGGAGGACCCCTATCTTGGATCTAAGATCTCAGCAGCACGGGTTAAAGGATTTCAGGGGGAGGACCTGTCAGCCGTCAATACCATCGCTGCCTGTGCCAAACATTTTGCAGGATACGGATTTGCCGAGGCAGGCCGTGATTACAATACCGTGGATATTGGGACTTCTACCCTTTACAATATGGTACTACCTCCATTTAAAGCAGCCGTCGATCATGGAGTTCAAACAGTCATGAATTCCTTTAATATTCTAAACGGCGTGCCGGCAACCGGTGATGCTTTTTTACAAAGAGAGATTTTGAAACAACGCTGGGGATTTGACGGGTTTGTAGTATCCGACTGGTCCTCAGCCCGGGAAATGATCGCTCACGGATTTGCCAGAGACAATCCCCATGTTGCTGAAATTGCCGCAAATTCTGGTTCGGATATGGATATGGAGTCTTATGCTTACGTTAACCATCTGAAAGTCCTGGTGAACTCAGGAAAAGTGGATATAACCACCATCGATGACGCTGTTGAGAGAATACTCAGGGTTAAATTTAAATTGGGGCTTTTTGAAGATCCTTATAAGTATTGTGACCTCGATAGAGAAAAAGAACTTTTATATCATGAAGATCATCAAAAGGCAGTACTTGACATGGCCAAAATGTCCATGGTGTTACTGAAAAATGAAACGAAACTGCTGCCTCTGTCCAAATACCAGCAAAAAATTGCCGTAATCGGAGCTCTGGCAGATGATAAGAACAGTCCATTAGGTAGCTGGCGGTTGGGATCCGACGATAACACTGCGGTATCGGTTTTGGAAGGCCTGAAATCACATACCGATCAGGTTACTTTCGCAAAGGGAGCAGATCTGGTTACTGACGAAACTACTTTTAGACACGAGGTACCCATTAATGAGACGGACAAAAGCGGTTTTGGGGAGGCGGTAAGATTGGCCCGGAAATCAGATGTGGTAGTCATGGTTCTTGGTGAACACGGATTTCAGAGTGGGGAAGGGAGGAGTCGTACCCGGCTGGACCTGCCTGGTGTCCAACAAGAATTGCTTGAAGCAGTTTTTGAGGTAAATAAGAACATTATTCTAGTCTTGATGAACGGAAGACCGCTGGCTATTCCCTGGGCCGCTGAAAATATTCCTACCATACTTGAAAGCTGGCACCTGGGTAGCCAGAGTGGCAATGCCATTGCCGAGGTGCTGTTTGGAGCATATAACCCCAGTGGTAAACTGCCCATGACCTTTCCCAGAAGTGTGGGCCAGGTGCCTATCTTCTACAATCATTTTAGTACCGGCAGACCTGATGCTACTGAAATGGTATTCTGGTCTCACTATAATGATGAAAGTAATTCACCTTTATACCCTTTTGGACATGGATTAAGTTATACTACCTTCGACTATAGCGACCTGTCAGTAACAGTTACTGGAGCCAGCGAAGTGACTGTAAAGGTAACGGTTACAAATAGTGGACAGGTGGCCGGAGAAGAAGTGACTCAAGTGTATATCCGTGACCTGGTTGCCAGCGTGGTGCGTCCGGTGAAGGAACTGAAAGGATTTCAAAAGTTCTCACTAGAGCCCAGACAAAGTCAAACACTGGAGTTTAAACTCACTGAAAAAGAACTTGGCTTTTACGACAATGAGGGTAAGTTTATCATAGAATCCGGCAAATTTGCAATAATGGTAGGTACCAGCAGTGTGCAAGGACTTTCTGGAGAATTTGAAATATAGTATACGATTCTCTGCGTACTCTATTTGGATGTTAGGTGTTAGATTTATTCCCGCCTTATTCTCCAATACTCACTTCCACACTTCGTACATATCCGGTAAACTCCGAATCATGCACGTCTTTAAAAATAGGCACTACCTGAGTAGCATCGTCCTGGCCCACGTCAGCGGTTTCATCAGCTGAAAATAGTGCTGGTTGGGTTTTCCCCACCCTTCCTTCAGCTACCTTTTCTCCATCAACATAGATGCTTGCCAGTCCTCCTTTACCCACTCCATCTCCATCATAGTCAAACTTCAGAGTGATATTGGTTTTTCCATCTTTCAGAGCAGAAGGTGATTTAACAGTATACTGCTCGAGACCAAACCAGTTATAGGTATAAGCAGGTTTGCCATTGTCCATATAAAAAGCCCACCCTCCAAATTTCCCGCCCTGGCAAATTATGATGCCGCTATCCTTACCCTTAAGATCCAACTCTGCAGAAATGGTTTTAGAGGTATTTTTTACATTGATAAACGCATTCTCCATCATCCCGGTCATACCTTGGGCCAGTTTCAGGCTTGTTCTATCTCCCATCAAATCAGGGCGCCCGGCGATCTTGGCATTAAATCTTTCATACACCCTGTCATCAAGTGGGTATACATTATTTTTAATAGCTTCTTGCTCAAATACTTGTTTCATCTCTTCCAACTTTTCAGGATTTTGTTCGGCAAGGTTGGCATAGAGGCTAAAATCTTCACTGGCATGGTATAACTCCCACACATCCTCTTGAAGAGAATTTATAGGTTCACTTTCCCAGGGAACCCGATGTACCACACGCGCCAGCCACCCATCCTGGTAAATAGCCCGGTTACCAAACATTTCGAAATATTGAGTAGTATGGCGATCCGCAGCTTCTGCATTATCAGTTGCATACAACATACTGACTCCATCCATGGGTTGCTGTTTTACCCCATTGATCATGACCGGTGCCGGTATATTAGTAGCTTCCAGGATGGTAGGGCCCACATCGTTTACGTGATGCCACTGAGAGCGTATCTCACCCTTTGATGAAAATCCTTGGGGCCAGTGCATCACCATACCATTACGGGTGCCGCCATAATCAGAGGCCATTTGCTTGGTCCAGGTGAATGGTACGTCGGTGGCCACCGCCCAACCGGCTGACATATGCGGGAATGAATTAGGGCCGCCCCATTCATCTCCTATGGCCAGCATCCCTTCAATAGTTTCTTGTCCAAACAATCCATTAAGATTGACCATTTCGTTAAAAGTTCCAATCAATCCTCCTTCGCCACTTGATCCGTTGTCACCCATTATATAAATGAACAGGGTATTCTCCAGTGCCCCTATTTCATCGATGGCATCCACCATGCGACCCACTTCGTTGTCGGTATGCTCGGTAAATCCGGCAAAAGCTTCCATTTGGATGACGAATAACTTCTGTTCATTCTCGCTAAGCTGATCCCAGTCTTTAATACTTTCTGGTTTTGGAGCTAATACGGTATTTTCCGGGATCAACCCCTGTGCTTTTTGACTGGCAAAAGTAGCTTCACGCAATTGATCCCAGCCACCGTCAAATTTCCCTTTATATTTATCAATCCACTCTTTTGGTGCATGGTGCGGTGCATGTACTGCACCGGTGGCATAATAAACCATAAATGGTTTATCTGGGGTCATGGCCTGTTGGAATTTGATCCATTTAATGGCTTCATTGGTCATGTCTGTGGTAAAGTGATAGTCCTCATTGTCTTTCTTTTCGACCTTGGTAACACCATCATAGATTAGCGGGTCCCATTGGTTGGTCTCACCACCTATGAATCCATAAAACTTGTCAAAACCTGAATTGGTGGGCCAACGCATATACGGACCTGAAACTGACACCTCCCAGGGTGCAGTCTCATGCCATTTACCGAATGCAGCAGTACTGTACCCATTTTGGCGCAAAGTCTCTGCAACATATTTTGCATCATCCGGCCTTCGTCCCTGGTTACCGAGAAATCCCGTAGCAACTTCCATCACCGAACCAACATTTACGGAATGATGATTTCTCCCTGAAAGTAAAGCAGCCCTGGTAGGGGAACATAATGCTGTGGTATGAAACTGATTAAAACGCAGTCCGTTATCGGCCAATCGATCAAAAGTTGGGGTTGAGATTGGCCCGCCAAAGGTACTGGTGGCACCAAAGCCTATATCATCGATTAGAACTATTACTATATTGGGAGCTCCTTCAGGTGGCTTTACCTCGAAGGGTTCAGGAGCCTGGGCATTCCTTGCATCCATTTCAGTTACCGGCTCACTATATGGTGGAACAATAGGCAAGATGGTCCTGTCCAATGTATTATCTGCTGCTGAGGTTGTGGTGTCTTCGATCGGACTAACACAGCTAAATAACCAGCCAGCCAACAATATTGGGGCATACAGTTTAATGTTCATATTTTAAAGGATTAAGTGGTAGAGGTTGTCAATGGATTCAACGAGATATCGAAGATAGTTTTTTATCTTAAATAATTATTAATATAAATTATTATCTGCATTATACTTCTCTAATTCAATATAGGCCACAAACAATCCAAAATGAGATTTATAAATTTCCTTATCATTCTGGTGCTAACATTTTTCAATTGGACAACATTTGCTCAAGGTTTCAGTGAAAAAGTCCAGGAGTTTATTACTCATCCCCCTGGAAAAATTGCTTTCAATAATGTCACCCTTATAGATGGTACTGGCGGGCCCGCAAAAAGCAATCAAACTGTTTTGATCGAAAATGACAAAATTGTCCGGGTTGGTTCTAATTTTGTTATCCCTGAAGATTACGAAATTTTGGATGGAAACGGAAAAACCCTGATACCCGGACTGGTAATGCTGCATGAACACATGTTCTACACACGGGTACAATTTGAGGGTTGGTTCGACGTGGCCCAAATGAGCTTTACTTTTCCCAGACTCTATTTAGCGGGAGGAGTTACCACCATTCGTACCGGGGGTAGTGTCCAGCCATCGGCAGACTTGAATCTGAAAAAATGGATTGATGAAGGCCGCATGACCGGACCAAAAATGGATGTCACCAGTCCTCATCTTACCAGAGAAGGTCTTTCAATTGCCTCTCTGGGAATCATTGAAAGCAGTGAGCAAATGAAGGAAGCTGTGAATTACTGGGCGGAGCGTGGCATCACCTCTTTCAAAGTGTATACCATGATAACCAGAGAGGACCTTGAGGTCTGTATCCGAGAGGCCCACAAAAGAGGTTTCAAGGTTACAGGACATCTTTGCAGTGTGACTTATCGAGAGGCCTCTGATATTGGCATTGACAATCTGGAGCATGGGTTCATGGCCTCCAGTGATTTTGCCAAAAAAAAAGTGATAGACGAATGTGATCCGTTTGCCGCCAGAAAAGGGCTTATGGAGGAAGACCTGAATGGAACAACCATTAATGCTTTGATCGACCGACTGATTGAAAATGGTACAGTAATTACCACTACTCCCAATGTGTTTGAACCCTATACTGGTCGTGAAATAGTCCCGGGAGGAGGTTTTCAGGCGCTGACTACCGATTATCAACAGGCGGTCAAAAAAAGATATGATAAACGGGTGAATAAAGATTCTGCCTCAGCGGCACTTTTCCATAAGAACATGAAATGGATAAAACGGTTTTATGATAAAGGCGGATTTCTGGTGGCAGGAACCGATCCTACCGGCGCCGGCCGAACAATAGCTGGATATGCCAATCGAAGGACTCTTGAGATCTTGGTAGAAGAGGGATTTCCACTGGAGGATGCGATTAAAATCTGCAGTTTGAATGGTGCAAAATTTCTTGAAAGGGACGATGAGGTGGGCAGTATCGAGGTCGGTAAAGTTGCAGACCTGGTGTTGATCGATGGCGACCTGACGGCAGATGTCCACTTGATTCGAAAAATGGAGACAGTTTTTAAGGATGGTGTGGGGTTTGATTCGCAGAAGCTGTTTGAGTCTGTGCAGGGAAAAGTTGGGCTTTATTAGTTGTTAGTTGATAGTTTTTAATTTTGAGTTATGATTTTTTTTGGCCCAAACGCATGGGCTAGTATCCCCGGGCACTCCCGATGGCTATCGGAACCGGGGTCTTCTCCATCCTCCTCGGTAAGTTTTTATAACATCTAAAATCATGTAGATTTATACAAAGACTGAATGGTTAAAAGGGTAAGGTATTTAGCTGTACATTGTGGGCAACAAAATAAAATAAAGTGGGTAAAAAGCTTACTGTTGGTAACCTAATAGGACAGGCTGAAAAAAAGTGAAATCAAAGAAAAGATTGCCGACCAATCTGGTTACTGAAGCTTTGACTGACAGACAAGAAAACGGGAACGAAGAATTAGAATACTAAAAATACTTGGAGCCACTAAAGAATATTGTGTATTGGCATTAACCACTATTTCAAAGGTAAACATTTTTAGATTCTGCATCGATTCCCATATAGGTTAATAAATTGACTGAGAATTAAGCCCCAGTTGCAATTGTAGCAGCCGCAATAAACTATATAGTTTAATATGAGTTAACTATATAGTTTTTTAACTCCACAATGAACTTAAATGAAAACCAATTTTCAAATAAAGGAGGCATTATATAAGGCCTGTGAAGAAGACACAGAAAAGCGAATTAATGTTATTGAGCGAAATCTAAAATCGATTGAAGAATCGCGAAATAATGAGACTAAAAGCAGTGCAGGGGATAAGTACGAAACCGGTAGAGCTATGCTGCAGATTGAAGAGGAAAATAACAAAACACAATTATCACAGGCTATGATAGTCAAACATCAGTTAAGAAAAATCAACTGGAGCAAGGAATCCCAGATTGTTGAATTGGGGAGCTTGGTGACTACCACCAATGGGGAGTATTACCTATCTATAGGGCTAGGCAAGATCACTTTGAATAATCAAGATTATTATTGTGTATCAGCTATTTCACCCATTGGACAGAAAATGATGAATAAAACAGCCGGCGATGAAATTGAATTCAATGGGGCCAAGATAACAATAAAGGAAATCGTATAAGCAGGGCGCTTGGGGCAGACCACTGGGCGCGGAACACTGAGCACTCCCCAAGGCGCACCATGCTCTCTGCTCTCAGCGCTATGCACCATGCTAATTCATCCGATTTTGCAGCAGCTCCACGGAAGCCCTGGGATTAATCAAAACCCTGCGGCCATCTTCGCTGGTATCGCACCCATTCTTGATCAATTCAATCACCTCCTTGACACTCAGTCCGGGATCAATGGCCCATAATTTAGCTGCCAGATTTACCACATTGGGTGACGACATGGAGGTTCCGGACATTTTCATGGTTTGTCCACCTGGAATGTAACTTTCTACTTCAAAGCCATTGGCGTGCACATCTACATTATCTCCAAAACTGGTGAAGCCGGTTTCTTCACCTGCCTGATCAACCGCTCCTACGGTCAGGATGTTGGGCAATTCAAACGATGAGGGAATGTCATCATAAAATTCACTGTCCTGATCGCTGTTGCCTGCGGAAGTGACAAACA
>CAZOJZ010000591.1:0-2764 GCA_964580205.1 uncultured Roseivirgaceae bacterium
TACGCAGTATGGTTTTTACATCGAGCCGGCTTATCGTTTCCCACTGAGTTTTGTCCCCGGTGAAGTCGGTGTGTTTGCTCGCTGGAGCGAATTGGATTATGGCAATACAAAAGAAGAAGAACGTATTGGTTTCGGGATCAATTATTGGCCAATTCATCAAGTGGCATTCAAATTTGACTGGATTAATATAGATGATGTTGATACAGATACTTCTGCTAATTCATTTAACCTTGGTTTTGGTTATGAATTTTGATTTGAAAGCGATGCAATGAAAACAAATAGCTTGCTATTTTGTCTCTATTGCGGCTTATTTTTTAGTCCTCATATTTTCGCGACAGGGAGTTACCAGGAGCCATTAGAATTTCTTCAAGAGTCATTTTCCGGGGAGGTTCCCAAGGTTAGCAAGCTTTGGATCAAAAAAGATCTCAAAGTAAAGATACGTGAGATCATGGAGCATGATCTCGGCGTGCTTAGATTGAAATACTGGAAAAAGGATGATCGCACAGTCTGGATACTGGAAGAAATTGGTAAGGAGAGGCCGATTACGGCAGGCGTTGTGATTAATCACAATAAAATTGAAATGATCACAGTGTTAGCTTTCCGCGAGAGTAGAGGTTGGGAAGTACGTTACCCTTTTTTTACTGATCAGTTCAATGATGCGGCATTGAAAGAAAATAAACAACTTAATAGGCATATCGATGGTATTTCGGGGGCCACCCTTTCCGTTAAAGCGATGACAAAAATGGCACGTCTCGCATTATTTTTGCACCAAGAAATTGAAAGAAGGGCAAACGGAAAATCTGGTCGAATAGAACAAGGCAAATAATAGCTTGGGAACATGGTGATCAAATAATGTGGGGGTTTATTCATAAGTGGCACAGAAAAATCGGTATTACTGCCGCATTTTTTGTCATGCTGTTGGTGTTTACCGGGTTGTTGTTGAATCATACAGACAAGCTGAACCTACAAAACATGTTTGTTAAAAGCAACATGCTTCTTGATTGGTATCACATTCATCCTAAAGACGAGGTGCGCGGATTCATGGTAAACCAACATTGGGTGACCCAAATCAACAGCCGCTTATATTTTGATCGGAGGGAGGTTGCAGATCATATCGATAATTTGATCGGAGTGATCGTGTTAAGTGATGAGTTAGTAGTTGCATTAGATGGTAGCTTGTTGATTCTAACTTTATCCGGCGAGCTTGTAGAAGGGCTTGCAGGAGCTGAAGGTGTTCCCGCAGGGATAAAATCAATTGGCCTGTCTGAGGAAGGAAAGCTTGTCATTAGAGCAGCACATGGGGATTACCTCGCCGATCTTGATACCACAGAATGGCAAGAACAAGAAGGGTTAACTGTTAACTGGTCTGAGTCTCGGGAAATCCCAAAAGATTTATATGATCAGTTACTGATGCTCTATCGTGGAAAAGGCCTGCCAGTGGAAAGAGTGATTCTGGATATCCATAGTGGCAGGATACTGGGATATGCGGGGGTGCTGCTGGTAGATTTTATGGCAATCCTGTTTTTACTACTTGCGATGAGTGGTGTCTGGATGTGGTTCAAATACAGATAAAATAGATGACCTCGCCGTACCATATGCCTACAATGCACACAGTGTCACAACAGAGGATAACAAGCAATGGCTAAAATAACCCTGCATGGAAATGAAATAAATACCAATGGAGAGCTGCCTGCACTTGGTGAGCAGGCTCCCGCATTTTCTTTGGTGAATAGCGAACTGGCCGATATTGGTCTGGAGACTTACAGCGGGAAAAAGAAATTACTGAATATCGTACCAAGTCTTGATACACCAACATGCGCATTATCAACAAAAAAGTTTAATGACTCGGCTGCGAACAGAGAAGATACCGTCTTTCTAATGATATCAGCTGATCTCCCTTTTGCTATGTCACGCTTTTGTAAAGCGGAAGGTACTGAGAATGTTGTCACACTTTCCATGATGCGTTCACGCAAATTCGCGAAAGACTATGGCGTGCTGATAGAAGATGGTCCGTTAGCTGGGATTACCGCTCGAGCCATTGTTGTTATTGATGAAGATGACAAGATTATACACACAGAGTTAGTCTCCGAAATTGCAGATGAGCCAAACTATAATGCTGCTTTGGCGTTGTTGTAAGGTTACATTCAAATAGAAATTTTAATTTAGGACGATGTCTACACGAGGAAGCAAAGGCCTTGATTGTTTGTTCAAGGCCTTTGGTTATTCCATGCAAGGCTTATCTGCTGCGTTCAGAAATGAAGCGGCCTTTCGACAGGAAATATATCTAGCTATTGCGCTTATTCCGCTGGGGATATATCTTGGGGAAACAGGCGCTGAAAGAGCACTGCTTGTAAGTGTGATTTTTCTGGTGCTGATTACAGAATTGATTAATTCAGGTATGGAGGCGGTCGTTGATCGGTTTGGTGGAGAACATCATGAGCTATCAGGCCGGGCAAAAGATATCGCCTCAGCTGCAGTACTGATTTCTTTGATTAATGTATTGATAGTATGGGGCTGTATCTTAATTTAGAGATTTGTTGTAATTTGTAATTTACTTGATCTCTATCGTTGTATAATTTCCTTGGTTAAGCATAATGTAGCCGCTCTGTACGACTGTTTATTCTACTTTAATAGGTGTTAGCTCAGTGGACAGGAAAATACGTTTTGGGTCTTATATTCGTGAGATAACGATTCGACAAAAGTTGATTAGTTACAATGACCTCGTGCCAGAAATACAGCAGGATGCGAATGGCATTGATATTCC
>CAZOJZ010000592.1:0-5118 GCA_964580205.1 uncultured Roseivirgaceae bacterium
GACATGTTCATATGTCATGGGATGAACAAAATAAAGTTGTTGATCACATTAATTGCTTTGCTCAAAGGCAAGTTTAAAGAAAGTGAAAATAGAATAGATGTTGCTCCTCTCAGTTCAATTTTCAACCAACCCATAAGACCAGCAGCCATGAGCAACGGCAAAATATTTGCACAAATCGAAAGAATAAAGTATTTGGTTTTTTTATACAGTATTAACAAGACTAGAGAAATGATTACCATAGAAAATAAAAGCCCGTAAAACATATTGGTAATTCTGTATTTGTGGGCAAGGTCAAACAGGTAGTCATCCCCTGTATTTACAATCTCAAGGTTGTAAGATTCTTCCAGTTGATGCAAAACAGGTTTGAGTTTTATCCTTATCTCTTCGGTATTTATCCTACCTATATCTTTCAACTTAGCGGTTACTCTGGTGATGCCGCTTTGATTATTTAGAATTCCAGATTTGATGGCTACATATTTTAATGTTGATTCTTTTATACTATTCTTTTGTTTGTTGAGATAGTCGCGTAATTCGCTTAATGCCAAAATATGTGATATGCCAGTTTCATTTTTCAAAAGTCTTGATATGGTATCTGTTGCCATTAAATATCTGTCAAGTTCATTGTTATTACGTCCCACAGGAGTGATCATCAAATTATAGGTCCGGAAACCACCAAAGTTCTCCTCATAGTGGATCATACCCTGTTTGAGATTATATCTGTGGGGTATATTTTTGAGGACCTTGTTATTGGTGTCAATAAAAAAAATGCCCAAAATGCTAACTCCAATAACCAAAGCAATTGTACCAATCATTAGTTTTTGTTGTTTCACGGTTTGATAAACATCAATTGCTATTGAGGAAATCCGTAGGTGATAGTCGTTCGAGGTCTTAATCAAAAAGTAAAAACCCTTTCTAGGAAGTAAGTGTGTGAACCAAACCATATTTACCATAAAAGTGATGACGATAACAAATGAAGCTATAAATCCAAGATTCATAATGGCGGGCAAGTATGAAAAATAAAGCAACCCAAAGCCAATGGCTGTGGTTAAATTTGCTACCATGATATCCAGGCCCTTATTATAAATAGTATTCAATGCAAGACTATCCGCATCTTCAAATCGACTCATATCCAGCTTGTAACTGAACAGCATATGTAAACAGTTATTTATGCATGTTACCAGAATCAAAACAGGAATGATATTAGAAAGTATCTCTAATCGTACATTCAAAAACCCCAGCAATCCGTAAGAAATAATTAATGAGCTGAGAAGTATCAGAAGTATGATGAATACTATTTTGAAACTCCTAAATATGATCGACAGTAAAATAACCATAACCAAAAAAAGAATTAATCCCAGGTTCTTAAGCTCCTTTATCATCAACTCACTATATGTCGATTCAATAACTTTTGGTCCCATTAAGTAGAATCCCGTGAAATCCTTAGCTTTCCCCAACTTTCTTATGTTATTAAGAACTTGTAAATAATCACCTTCCCCAAGGTCTTCCTGAAAATCGATAAACACGCAAACACTCTTGTGGTCATTCGAAATGAGGTGATTTGTTAGTATTAAATTTTTAACAATTCTAAGACTATCATTGGTATACTGTGATGGATCATTATAGTGAATGGCAGGTATATTTATGACCCCAACATTTGTGAAATAAGGAATCTGCAAATTTAATATTGAGTGGGTTGAATTGATGTTATTTTGTTTTTCAATCTGGTTAGTAAAGTCAATTAGCCCATTAAAAAAAGCCCGGTCATAAATAGACTGATGTGCGGAGATGATTGCCATGACTCTTTGGTCCACATCCGTCCTAAACAGTTCTGTATATTTCCGATTATCACTTAAGGCTTTACTATCCCTGGGGTAATAGTCTGAGATCTTAATTTGAAAAATTAAGCCGCTAAGATTTTTAATTGACCAAACGAATAATAACAAAAGGACAATTAAACCATACTTTGAAACGTTTGATAATAGCGATTTCAATTCTATCTAGTCTGGTGATTTGAATTAAGCTTGTTGTAGTCCTCTAACTATAAGCATCGGACATCCATTTTGATATGGTCGTTCTTTTTAATTTTTAAGGACCCTGCTAGTTTATAATTATAACCGGAAATTGAATAAGGCTTAAAAGTATTATATAGCAAGTCTCCTTTCCTACAGCACACATTCAGGTAACCCACTTGGTCATTTTCTAAATCTTTTAAGGCCTCGTTGATATCAGTTAATTCGAAGTTGTCCCCATTGAACAAAGATGCTGTTCTGATGGGGTGGTTTTTAGTTGGCAACTTGTTTGATGGTCTTAGCCTGTTAAAATATTTGATGGTTAAATCGATGTAAAACGGAATTTCGGTCATTTCTAGGGTATACATTTTATAAGTATTCCATACTTCAAGCGATTTATACTGGCGACAATATTTACTGTTGGCGCCACCGGCACTATTAAACTTTGTAATACAAAAAATTGGCTCTTCCCCTTTAGATTTTCTGTTTATTCTGGAAGTAGTAGGAACAGTAAGATAGGTGAACTCTACACATGAGACATGACGATAATCAGCCTTTATGATATTGGTAATTTTTTTATTGTTAGACTTGAGGGTCACGAAGTAGTCGTCGATGCTGAATCTATTGTAATGCATTAGGAAATTCTGTACCATTCGATGGGCAATTCGATTACCTCGAAATGCTCTTCCCACTCTGGCATCAAAAAAAGTAAGGACATCATATTCCTCATTGTTTATGCCAATTTTAGTTTGTGCCGTGGACAACATACCTGCGACTTTACCATATGTAGTTAATGCTATTAGTATTTGATATTGGTCGAATACCATAGCCCTAGCCCTTATACAGGGCTTTACCATTTTCAACTTGATGAAACCACCCTGTACCGCCTCACTTTCAAGATCAATTAATTCTTGATTGTATTTGGCATGATATGATTGTAGTTTAATTTGCATATGTAGTTGATGCTAAATGCAATACCTGATACATATTTGTTGCGTCCAAATGACTGCAATCTTTCAAAGTCAAGCCATTTCTTAGCAGGCCCGAGTAACTGTTTTTACGATGTTTAAGAAAGGACCTAAATATCAAGGCATTACTACTACCTGTTTTCTGTTTGCAAAGTGTTACGGTTACTAGTTTTTCCAAATATTCAATTGAAACAAAGCTCAATAAATCCGACAGTGAATAGAAAGTACTTTTAGTAGCCGTCTCTTCCTCACTTGCACAATATGACAAGAGATCATCACATATGAATTCAACTTTCAACTCTTTCCGGTGTAAATTTTCCTTCACTTTTTTAAGAAATTTCTTATTAAAACTTATCGGTAAATCCTCCTCATGCATTCCATCCAGATTCCCTCTGAATATCAAGTGAGCAAAAAACGACTTGTTTAAAGCATTCTTCTCAATAATTGCTTGCAATGCATTAGGGATTAAGGAAATATCAGCGGTGCTCTCAATAAAAGCGGGATCCTTCATGCCCAGTAGTTTATACGATAACTTATTCCCAAAACTTCGCATCAAGAAACTCCATAAAATCTGATCAAATTTGGGCCATAGATGGTAGGGCTTTTTAAGCATGTCATCGGTTCTTGAACCAACAAGACCCTTGAGGATAGTGGTGGTTTTTTTTAAGAAAGTTTCAAAATGACCAATTGTTAATAGGTTACCATCTCTGATGACTTCTAAACGTTGCTTCCAATAACTTACACAACCCTCTGTCAAATATGGAGTCAGAAAAGTAAACATGCCAATAGTACTTTTTGAGTTGCAGGATTTTGCTTTATTCAAACCAATAAATTCCAAGTATTCACCAATTTCCAAGTACTTTATGGCCTTGAGTTTTAGTTCTGTTAAAAAGAGTGCTTCTGAGTTGCTATCAATCACCATTACCCTAGATAGGTTACTCTTATCCATCAAAGCTATTACCCGTTCCCCGCTCCCAGCGATACATACCAGATGGTCATAAGATCGCTTTGACATAGCGACTTGTTCTGGAGTACTGTCTTCATTGACATGGGAATAATAGATCATAACCACTCTGGTTTATTAAAAACTCGTTCTAAGGCATTCACTAAACCCCGAATGTCTTCCTCCTGATGATTCACCATTAAACTGATTCGGATTCTTTCCTGGTTTTTAGGAACAGCAGGATATTCAACACCATTTACAAAGTATCCAATTTCATGTAGCTCAATACATGCTTCCCGGATATTGACGTGGTTTGGGATTTTTAAGGCAATAATGGCAGATGCAGGGTCAGTAACAAGTGCAAACTTACTTAGACATCCTACGGCATATTCTTTCAATTGAATAATCCTTGCTCGGCGCCAAGGTTCATTTTCAATAAGATCCAATCCTGCATGGATAGCTGCAACCATCATATTCGATAGTGACGCAGAGAATAAGTATGGTCGGGCATGATACCTGAGGTAGTTTATTAAATCTCTATTTCCTGCAATAAACCCACCATTGACAGCAAAGGTCTTACTGAAAGTTCCCATGTGCACAATATTTGCCTCCGGCACTTTAAACAACTCAATTGTGCCTTTTCCATTTCTACCAAGTAACCCGGTCCCATGAGAATCATCTAACAAACAAATGGAATTGCTGCTTCTTGCAAGCTCCAAAACCTTATCCAGGGGACAAATATCGCCGTCCATAGAATATAGCCCCTCTACCGCAATAAACCTTTGACCTTTACTCTCAGAATTATTAATTAACCTGGAGAGCATGTTTATATCATTATGTCTGAACTTTATGGCTGAGACATCTGTCAGTTTCATACCGTCAAATGTTGAAGCATGGCTATATTGATCACAAAAAATAATGTCATGGTTAGATAGCAGACTAGAGATCAATCCCAAATTGGTTTGAAACCCAGAAGGGAATAGCATGGCATCCTCTACCCCTTTAAAAGCTGCCAAACGATTTTCGAGGGCATTATGATGTTTGGTATATCCATTAAGAATGGGTGGGCCCGCAACACCAATACCATTTTCATCTATATGCTTTTTTACCTTTTGCCTGATATATTGGTCATTGGCAAATCCTAGATAATTGTTTGATCCGAACATCACCAGGTCTCGGGGATCGGCACCGTTTAAAG
>CAZOJZ010000593.1:0-4946 GCA_964580205.1 uncultured Roseivirgaceae bacterium
TCCCGTTCAAAAACTGTAACCTTATGTCCAGCCTTATTCAGTTGGTCCGCACATGCCAGTCCTGCGGGTCCCGAACCTACCACAGCTACTTCTTTACCTGTCCGGTGTGATGGTGGCTGCGGCTTGATCCATCCCTCCTGAAAACCTCGCTCTATGATGGTGTTTTCGATGTTTTTAATGGTAACAGGAGGCTCATTAATGCCCAAAACACAGGACCCCTCACAAGGCGCGGGGCAAACTCTACCGGTAAATTCGGGGAAATTGTTGGTCTTCAGAAGCAACTGCAGCGCCTCTTCCCACCTGCCCCGGTACACCATATCATTCCATTCAGGAATCAGGTTATTGATCGGACAACCTGTTGCCATCCCTGAAATAACCATACTGGTATGACAGAAAGGTACGCCGCAATTCATACAGCGGGCTCCTTGCTGCTTTAATCTGTCTTCCGTCAATCCCAGATGGAATTCATTCCAATCTGTTAATCGCTCTTCTGGTGAACGGTCGAGTGGAATTTCCCTTTGGTACTCTAAGAACCCTGTGACTTTTCCCATCTGAATTAGCTGGCTTGTTCCAATTGTTTTCTTTCCTGAAGCACTCGCTTGTAGTCCCTGGGCATTACCTTGACGAAGTGTTTGCTGACCTGGTCCCACTGACTTAATAAGTCTCTCGCCAAATCACTTCCGGTAAACTCATGGTGTTTCCTTATCAGGTTTTTCACCAGGTCAAAGTCCTCATAAGAGAATGGATCAAGATCAACCATTTCCTGGTTGCAGAATTTCTCAAACTGACCTTTTGGATCGTACACATAGGCAGTGCCTCCACTCATGCCAGCGGCGAAATTTCGTCCTGTGCATCCCAACACCACTACCGTTCCTCCGGTCATATATTCGCATCCATGATCACCTACACCTTCTACTACCGCTGTGACCCCTGAGTTTCTCACACAGAATCGTTCCCCGGCCTGCCCACGGATAAATGCTTCACCAGAAGTTGCCCCGTAGAAAGCAACATTTCCAATAATTATGTGCTCATGAGGCCGATAGGTAGATTCCTTATGAGGGTAAATGATTAATTGAGCTCCTGACAGGCCTTTACCGAAATAGTCGTTTGCTTCTCCTTCCAGTTCGAATCTGATACCAGGCGCGGTAAAAGCACCAAAACTCTGTCCTGCTGAGCCTTTGAAATTAAAATGAAGGGTATTAGCCGGCAATCCTTTTGCGCCGTATTTTTTGGAGATCTCGTTGCTTAACAACGTGCCCACTGCCCGGTCGGTATTGATAATATCAAATGAGCCTTTATAAGCTGTGCCCTGTTCCAAGGTGCGTTTAGCCGCTTTTAGCAGGATCCAATCAAGAATATCGTCCATTTCGTGGTCCTGAGAGATCTGTTGGAACAATCCCGCTTCGGCCCCGGAGTGTTCTTTATATAGTATAGGGCTTAAATCCAGGGTTTTCAGCTTTGGATCAGTAATGTCATCACGTGTTTCCAATGCATCCACCTGACCTACCATTTCATTGACGGTCCTAAATCCCAGCGATGCCATGATTTCCCGCAAATCTTCCGCCAGGAACCTGAAATAATTAACCACATGGTCAGGATCTCCGGAAAATTTCTTTCGCAATTCCGGATTTTGAGTGGCAATCCCCACTGGACAGGTATTCAAATGGCATTTGCGCATCATTATGCAACCTTCCACAACCAATGCTGCAGTAGCCACTCCCCATTCCTCCGCTCCAAGCAGGGCGGCTATGGCCAGGTCTCTACCGGTTCTAATCTGTCCATCAGTTTGTAACACCACCCTGTTTCGCAATTTGTTCTTTACCAGGGTTTGATGGGCTTCTGCAACTCCTAACTCCCAGGGGAGTCCAGCGTGACGAATAGAGCTTATGGGGCTGGCCCCGGTTCCTCCATCGTGTCCTGAAATCAAAATCACATCCGCTTTGGCTTTGGCAACTCCGGCGGCAATGGTACCCACACCTGCCTCAGCTACCAGTTTTACATTGATCCTTGCCTCACGATTTGCGTTTTTCAGGTCAAATATTAGCTGCTTGAGGTCCTCAATGCTGTAGATGTCATGATGGGGTGGTGGTGAAATCAAACCAACACCTGGTGTGCTGTACCTCACTCTGCCAATCCAATCATCTACCTTATGACCGGGTAACTGTCCCCCTTCCCCAGGCTTGGCGCCCTGGGCCATTTTTATCTGGAGTTCAGTGGCATTTGTAAGGTAGTTGCTGGTAACTCCAAACCTTCCCGATGCTACTTGCTTTATGGCCGATCTTTCCCAGTCACCATTGGCCTTTCTTTCAAATCGGATCTCATCCTCTCCCCCTTCCCCACTATTGCTCTTGCCACCAATGCGGTTCATGGCAATGGCAAGTGTGGAGTGAGCTTCATGGCTAATAGATCCAAAGGACATGGCCCCGGTAGCAAATCTCTTAAAAATATTTTCAGCAGACTCCACTTCTTCCAAAGGAACAGAAGTTCTTTGCTTAAACTTAAAAAGACCTCTTAAGGTACAGGCCTGCTCCTCCTGGTCATTGATCAGCTCTGCAAATTTTTTATAAAGAGTATAGTCGTTTTTCCTGGTTGCAGTTTGTAAAAAGTGAATGGTCTTTGGGTTGAATAAATGATATTCACCTTCTTTTTTCCACTGGTAAACACCACCTTCCGGAAGACCCATTTCCATCCGGTAAGGTGAGTTAAAGGCCTGTTGGTGATTGTGGAGCACATCCAGAGCTATCTGATCAAAACTTATACCACCAATACGGGAGATACTATCTGTAAAGCATTTGTCCACTACTTCATCACTCAAACCCACAATCTCGAATATCTGGGCACCCTGGTATGACTGAAGGGTGGAAATACCCATTTTGGAGAATATCTTTAAAAGGCCATAGTTCACTCCCTGTATGTACCTGGACACTGCCTCTTCTTGGTCATATACCGGCAAATCTTCCTCAGCCAGTTCCCTAATGGTCTCAAGACTCAGATAGGGATATACTGCATTGGCTCCGTATCCGATCAAAGTGGCAAAATGCTGGGTCTCGATAACTTCCCCTGAGGCTACTACTAGCCCTACTGAGGCCCTTAACCTTTCATTGATCAAATGATGGTGCACCGCGCCACAAATAACCAACGATGGAATAGGGGCCATGGTCGGCGACACATCTGAGTCAGAAAGAATTATAATCTTGATACCATCCCGCGCTGCTTTCTCAGCTTCTTTGCATACCCAATCTATAGCTTGTTCCAATCGACCATGTTCTCCATCAGCGTCAAACAAAGCCTTGATGGTTATACTTTTGAAATTGGGGTGATCAAGTTCTCTCAGCTTATTATAGGTTTCATTGTTCAGAACAGGATGACTCAACTGAATTTCCTGGCAATGTTCAGGCGTTTCCTTTAGAATATTCAAGTTACTGCCCAATTTAGTGAACAAAGACATCACCATTTTTTCCCTTATTGGATCGATGGGAGGATTACTGACTTGAGCAAATAACTGTTTGAAATAATTGGAAATATGCTGGGTCTTTCCGGAGAGCACCGCCAACGGTATATCGGCGCCCATAGAGCCCACAGGCTCGGCAGCCTGTTCAACCAAAGGTCTCAAAATAAGACGGAGGTCCTCCTGACTAAACCCAAATGCTAACTGTTGCTGTAGCAAGTCCTGGGTCTGTCTTCCATTGAATTCTGCAACCGGCAAATTATCAATGTGCAGTTTATTTTCTTCCAGCCACTGACGGTATGGCTGCCTGGTACAAATGTCTTCTTTTAGTTCTTCATCACTGATGATCCTTCCCTGGGCCAGGTCTGCAACAAACATCTTACCCGGTTGCAGTCTACCCTTTAAAATAACCTTCGATTCATCTACCGGCAGCGCCCCCGCTTCGGAGGCCATGATCAGTTTATCGTCTGAGGTTAGACAGAATCTTGACGGTCGAAGTCCATTTCGGTCAAGGGTAGCGCCAACTACCTCGCCATCAGTAAAACAAATGGATGCAGGTCCATCCCAAGGCTCCATTAAGGAAGCATGATATTCGTAGAAGGCCTTTTTGTGGTCCTCCATCATATCATTTCCCTGCCAGGCTTCAGGGATCACCATCATTATAGCATGAGGTAATGAACGCCCGGCCAGCACCAGCATTTCTATAATGGCGTCAAGATTAGCGGAATCGGAATGCGCCTTATCGCATACAGGGAGTAGTAATTCGAACTCTTCAGGCGTAAACAGATCTGACTCAAACAGTGCTTGTTTGGATTTCATCCAGTTCACATTGCCTCTGATGGTATTAATTTCGCCGTTATGGGCTATAAACCGAAACGGTTGCGCCAGCTTCCATTTAGGAAAAGTGTTGGTGCTAAATCTTGAATGTACCAGGGCCAGCGCACTTATTATCCTGTGGTCTCTCAAATCAGGATAATAAACCGGTAGCTGACCAGTCCTAAGCTGCCCCTTGTACACTACAGTTTTTGTCGACAGTGAGGCCCAATAGAACTCATAGTTATTTCCCACAATGGCCCGTCCCCTTGAAGTACTTCCAATGCTATGGGTAGTGTGCATGCGCAAAACAAACAACTTTCTTTCAAGGGTATTCTGGTCTACTGAATCACGATGTTTGATAAAGATCTGTTCATAGTGTAGTTCAACCGAACGGGCAGTACTGCCTATGGTGGTGTTGTTAACCGGGATCTCACGAAACCCGAGAATCTCTAGTTTCAGCCTTTCTGCTACCTCATACAAACGTTGACGGCAAGCTTCTCTCACTCGTTTGTTGGTGGGGAAAAATACCACACCTACACCGTAGCTGCCATAATCCGGAAGTTCGATATGAAGCTTTCGACATTCATCGGAAAAAAAATCGTGTGGTATTTGAATCAAAATCCCTGCACCATCGCCGGTTTCCGGTTCGCAACCACAAGCCCCTCTGTGCTCCATATTTTGT
>CAZOJZ010000594.1:0-6102 GCA_964580205.1 uncultured Roseivirgaceae bacterium
ATCATTTAAATCGCAATTTTCCATGCACTCAATCACCTTCAATACCTCTTTCAGCTTTAATCGATAGTAGATTCTTTTCCCGTCTCTTCGACTATCAAGAATGCCTCTTAACTTCAAATATGAAAGACAATGTGAAACCAGAGATTGTTCAGCATTTAATAGGTCGCTTATTTCATTCACAGCAAGATCATCATAAATACTCAGCAAATCAACTATGCTCAAACGCAAGGGATTTCCAATGGCTTTCAGTATGAACGCCACTTTTTCAACCTTTTTGATATCCAATGTTTCCGTTCTCATACTTAAGTATACGTAATATATGAATATATGTTCATATTATCTTATATCATTGTTTATTCAACTAGTCCCATAACTTGCGCCGGATGATATGTCTCTCTACATTGGTTTGTACTGCATGTTTATTCTGCATAGGTTGCTGACTGCTGTCACGGTCATAATTAGCTACTGCATCGTGTACATGCATAAACATATTACTTTCCTCAATCAGATCGATTAAACCACTTTTGTACATAATATCCCTAACAGGGCCTATAGTACCTGCCAGGTAGATTTTTATTCCTGCTGATCTAAGCTCGCTGAAACATTCAACCAACATATGAACCGCACTGGAATCCAGAGTACTTATTGCTTCGGTATTTAATATTACCAATTTTAACTGATGGCCTTTACCCTGAACCATTTGCATCAGTTTGTCTTTGAAGTAATTGGTATTGGCAAAAAACAATGGTGCATCAAAGCGCATCACTAAAATGTCTGGTCTTTGTTCCACCTGGGGAAATCGCTCAATATTTCTGTAATAATTGGTATTTGGCACTTTGCCTAAGAAAGCGATATGAGGGTAGGCACTACCATAAATAACCATTGCCAAGGACAGCACAACTCCGACCATTATCCCTTGTTCAATGCCCAAACCTAAAGTAGTGAGAAATGTGATCAACAGCATGTAAAAATCGGTGCGATCGGTGCTCCATAAATTTATTGCCTCTTTGAAATCGATCAGTCCAAATACAGCTACCATGATCACCGATGCCAAAATGGCCTGGGGTAAATAGTAAAATAAGGGAGTCAGGAACAGCAATGTCATTATTATCAGTGCAGCGCTGATAATGGAAGCCAAACCTGTATTGGCTCCTGCCTGATCATTTACAGCAGTCCGCGAGAATCCACCAACAGTCGGAAACGACTTGAAGAATGAGCCAATTATATTAGCCATTCCCAAACCAATCAACTCTTGATTAGCATCCACCTGATAGTCTTTATGTTTGGACTGGATAGCTTTAGCTACTGCAATAGACTCCATGAATCCCACCAATGCAATAGTCAACGCAATAGGCACCAGTGAAGAAACAGCCTCTTGATCAATGCTAGGGAAGGAAAATCCTGGAAGCCCTTCTGGGACTTCCTGTACAATCTTAACGCCCATTTGATGGAGCTTTAGCAAGTACACCGCGGCTATTCCAAATACCACCGCCACCAATGGGCCTGGAATAGACTTCAAGAATTTTTTTAACAAGATAATGACCAATATTCCGGTAAGTCCAATGGCCAGAGTTGGTATGTTTATAAATTCAATACTGCTGAAAGCATCGAATAAAATTTTATGCACATAACTACTGCGTGGTATATCGATACCCAATAGGTGCTTTAATTGGCTCAGGCCAATAATCAGCGCCGCTGCGGAGGTAAACCCACTGATTACAGGGTGGGACAAAAAATTAACAATAAACCCCAGTCGAAACAACCCCAATAATAATTGAATGGACCCCACCATTAACGCAAGCAGAATAGCCAGTCTTACAAACTGATCACTGCCAGGCTCAGCCAGATGACCTACTCCGGTGGCAATCAGTAAAGCGATCATAGCTACCGGTCCTACCGCCAGTTGTCGTGAAGTACCAAAAATGGCGTACATGATCAATGGTACAGTGGAAGCATATAAACCATAAATCGGTGGCAGGCCGGCCAACATAGCATAAGCCATTCCTTGGGGGATCAGCATTACCCCCACCGTTAACCCAGCTGATAAATCTCCTTTAAGATTACCGGGTTGGTAGTTTGGTAACCAATCTAGTATGGGGAAAAATTGCTTCAATATAAATTACTGACCTGTTATGGATGATAAATGTAGGTATTTATATGAATAAATGTTCATATATTCATAGTTAATTTGGGATATTATCAAAGTCCTATTTATTATTGCATAAAAATTAACCTTATAATAACTAATTTATCCTCTAAATCACTAGACATGGATAGACGAAAATTTATACAAAGTTCTGCGTTATCAGCATTGTCAATACGGCCCACTCTGAAGTCACTGGAAGATGTGTCGGTTAAGGATGAAGATATTAACATACTAAATCCCTTGGGACGGGTACCGGTAAGTATGATCATTGACGATTCCACCGCCCTGGTAAATCTGGCATATTATGGTATTCCTCAGTTTGCCGAAGTATTTCCCAAAAACTACCTTCAAGACTGGCGGAAGCTACCAAGAGAAATTCCTGATTCGTTCGTGATGGAATTCATTGAGTGGTGTGATGCTCATGGTGTAAAAGGCAAGTACAGTATGGTGCCCTATCCGGCATGCACAGGATGGCTCCATAGGTTTATACCTGGCTGGTCCAAAGAAGATTTGAAAAATAGTCTTGATCTGGTTCGAAACGAGGTTACCAGAAACTGGGATATTCATCCGGAAATGATCAGTCATACCCGGGTAATCGATGTAAAAACCGGACTGCCCTTTGCCGAGGCTACACCCGATTTTATGGAAAACTGGGAATGGAGCCAGGATAAGAGTGCTGATGAATTAACAGAATATCTAGCCTTTGCATTAAACATTTTAAAAGAAGCTGGGTTTTATTGTGATGGTGTAACTACCCCAGGTGGATTCGGCACCAGAAATATGTCCAATTTGGCCGCTGCCACCATGGAAGCAGTCAATGAAATATATACAACCGGCGTCAGTCATTTTTTCAGAAATGTAATTACGGACAAAGAGAAGAATGTAGCCCCGGTAATAATGCAACATAAAAACCTTCAATCTGAAAATCCATCTTGCTCCGTGCACATCATCGGATGCACTTCAGATTGGTTTGGTGGTTGGGACGGCCTCACACCCGGGGACACTGAAAAATTCATTACCAAGGATCTCCAGTCCGGAAGGATGGTCGAAGTTATCGATAGTGAAGAACCAGCTTGTTTGGTTTGTCACTGGCCCGGGATTTACTATAATGGTGACAGGTTGGGATTCAATATTTTTAAAACCGTGGTTGATCGTCTGGAGCAAAAATATGGTGACTCGATTTATTGGATGAAATTAAGTGAAATAGCCCAGTATTGGGCAGCTAAGGAATTTGTTTCCTTCGAAAAATCAACCAGGGGTTTGGTAATCAACGCGCCATTTGCAGCAAAAGATTTTACCTTTACCATAGAAAAACGCTTTCGAAACCCAGTACTCCAGAATGGAAATTCAATAACTGAACTAGCAGCTGTTACGGTCATGAAGAGTAACAGCTTCTTAAAGAAAAAGGGACAAACCGTAATTTGTCTGGATCTACCTAATGGAAGATCTGAACTGGTGGAAGGTTAGTTTGGTTGCCTCAAGGATAAACGAAAGGAATATTGAAATACCTTTGGTCTAAGGGACTAAATTAGTATTATAAAGACTGGAACTTTACGCAGACATATGAAGCAGATTATTGTACCCACTGACTTTTCTGATGGCGCCTGGAATGCGCTATTATATGCCACAGACATAGGAGAAAAGTTAGGGATTCGGGAAATTCTGGTATTAAATTCCTATGAGGCGCACCATGCCGGTGCGGCCACCTGGGTTTCTATTGACAAGATCATGCAGAAGGACTCGGAAAAAGGGTTGGACAAATGGATGGATAAAATTAAAAAAACTGGTATATCATCACGATTCAATTTTCATAGAAAGTCCATCCATTCTGGCTTGGTGGAGGCTATCAATTCCCAAATCGATGACTACAACGATAAGTTAGTAGTTATGGGATCGCTTGGCGAAACCGGCATGGTGGAGAAAATTTTTGGCAGTAACGCTTCAGACGTTGCTTTGAAGGCTAACTGTCCGGTTATAATGGTTCCATCTGAAGCGAGATTTTTAAACTGCAAAAATGTAGTCCTGGGCTCAGATTATGACCAGGTTGCACCAAGAAATCTGCAAATAATGCGAACTATCTGTGCATTTGACCCCACCACCAAATTACAAATTGTACACGTGCAGGACGAGGATGAAGCGCCTCCCAGTAAAGCTTCTATGGGTTTGGATCAAGATGATATTCCGCATAGTATAAAAGTGATTTCCGGCGATGACGTGAGCGAAGCACTTGACGAATATGTCACTAATTCTGATACGGATTTACTGGTGCTAATAAAAAAAGACTCTGGTTTTTTTGATAAATTCTTCCATCGAAGTATTACTAAAAAACTGACCTTGCTGGGCCATACTCCTTTATTAATTCTTAATAGGATTGACTGAAAACGTATTCGCAACTCCACCGGACGTGCAAATAACCTGCAAAGCTGCCGTCGCTTCTGGAACTGGTAGTTTTATAATTGATGACATCCAGATCAAAGAACCGGCGGGGAAAGAGGTCTTGGTTCAAGTAAAAGCAGCTGGTCTATGCCATACCGATTATGATTCGCTTAATTGGGGAGATCCGATCATCATGGGACACGAGGGGTCGGGGTTAGTGGCAGCAATTGGTGATCAGGTACAAAGTGTTTCTGTTGGTGATCCGGTAATACTAAATTGGGCCACTTCCTGCGGAAGCTGTTTTCAATGTAAGGCTGGAAACAAACACATCTGTGAAAATAACTCTCCGGTGGTTGCAGGCGCCAGTGGTTATACCCCCGGCCATGCCCGACTAGAAGGGACAACCTGGAAAGAGCAAAATATCCGCCGCTCTTTTAACATTGGGACCTTGTCCGAGTATACTTTGGTACAGGAGTCAGCGGTAGTTAAAAACCCACTACCCCAAATGCCATTTCCTGCAGCCAGCATTATTAGCTGTGCAGTAATGACGGGGTATGGTTCCGTGGTGAAGGTTGCAAAGGTAGAGCCAGAATCATCGGTAGTGATATTGGGTACCGGTGGAGTTGGCCTGAACGTAGTACAGGCGGCCAGATTTTCGGGAGCTTTAAAAATAATAGCCATAGATGTAAGTCCTGAACGCCTGAAAATGGCTGTCAAATTCGGAGCGACCCATGCCATCCTCGCTAAAAAATCAGATAGAGGGTTACTCAACGCATCTGAAAAGGTGAAAGCGCTCACTGACGGCAGAGGCGCGGACTATGCCTTTGAATGTACTGCCTTACCGGAACTGGGAGCGGCTCCTCTGGCCATGATAAGAAATGCCGGCACTGCGGTACAGGTCAGTGGCATAGAACAGGAAGTTGTCATAGACATGCAACTTTTTGAGTGGGACAAAGTGTACATCAATCCACTTTATGGAAAATGTGATCCACAGGTGGATTTCCCAAAGATCGTATCACTTTACCAAAAAGGTGAACTAAAGCTTGATGAAATGATCACACGAACTTACCCATTGGATCAACTACAGCAGGCCTTCGATGATATGCTAACTGGCAAAAACGCTAAGGGTGTGATTGTTTTTTAATTAACCAATCCATGTTCAGAACCATTGAAATTTCCGATCCACAGTTTGAAAGTGATAACCTTCGGTTTGTCACTGTGAAGACTGCTAACTTGAAAGGACGAGGTGACATTTGTCTTTTTATTCCTCCTGGCCCTGAAAATCAGGAAATTCCATTAGTCATTTTGTTACACGGTGTGTATGGGAGCTCCTGGGCCTGGGCGCTAAAGGCAGGAGTGCACAAGACTGCTGGGAAGATGATTGAAAATGGAACCATCAACCCAATGGCAATTGCCATGCCTTCCGATGGTCTCTGGGGCGACGGGTCCGGCTATCTGCCACATCACAATCTTGATTTTGAAAAATGGATCGTTGAAGACGTGCCCATGGCAGTTTCAGAAGTCACTCCAAACATAACTATTGACTCTCCATTATTCATCTCCGGTTTATCAATGGGTGG
>CAZOJZ010000595.1:0-4787 GCA_964580205.1 uncultured Roseivirgaceae bacterium
TTGCCACTAAACCGAGTTTCAATATTAGTGCATTTATCATTATGGTTATCTTAACTTTCTTGTATGCTATGTTCTGGTAACTTCACTAGTTTTCAGTTTTTAATAGAGGTATTATGAATAAAGTAGTGACGTTTGGAGAGATCATGCTGCGATTGGCTCCTCCTGGTTTCCTGAGGTTCTCACAAACCAATACGTTTGAAGCAATTTATGGAGGTGGCGAAAGCAACGTGGCAGTTTCACTGGCGAATTATGGAATTCCAGTGGATTTTGTCACCCGGCTGCCCGATAATGACATCGGCAAATGTGCTATGATGGAAATGAGGAAAAGGGGTGTAGGGACCGGGCACATAATATTTGGTGGTGAACGACTGGGTATATATTTCCTGGAAACAGGGGCGGTGTCACGGGGAAGTAAAGTAGTATACGACAGGGCCAATTCTGCAATTAGTACCATTAAACCAGGTATGATCAACTGGGACCGGGTATTTGAAGGAGCTCAGTGGTTTCACTGGACCGGAATAACACCGGCAATCTCACAAGGAGCGGCAGATGTTTGTCTGGATGCCATACAGGCCGCCAATCGCTTAGGAATTACCGTTTCAACAGATCTAAACTACCGAAAGAAGCTATGGAAATATGGTAAAAGACCGGTGGAGATAATGCCCGACCTGGTGGCAGGTTGTGATGTAATTTTGGGCAATGAGGAAGATGCGGAAAAGCACTTTGACATTCATCCGGAGGAAGTTGATGTCACCCAGGGTGAAAGTATGGATGCTCAAGCCTATGTATCGGTTTGTAAACAACTTATGAAACGATTTCCAAATGCCAAAAAAGTGATTGTTACCCTGAGGGGATCAATTAGCGCTTCACACAACACTTGGTCTGGTGTACTTTACAATGGCAAAGAGTTCCTTAGTGCACCAACCTACCAGATCACCCATATTGTGGACCGTGTAGGTGGAGGTGATTCATTTATGGGCGGACTAATTTACGGCCTGTTACACTATCCTGATGATGATCAGCTAGCTCTGAATTATGCGGTGGCAGCCTCATGCTTAAAACACACAATTTACGGTGACGCCAATCAGGTCACCATCGACGAAGTTGAGAAATTAATGGGAGGCGACGCTTCGGGAAGAGTAAGCCGATAAATTGAGATATAAAGTTATGGCAAGATTTAGCAGAGTAGATGTTTATTTGAAAATGAAGGAAACCGGCTTGGTACCTCTTTTCTACCACCCGGATGTTGAGCTGGGAAAAGAAGTGCTCAAGGCCTGTTATAAGGGTGGAGCAAGACTCTTGGAGTTTACCAACAGAGGAGACTTTGCCCATCAGGTGTTTTCTGAATTAAATAAGTATGCTATCCAGGAACTCCCTGAAATGATATTGGGCGTTGGATCTGTCACCGATGCAGCCACGGCTTCTATGTATATGCAGTTGGGGGCCAATTTCGTAGTAACCCCATTGCTCAGAGAAGACATTGCGCTGGTTTGTAACCGGAAAAAAGTAATGTTTTCGCCCGGTTGCGGCACTTTAGCTGAAATTGCCCGGGCCGAGGAATTGGGCTGTGAAGTTGTCAAACTATTTCCCGGAGGTACTTACGGGCCGGGCTTCGTAAAAGCCATTAAGGGCCCTTGTCCCTGGACCAATATTATGCCGACTGGCGGGGTATCACCTGGTGAAGAAAATCTAAAATCATGGTTTGATGCAGGGGTAACCTGCGTTGGCATGGGTTCAAAATTAATATCCAAGAAATTTCTTATTGACAGGGATTTTGATGGATTGCAAAATCTGGTGGCAGCGACCCTGAAAATCATCAGTAGTATTCGATAAATCCAGATCTGTGTCACGAAATTATTTTCAAATTCACGACGATGACAATGTGGTAGTGGCCCTCCAGGATCTGCCTGTTGGTCAGGAATGCGCAATAGGCAATCTATCGGTGCTATTGCAACACGATATACCCGCAAAACATAAGTTCACCATAAAAGAGTTATCCAAGGGAGATCAAATCATTATGTATGGTGTGTTAGTGGGAACTTGTAAAGAAGAGATATCTAAAGGTGGATTGGTAGGCACTCATAATGTTGCCCATAAGGCCGGCAGTTACAGTATTCAATCAACTGAAGTGTCCTGGATCCCTCCGGATGTTTCGAAGTGGAGAGATAGGACATTTGATGGTTACCACCGCAAGGATGGGTCAGTTGGCACTTCAAACTATTGGCTGGTAATACCCTTGGTGTTCTGTGAAAACCGGAATCTGGACATAATAAGCGAAGCCCTATGTGAATCATTGGGTTATCCTACCAAGAAGGATTTTCGAGTTGACACTCAAGCCCTTATCGATAGATATAAGTCAGGGGCTTCAACCAGTGAATTAATGGAAATGTCCATCGTGAGCACCCACGATGATTTAGTGTACACCAGACAATTCCCAAATGTTGATGGAATCAGGTTCCTCAATCATCAGGGTGGATGTGGTGGCACTCCGGATGACTCGGCAATGCTTTGCAAATTATTGGCGGGTTACATCACTCACAGCAATGTAGCGGGAGCGACCATTTTGAGTCTGGGATGTCAACATGCTCAAATAGAATTAATGCAACAAGCCATTAAAGAAAAGCACCAGAATTTTGATAAACCGGTATTTTATCTGGAACAGCAGCAGAGTAAAGATGAGAGAACTTTTATAGAAGATGCCGTTAAGCAGACCTTTATCGGGTTAACTCAAGCCAACAAAATAAGCAGAAAACCAGCACCTCTACGCCACATAAAACTGGGCCTGGAATGTGGAGGGTCCGATGGTTTTTCAGGTATTTCTGCCAATCCGGCACTTGGTTACACCAGTGACCTGCTGGTAGCATTGGGCGGAACGGCAATTTTATCTGAATTCCCTGAATTAAACGGGGTCGAGCAGGAATTGATTAACAGATGTAGCAGCAGTGAACTTGCTCAAAAATTCTCCGACCTGATGGGTGCATATAGCAAAAGTGCTCAGGCAGTCAATGCTGGGTTTGAAAATAACCCCTCTCCCGGCAACATCAAGGATGGCCTGATAACGGATGCCATAAAATCAGCCGGGGCAGCCAAGAAAGGAGGGACCTCTCCAATAAACGAAGTGCTGGATTATGGTGAATCCAGCAGAAACACCGGATTGTCATTATTATGTACACCTGGAAATGATGTTGAAAGTACCACAGGGTTAGCTGGCTCAGGAGCAAATATTATTGTGTTTACTACCGGCCTTGGTACTCCCACTGGAAATCCGGTGGCGCCGGTTATAAAAATGTCCTCCAATAATAAACTTTACCAAAAAATGGCAGACATAATAGATATCAATGCCGGTACCATAATTTCCGGAGAGTCTACTATACAGGCGAAAGGGGAGGAGTTGTTAGAGTACATAATTGAAGTTGCCAGTGGTAGGACCATTCCAGCAGCGGTTAGATTGCTCCAACAGGATTTTATTCCCTGGAAAAGAGGGGTTTCTCTTTAGACATGCAATCCCTTAACCGTACTTCTTCGCACATAACTGATTCCAGACCGATTCGTGTTCTACAGTTTGGTGGTGGTAATTTTCTTAGAGGATTCTTTAACTGGATGGTGGATATACTCAACGCGGAAGCTGGTTTTGACGGAGGGGTGTCGCTGATAAAACCAACTGAAGGAGGGGGATACCAGCAATTACAAGCTCAGGATGGTTTATTTCATACTATTCTTCAAGACCGCTCCGGAGAAGTCACCTGTTTGATTAAATGTATACAGGAGGTTATTCACCCATACCGGGAATGGCAAAAATTCTTGGACACAGCCTCGCTGCCATTTTGCCGGTTTATGGTTTCCAATACTACAGAATCCGGGATCACTTACCAATATGAAGAACTTGACTTTAACAAAACACCCAATTCATTCCCTGCAAAACTAACCATATGGCTGTATCACAGATTTAAAGAATTTAAAGGAGATCCGACCAAAGGAATGATCATGCTTCCTACTGAGCTAATAGAAGATAACGGCGGAAAATTGAGTTCGTATGTTTTAAAACATGCAGAAGACTGGAATTTGGGGAATGATTTTAGTGCCTGGATCGAACAATACAATTATTTCTGCAATACCCTGGTTGATCGTATCGTTTCCGGATTTCCTAAAGAAAATGCCGACAAAATTCAGCAAACCCTTGGATTCAAGGATCTGCAGATAACTGTTGGTGAAAGGTATCATCAATGGGTCATTGAAACACATTTTGACATCCAAAATGAATTACCATTCCATAAAACGAAATTGAAGGTAAATTTCGTCAAGGACCTAAGTCCTTACAGAGAGATTAAAGTAAGAATACTCAATGGTGCACATACCGCTTTAGTGCCAATTGGTATGCAGGCGGGTTTAGTAACGGTCTTTGAAGTAATGATCGACGGGCAGTTAGGAAAGTTTATTAAAGAATTAATCTATAGTGAAATTGTTCCCACCTTTACGGACCCTTCCATAGATGCCAGAAAATTTGCTCAGGAGACTATTCTGAGATTTGAGAATCCCCATATTAATCATCGTCTTGAAAGTATTTCGGTAAATGCTATAAAGAAATTTCAGGTACGCCTGCTGCCTACAATAGTATTATACCTCAAACAGTTTAAAATTTACCCAAGAAGAATCATGTTTTGTTGGGCAGCACTGCTCTATGCGTCTTTTGAAGACGCCTATGAGCTATCTATCCTAAAAGACTGGGACCTAATGGGACTGGAGGAAGCGCAGGTTGTCCAACAATTGCAATTGGACTTGGAAAACAT
>CAZOJZ010000596.1:0-4213 GCA_964580205.1 uncultured Roseivirgaceae bacterium
TAATCACGGATCTCGATAGCAGCTTTAACAACATCCATCGGGTTGGTTTCGTTGGGCATTGGCAATCCTCCGGCAGCCATATAGGCATCTCCTATGGTTTTAATCTTCTCAATACCATGATGGGTGATGATTTCATCAAAAGCCTTGTATCTTTCATGTATCTCCTTCACCAATTCTTCCGGGGTCATGGTGGCCGCAATGCTGGTGAATCCCTTAAAATCAGTAAAAAGAATACTGACTTTCTCATAGCTTCGGGCCTTAGCTTCCCCATTCATTTTCAATTCCTCTGCAGTTGCAGAGGGAAGTATATTGAGCAGCAGATTGTCGGAACGTTTTTTTTCTTCCTCAATGATTTTTTTGGTTTTTTGGATAAACTGATACCGTTTGTACAGACTAACCGCTAATAATAACAAGAGAAACCCTGTTATTCCGGCCCCTATACTGATGGCTTTTTGTCTCTTTGTTTGCAGGCGGGCTATCTCTGAGTCTTTTTCCAGGATTTCTATTTGACCTTGTTTTTTATCTATTTCATAGGTGAATTGCAGGCCCCGCACCTTATCGTCAGTTTCAAGATTGAAAAGGGTGTCCTTGATTGCCTGAAATTGAGCATTATATTTGTAAGCATCTTCAAAAGCTCCTTGGTTGGCATAAGTGAGGGCCAGACCTTTATAGATATCTCTTAGTTCATAATTAAGTCCACCTTCTATAGCAAGAGTTTCAGCCTCATTGTAGGCAGCGTGTGCCTCCTTTGACTTACCAAGGTCTTGATAGATATCACCTAACATCAATAATGAACGGGTCATGAAAAGAGCTTGGCTGCTTTCTTTGGCCGATTGGTAGGCTTCCTTTTGGTATTGAATAGCCGTTTCATATTCTCCTTTCTCCTTGTGCACTTTTCCGATTCTGATTAAAGTTTCCGGAATTCTTACGGTATTCTCATAGACAGGGATAGACTGTTCCAGGTAATATAAAGCGGAATCATAATTGCCAAGATTGCTATACAACTCACCAATTCCGGTTAGATATCCCCCCAAGGATTGATCATCAATAGCATACAATTCCGCAATCTTTCCTATCTGCCAGAAATAGTTTAAAGCTTTAGGGTAATCCTTTTCATTGTCACTGTAAATGCCGCCTACATTTACCAATGCAGTAGCAATCCTGAGCGTATCATTTAAATTTTCTGATATTCTCAGAGATCGAAGAAATAACTCGATGGCTTTGGTATTACTGCCTTGGGTATAATAAATAGCACCCAGGTTGTTCAGCATGTTGGCGATTCCGGTGGTATCGTGTATTTTTTCAAAAGTTTCCAGAGACTGGGTCCAATAATCCAGTACTTTGAGATAGTCACCCTGGTAGTAGTAACCCAATCCCATATTCTTTAAACCATAGGCTTTCCCTTTACTATAGTTGAGCATTTCTGACATTTCTCTTGCCCTCAGCCCGTATTTTATGGCTTCCTGAGGGTCAAGATTCAATACATAATAGCTCAGTTCGTTTAGAAGGTTGACCTGAGATGTATCTACTTTAGAATTGTCAATCAGAGATTTCAGACTGTCAGCAGTGGGATCCTGGCCATAGCTGTTACTGCCCCACCCGATAAGAAGGATTGCGAAAACCCACATTTTGGGTTTTGAACCTTCATGTATGAAGTTGCAATACAATCTATTGTCTTAAGATTCGAATAAGTGCCGTGGTGCCATCTATGTTTAATTTAAGTAAATATAGACCAGCGTCAAAATTTGTAAAATCAAATTCGACGGTAGATTGAGTAGCATCAATCAACATTTTTACATCATGACGAATACCCTGACTATCATAGAGTTCAAAATCGTTACTTGTGAAGTTTTCATTCACTCTAACCACCAATCGATCGTTCACAGGATTCGGGTAAAACTGCACTTCTTCTGAGTTAAGGGTATTAAGGGCGTCACCTGAATCGGGATTGGCGGTACGTCCATTGACCAGGATTTCACCAGGTTTGCACTTTTGTCCTTTGAGGTTGTCAGAATCAACCTGCTGCGAGGAATTGTGGGCTGACCCGAAAGTCGAAACCTGGCATCGCAACTCGCCCTCAAATGGTACAGGAAACTGATGAGATCCCGGTAAGAATTCAAATGGTAATGATGAGGCATCGAAAGAGGTACCGATAAGTTGATTATCAGGGGACTGAGGTTCAATGAATATCGACACATCATTGTCATTCTCATACCGGAAATAAGCAGTAAATGGAAACTCCGCATTACCTTTATTAGCCGCAACACAATCCAGGAATATCCTAATTTTTTTGCCGTCAGCCAGGTTTACAAATAACTGGGCGGTGTTATCAACAACTGTGTAGTTTGTGGGGTCTGGTGAAACCGTAGTCATAAGTATATATGTTCCAGCTTCACGGCCCATGATTTCATACTCAGGGCTAGAGTAGCTATATATTGGCCCATCGGGAGGGAATACAATAAATTTATCTTCTTCAGTAATAAATCCAGTGATCGAGGTATTTATCTCGGTGGGTATATCATCTCCAGTATTAATAAGGACGTCTTCAATGGTAATAGTGAGTGTTCCTGGGTTCACTACTAGGGTCCCATTAACTATTGTAAGGTCATAATTCGAGTTATTTACCATACCAGTGGAGTCCTTAATAAGTACTACCTGTTCAATTGTATAATTCCCTGCACTCACCGGATCGGTAGCGGTAGGCACCGGATTAAAATTGTAATCAATTTCCAGGGTGTCATTGGAAACAAGCTCACCTAATATGGTAGAAGAGAATGCAATAGAATCGCCATAATCTTTCTCTTCAATATTATCAAGGCTAACAGTAAGTGGTCTGGGGTTCACAATCAGGGGCCCATTTATTATGGTAATATCATAATTAGAGGTATTTTCTATACCAGTTGAGTCCCGGGTAGTAATTTGTTGCTCAACTGTGTAATTGCCAGCACTTACCGGGTTGATAGCAATGGGAACCGGGTTTAAAAAGTAGTCAATTTGTAGAGTATCTTTGTAGGCGAGTGAACCAGATACAGTAGAAGAAAAAGATATTGAATCACCGTAATTTTTCTCTTGAATCTCGTCAAGGCTAACAGTAATCGGTGCTGGATTGACAGTCAAGCGGCCAGACACGTATGTTATCACAAAATTCGTAAATATGGGTGCCAGGGCCGCGCCGGAAACCATATAATGGCGGCCTTCGTTGGTTATGGTAACATCGAGGCCGGTGATCAAATTGATGGAAAACACATTTACGGTGTCGGACTCTGATTTTCCTCCGTCTTCAGCATCAATGATCGCCAGGGTTTGTGATAATTCAGTGCTGTCGTTTTCACCTCCTAAGGGAACATTGACCACCGCTGAAAAACGGTTGACTACTGCTGAAAAACGGTTGACTACGGCGGAGAAACGGTTTTCAACGGGATCATAAACAGAAGTCAATCCCAACACTAAGTCATCTCCATTCACCACTGCGGAAAAACGATTTTCCAGTGCTCCTGAATTTCCCGTTAGTGGATCATCCAGATAATCCAATAGTTGATCAGCATCCAAAGGCACTATATTAAAATCATTGACAACCGCTGAAAACCTATTTAAAATACTTGTTTCAGTGGCCATCCAGTTGCTGTTTTCGATTAAATTAAGTAGTTCATCGATGCGGCCGGGATTTTCATTTACTACCGCTGAAAAACGGTTAACCACTGCAGAAAACCGGTTGACCAGACCCCCACCTACCGAATCCACCAAATAGGTAGATTCATGTTCGGATTTCAAGGTATTTAGAAATGATGTATTATCAGAAATACCATTACTATCGTATATATAGTTCATTACAACCGGCGGTTCTTCACCATAAAATACAGAGGTGTCCATGGGTTGTATAGTCAACTCAAGCGGAGCAAAACTGAGCACACCAGGTTCAAACGACAGCACAAATTGGTTTTGCTGTTCAGTGGTCAGGGTATCTGCGAGGGTGGGAAAGATTAAATAATTACCCACATCCGGAAACATGCCTACTGCGGTAGATGTAAGCACCACATCCGGCAGACCCAGGGAATCATAGGTTTCTCCGGTCAGCAGGCCGCTCACGGTAAATGTTAAACTATCATAATCCTGTCCGAATATCCTGAAAGCATCGTCAGCGGTGATGGTAAGAGCTCTTCTCCCATCCAATAAATCAAGTCCATTGGAGTCTCCCCCATCTCCGCCACCTGGA
>CAZOJZ010000597.1:0-53088 GCA_964580205.1 uncultured Roseivirgaceae bacterium
TGTGAAACTGATGATGAGATTACCAGCAATAGCCCCGCGGCAGTACTCAATGCAGCCGCCAGACCACCAGCTGCCACCAAGGCGATCACCCAGTTGGGCAATCGAGCTATTTCCGGATTGGCCAGCACAATAATGTCCCGGTCAATGAAAAGTTCATTTTTCACGGCATCCGCCACATATTGTATCTTGCCGTCCTGGTTTTTATCATCGAATTTAATCAGCCCTGTAACCTCCCACTTGGTAAACCACTCCGGCATGTTTTCATAAGATTTCCCGCTGACAGTTTCAATGAGATTGGTTCTGGCAAAAGCCGCCAGAGCCGGAGCTGTGGTATATAATATAGCTATGAATACCAGCGCATACCCTGCTGACAATCGGGCGTCTTTCACCCGGGGAACCGTGAAAAACCGGACAATCACGTGTGGGAGGCCAGCTGTTCCTATCATCAGGGCGGCAGTAATAAAAAATACATCTTGCATACTTTTGCTGCCATCTGTATAAGCAGTGAATCCTAATTCCCGGTGCAGACCATCCAGATGGTCCAAAAGGTATGTGCCAGATTCAGTAAGTTGAGAACCAAAGCCAAGTTGTGGCAACCATTGCCCGGTTAATTGAATAGATATAAAAAACACCGGTACCATAAAAGCAAATATTAGCACACAGTATTGTGCTACCTGGGTATAGGTTATTCCCTTCATGCCCCCCAAAACCGCATAGAAGAACACGATTCCCATTCCAATGAAAATACCAACGTTAATCTCCACTTCAAGAAATCTGGAGAATACCACACCTACCCCTCTCATTTGACCACTCACATAAGTGAATGATACAAAAAGAGCGCAGATAACCGCAACCGTTCTCGCTACATTGGAGTAGTAGCGATCACCTATAAAGTCCGGAACAGTAAACTTTCCAAATTTTCTCAGATAAGGGGCCAGCAGCAGGGCCAGTAAAACATAGCCTCCTGTCCATCCCATCAGGTAAACTGCCCCATCATAGCCCATAAAGGAGATAAGGCCTGCCATGCTTATAAAAGAAGCTGCTGACATCCAGTCTGCTGCGGTGGCCATACCGTTGGCCAAGGGATGCACACCTCCTCCGGCCACATAAAACTCTCCGGTGGTGCCGGCCCTGGACAAGATTGCAATACCAATATAGATTAGAAAAGTGATTCCTACGATTAGGTAGGTCCAGGTTTGTATGTCCATAGGTTTAGGGTGTATCTTCTTCTGCGTGGGACTTATCCAGCTTGTTCATCAAGTAGACATACACAAAAATTATAGCTACAAATGCATAAATAGACCCTTGTTGGGCAAACCAGAACCCCAGCTTGAACCCGCCAACTCTAAATTGATCCAGGAAAGGCACAAATAAAATACCGCATCCGTACGAAACAAAAAACCACACCACCAATAAAATCAGGAGATACCGCTTGTTCTTTTGCCAATACTTTGTATTTGAATCCGCCATGGGTCATTTTTTTAAGCCAACTAAGGTATAAATTTTAACAGGGAAAAAAAATAAAGATCCAATTAGCCTAAAAATTCCGTCACCAGCGCCAGTGCAGTACCGGCAAAAATCACCAACAACTTGGCTCCGGTGAGCTTGTGTCCCGGACTATTTTCTAAAAAAATTGTAGTACTGATATGTAAAAAATTTCCAGTTACCAGCGCGAATAAAATGGTGAGCCAGGAAGATTGTACCCAATCCACCTGAGACAGGTACTCACCGAGAAAGATGCCCAAGGGTGTCATAATCGAAAATAAACTCATTAAAAATACCGGCCATCCCCAACTGTGGTAATTGCACCTGATAAGAGACATTAATGCGAATGCCGCGGGCATTTTATGCAGTATAATACCGGTCAACAGCCCCCCGTTGTGCTGATGTGTGTCAACATAAGTTGAATGACTTAATAAGATCCCTTCTAATAAAGCATGAATACCCATAGCTGCCAGCAGGGTCACCATAGTCAAAGACCCATGAACATGGTCATCATCAGCCATGTGTAGGTGACCATGTTCTACTCCACTGGTGAAATAATTCAAAAGAAGTTGCATGAAATATCCAATGATTACCCATAATGCCACCTCTTGATGTCCAAGGGGCCCGGAGAAAAGTTCCGGCATCAAATGGGCAATGGTTATACCCAAAAGATAAGCTCCGGAAAACACCAGAGCCAGGTGAAATATCTTTGAATTATTCTTTCTTATGCGTAACGGTGCCAACCCTGCAATAAGGGTGAGGACAATGAGTAATATTACTGGTAAAATCATGGATCGGCTACAGTGCTTTCTCTAGAACAAAGATCATCCTTTCTGAAGTTTGCCAATGATAGGGATTAAGTTCGTAATCACCGAAATTGGCTTTTAATTTCAACCCTGCCTTAATAAAATACCTCATAAACTCAATCTTACGTATGGCTTTTACTTTTTCGTAAAATAAGTAGTCCTTAACCTGATCGGTAAACTTTATCTCTTTTATGAGAAATCCTTGAACGTACTTCCGGTTGATCTCGAAATCTATTCCCTGCAATGTTTTAACCTCAGATGGCACCAATCGATCGATCACGGTATAGGGATTTAGGAAATCGATCACCAATTTACCCCTGTCCTTCAGGGCAATCACCGCGGCACAAATGGCCTGTTCGTTTTCAACCTCTGTGTCAAAATAGCCAAAACTGGTAAACAGGTTGAGGGCATAATCAAAGGTCTCACGTTTAAATACCTGTCGCATATCGTGGACATAAAAATGCAACCTGTTGTTTTCGTAAGCCTTTGCATGAGCAATGTTTTGTGGAGACAGATCTATCCCTACCACATCCAGGCCCCTACTGTTTAAGTAGATGGCATGACGTCCCTTTCCACAGGCGATGTCCAAAATATGATCACTCTTCTTGAAGTTGAATAAAGAATTCAGGTTGTCAATAAAAGTCTGTGCCTCTTGTTGATCACGATGTTTATACAAGATGTGGTAGTAGGGAGAATCGAACCAGGACCCATACCATTCTTTTAAAGATGCTTTTGATTTCTCTTTGTTCATTCAATAATTATGTCTTTGACCCCTGATGTGGCTTTTGTCAAAAGCTGACCATCCTCATCACTGTAAATAAAATATGCCTCCAACTCGTCTTGTGCATTTACAATATTCAGAGACTCTTGGAGTCCAAGCACCATAAATGCCGTGGCGTAACCATCGGCGGTAGCACAGTCTTCGGCAAATACCGAAACACTAAGCAGATTGTGCTGGACCGGATATCCGGTATAGGGACTGATCGTATGGGCATATTTCTTGCCATCCTTTATATAGAAATTTCGATAGTTGCCGGAAGTAGCTATTGCGACATTATCTAAAGAAACTATGGCCTGTACTGAACGTTGATGGTCCTCTGGCTTTTCGATAAACACCGCCCAAGGCTTCTTTCTTTCATTGACACCGGTGGCTGCTATTTCACCTCCTATTTCCACAAAGATGTTTCTCAGGTCCTGTTCCTTTAGAAATTGCATCACCAGATCTACCGCATACCCTTTGGCAATGGCACTGAAATCAAGTTGGGCGTTAGGTTCCAATTTACAAACCGCATGTTCATCATAAAATATTTTTTCAAAACCAACTTTGGTCAACAGGTAGTCTACTTCATCCTGGTCTGGCATCTCACCTTCTTCAGGTCCAAAGCCCCAGGCTGTAACCAAGGGCATAACTGTTGGGTCAAACGCACCATTAGTTCTTTGATGGATCAATTGACTTTGAGTCAACATTTTGTGAAAGTAAGGTCTCTCAAATTTATGTAATGTTCCCTTGTTAAATCGACTGATCTCAGAATCCGGTATATAGGTAGAAAGGCATAGATTAAAGCCTTCCAACAAAGAATCTATAGACGATTGATAACTAATTGGTTTATAAGTAAGGTACTTGACCTGGTAGTTGGTACCCATGGTAGCGCCCGTCAACTCCACTTTCTCCCAATCCTGCCGGTCATTTTCCGGTTCCCGCAACCACCACACCAACACCATGGCTAAAATTAGTGCGAATGAGTAGAGGATATTTTTCCTTTGGGATTCAGTCATTCCTGATGCGGGAAGGCAAAAGATCAATAGCCAAAGTTAAAGAAGTATTAATACAATTAACAATTGACAATTAAGGATTAATAATTACCCTCAATTCTCATTCAGTGCAACCAGAGAGCCGGGAACCCGCAGCAAAACACACTTATGACAAGCGCCTTGCACCTGTGCCATGCACTCTACGCCATGCACTTTGCGCCATGCACTTTGCGCTAACCCAAGCACTGAAATTCATTATTTCTCATTTCTAATTCCTAATTGATATTATGTTGTTTAACTTAACGCGAGAATTTTGGATATGCGAGAAGATTATCTCAGTGGGGACCCCTCTCAATTAAGTCCGGCTGAAAAAGAATTTGAAAAAGCCCTTCGACCACTAAATTTTGGTGAATTTGCCGGTCAGAAGAAGATCGTTGAAAACATAAAGATTTTTGTTCAGGCCGCTCAACAAAGGGCGGAACCGCTGGATCATGTCCTCTTACATGGCCCACCCGGGCTAGGCAAAACCACGCTGGCTCACATTGTAGCCCATGAACTGGATTCAAGCATAAAAGTTTCTTCCGGGCCGGTGCTTGACAAACCTGGTGACCTGGCAGGGCTATTGACCAACCTGGAGGAGCACGATGTTCTGTTTATCGATGAGATCCACCGGCTAAATCCAGTGGTTGAAGAATATCTGTATGCGGCCATGGAGGATTATAAAATTGACATAATGCTCGATTCCGGTCCCAGTGCACGATCTATTCAAATTACCTTAAATCCATTTACTTTGATCGGAGCAACCACCAGGGCAGGACTATTAACAGCCCCTTTACGGGCAAGGTTCGGGATTAATGCCAGACTGGAGTATTACGATGCCAAAACATTATGTGGAATTGTAAAAAGATCTGCTGCCATTCTGGAAACTCCTATCGAAGATGATGCAGCCTTTGAGTTAGCCAGACGAAGCAGGGGTACGCCCCGGGTTGCCAACAATTTGTTGCGACGTACCAGGGACTTTGCTCAAATTAAGGGAGAGGGACGAATTACTCAGAAGATCATGGACATAGCATTAACAGCACTGGAAGTAGATGATAACGGACTGGATGACATGGACAATAGGATATTAAGCACCATCATTGAGAAATTCCAGGGAGGACCGGTAGGCATCAGTACCATTGCTACCGCCTGTAGCGAAGAGGCAGATACCATAGAGGAAGTCTATGAACCTTTTTTGATAAAGGAAGGATATATCAAAAGGACCGCTCGAGGCCGGGAGGCCACGGAACTAGCATATAAACATTTAGGCATAGTGCCGCCGGGAAAGACGGGAACTCTATTTGATTAAAACACCAAATCTCAAACCACAAATTCCAACTAAATTCCAAATCACAATTGCCGAAACACCAAGGCAGTGTTAGCAAACATCAAGGTGTTTGAACTTTGGTGATTGAAATTTATCTGGGATTTGTTTTTTGTCATTTGTTATTTGCCTTCTGCATGCCTGGCCTTCAGCACATCCACAACCTCAACAAGCGATACTTCTTTTTGCTCCAATAAAACCAATAAATGAAACAACAAATCTGCTGTCTCTTCTCTCAAATTCCGGGTGTCTGACTCTTTAGCTTCAATCACCACCTCAATTGCCTCTTCTCCAACTTTTTGGGCTATTTTGTTAATTCCTGCAGCAAAAAGAGAAGTGGTATAGGAGCCCTCCGGGGCGGTCTCTTTTCGATTTTTAATGATCTTTTGCAACTCCAATAAAAACTGGATGCCATTTTCCTTATTATCAGATCCGAAGCAAGTGTCCGTACCCAAATGACAGGTTGGGCCTTGCGGACGAACGCTGATCAGTAAAGTGTCTCCATCACAATCTGTTTGTATAGAGTCAAGATTCAGAAAATTTCCCGAAGTCTCTCCTTTGGTCCACAATCGCTGCTTGGAACGACTGTAGAATGTTACCTTTCCGGATTTCCTGGTTTCCTCCAGTGCCATCCGGTCCATATATCCTAACATTAATACCCGTTTGGTTTTACTGTCTTGTATCACCGCTGGTATCAGACCGTTACTTTTATCAAAGTTCAGTTCCTTGTTCATATTCGCATGGGTATATCTGCTGCCTGCAATTGTTCCTTTAAATCCATAATATCCACTTCATTAAAGTGGAAGATACTAGCTGCTAACGCTGCATCAGCCATTCCGATGGTAAACACCTCAACAAAATGACTAACCGAACCTCCTCCACCTGAAGCAATCACCGGAATGGTCAACTCAGTGGACAATTGGCTGGTAAGTTCATTTGCAAACCCGTTTTTGGTGCCATCATGGTCCATTGAAGTAAGCAAGATCTCGCCCGCGCCTCTTTCTTCAACCTCTATTGCCCAACTGAGGGTTTCCAGGGTTGTGGGTCTGCTACCACCGTGGGTATGTACCATGTTCTTTCCATCCTGATTCCTGGAGTCAATAGCTACCACAATACACTGACTGCCAAATGTGGCCGCTAATTGGTTTATCAGTTGAGGTTGAGCTACAGCTGCTGAATTCACAGATACTTTATCTGCTCCCGCATTAAGCAAGTCCGATACATGCTCTACTTGTGAAATACCGCCCCCCACAGTGAAGGGAATATTGATCTTGCTGGCCACTTTCCTTACCAGCTCTACCAGGGTTTTTCGGTTCTCGATGGTGGCAGTAATGTCTAAAAAGACCAGTTCATCGGCGCCTGCACTGGAGTAAAATGCTGCCTGTTCCACTGGATCACCGGCGTCTATCAGCGACACAAAATTAACTCCCTTTACCGTGCGGCCGTCCTTGATATCAAGACATGGAATAATCCTTTTGGTTAGCATTTCTAAAATTCAGATAGTTCTTTTAAGGTAATCTTTCCTTCATAAATGGCTTTCCCCACAATTGCACCTGCCACTCCGGTGGACTTCAGATCTTTTAAGTCCTGTAGGACACCCACTCCTCCACTGGCAATTATTGACAGTTCTGGGTATGCTTTTGCCAGCTTTCGGTATAAACCAACTGCCGGCCCCTGTAATAGCCCGTCCTTACTCACGTCAGTACAAATGACCTGGCGGACACCTTTCTGGAGATAGTAATCCAGAAAATCCTCTATGGTCCAGTTTGATTGCTCCTGCCAGCCGCTAATTGCTATTTTCCCATTAGCAACATCCGCGCCCAGAATGATCTTCTCAGACCCGAATTCATTTAACCAACCTTCAAAAAGATCCGGGTTATTTACCGCAATACTCCCTCCTGTCACCTGTTTTGCTCCCGCTTCAAATACCTTTAACAGATCTTCCCTGGATTGAACTCCCCCACCAAAATCTACCTCCAGGTTGGTTTTTCGGGATATGTCCCTTAATACTTTCAGGTTAATTACTTTTTTGGCTTTTGCCCCATCAAGGTCCACCAAGTGCAATCTCTTTATCCCGGCATCCTGTAACTCCCGGGCCATTTCCATTGGGCTGGCCCGGTATACAGTTTTTCGCTTAAAATCACCCTTTGAAAGTCGTACACATTTCCCCTCGATGATATCTATGGCCGGTATTATGTCCATATTATATTTTTAAAAAGTTAGTGAGAATGGTTTGACCTGCATCACTGCTTTTCTCGGGGTGAGCTTGTACTGCATAGTAGTTGTCCTTATGTAAGGCCCCGCTAAACGGGACAATATAATCTGTGGTCCCGATTGTATCTGGTCCAAGTTCAGCGTAATAACTATGCACATAATACAGATAAGGGATTGTAAGCCCTGAGAATAGGGGGTTTCCGCTAGTCCTTAGACCATTCCACCCCATATGAGGCACTTTATTTTTCCCCTTTTCACCTTGAAACTTTCTTACCTGAAGGTCAAAAATACCCAAACAGCCGGTATTCCCCTCTTCGCTATAACGGCACATAAGCTGCAAGCCAATACAGATCCCCAGGAATGGTTGATGAAGTGAGGTGAGCACTTTGTCCAGGCCCTTTGCCTGTAAATAGGACATGGCGCTCTTTGCCTCTCCTTGTCCTGGAAAAATTACCTTATCTGCTGACCTGATCTCCTGATGATCATCAGTATGCAGTGGTTCTACTCCCAATCGCTGAAGTGCGTAAATTACGGATTGAACATTCCCGGCATTGTATTTTACAACTGCAACTTTCATTTATAAAACCCCTTTGGTGCTGGGCAATTCATTGTTAAGAAGATCCTGTTGAACAGCCATTTTTATGGACTTGGCAAAAGCCTTGAAAATGGCCTCAATTTTATGGTGTTCATTTTTCCCTTCGGCCCTGATATTAAGATTACATTTCGCAGTGTCAGTGAAACTTTTAAAAAAATGGAAGAACATTTCCGTGGGCATTCCACCCACCATCTCTCTTTTGAATTCCGCGTCCCACTCCAACCAGTTTCGACCTCCGAAATCAATGGCTACCTGGGCCAGACAGTCATCCATCGGAAGACAATATCCATACCTTTCAATACCCCTTTTATCACCTAAAGCCCTGGAGAAAGCCGCTCCCAAAGCCAGAGCAGTGTCTTCGATGGTATGGTGTTCGTCAACTTCAAGATCACCTTTGACGGTAACGTTGAGATCCATCTGACCATGTTTTGCCAATTGATCCAGCATATGATCAAAAAAACCAATACCCGTTTGATTTTTGGACAACCCCTGTCCATTCAAACATAGGTCTATGGATATTTCGGTTTCATTAGTCTTTCTTTTTACCTGTACCTGTCGATCGACGCCCATTAGAAAAGTGCATATTTTGCTCCAGTCGGTGGTGCACAACACCGCATCATGGGTATTATCACCAATAAATATAGCTTTAGTACCCAGATTTTTGGCCAGTTGAAGATCAGAAGGGCGGTCCCCGATAACAAATGAATTAGCCAGGTCATAGGACCCATCAAGGTATGCGGTAAACATTGCGGTTCCCGGTTTTCTGGTATCCGCTCCATCGGACTCAAAAGTACGATCAATATGAATGTTGCTAAAATGGGCGCCTACACCTTCTAGCGTCTCCAGCATCTTGTTATGCGCAGGCCAAAACTGGTCTTCAGGAAAAGAAGAAGTACCCAGACCATCCTGATTGGTTACCATGATCAACTCATACGATAGTCTCTTGGAAATATTGTGTAAGGCTACTAGTGCACCCGGTATAAATGAGAGTTTTTCTAATGAATCAACCTGTTCATCCTGAGGTTCTTGTATGATGGTGCCATCTCTATCTATGAATAAAGCCTTTTTCATAATTCAATTGTTTTAAGAACGTCAAGTAATCGCTGATTTTCTTCCTCGGTACCTACAGTAATCCTCAAGCAGCCTTCACAAAGTTGTACCTTGCTGCGGTCCCGGACCACTACCTGCTGATCGATTAGGGCATTGAAAGTAACCGTTGGTTGCTTCATTTTTACCAACAGGAAATTGGCGTCAGAGGGATATACCTGCTCTACACTTTTTAACTGGGATAACTCTTTTTTCAACCATTCTCGACCGTTTTGTACCTTGGCCACAATCATTTTGATCTCATGGGCATCTTCCATGACGGCAAGTGCCAACTTTTGTGTGAGTTGATTTACATTATACGGTGGCTTAACCCTGTTGAGATAATGCATTATCTCGTTGGAGGTATAACCTACACCCAAACGAATGCCGGCGAGCCCCCAAGCCTTTGAAAATGTCTGCATAACTACCAGGTTAGGGTGCTCCATACACTGCTTAACAAATCCAGGGTCATTGGTAAAGTCGATATATGCCTCATCTATGACCAGAATGCCATTAAACCGGTCCAATAGTGTTTGTACCTGGGATTTTTCCAACAGGTTTCCGGTTGGGTTGTTAGGCGAACAAAGAAAAATGATCTTTGTATGTGTGCTTACTGCCTTAATCACTTCGGTAGCATTAAGCTCAAATAACCCGGACAACGGAACCTCTTTTACCGCAATGTTATTGATAGCAGCAGACACCCTGTACATACCATAGGTTGGAACAGTTGTCACAATTTCGTCTTTGCCCGGTTCACAAAAAATTCTTATCAATAGGTCTATGATCTCATCACTTCCGTTTCCTAAAAAAATACAGTCTTCAGGATGGTCCTTCATCTCTGCGAGTTGTTTTTTAATGGCCCTTTGATAGGGGTCGGGATATCTGTTGAGCATCTGGTTATTATCGACCATACCTATAGAACCCCAGGCGTTTTCATTTGCATCCAGCAGGGTAAGTCCATAGTCCATAAACTGCTCTCTGGCTGAAGTATATGGTTGCAAGGTCTTAATGTTATCGCGTACTAACTGGTCAATAGCTATCATGACTGTGCATTTGGGTTTTACGTCGAATGGATACTGCCCTTTTGTGGGCCTCCAGTCCTTCTGCTGCTGCCATAATCTCAACGGTGTCTCCGATATGTTTCAGTCCTTCACGTGTAATTTCCTGAAAAGTGATCTTCTTAAGAAATGTATCCAATGAGACACCGGCATACATCCTGGCATTTCCATTGGTCGGTAAAGTATGGTTAGTGCCAGAAGCATAATCACCGGCTGATTCCGGAGTAAATGCCCCCAGAAACACCGAACCGGCATTAATCACCTTGTCCGCCCAATAATGGGCGTTTTCTAGGTTTAAAATAAGATGTTCCGGTGCGTAGGTGTTTAAAAAATCCATAGCCGTATTGAGCTCCTCAAAAACCAGGAATTTACTTTGATCCAGCGCTTCTTGAGCAATTTCTTTCCTGGGAAGAATCTTAAGTTGATCAGTAAGTGAAGCGTTTACTTTTTTGATCAGTTCCGGCGAATCAGTAGCCAATATTACCTGGCTATCAGGGCCATGCTCCGCCTGTGATAACAGATCGGCAGCAATAAACTCAGGATTTGCCCGATCATCTGCCAGGATAGCTACCTCAGAGGGCCCTGCCGGAAAATCGATCGCTACCATAGTGCTTACCAGCTTTTTGGCCATGGTCACATACCGGTTTCCCGGCCCCAGGATTTTATATACTTTAGGCACAGTTTCAGTACCGTAGGCCATAGCAGCAATGGCCTGGGCCCCTCCAACCGGGTATAATTTCTCTATCTCCAATAATTGAGCTATATAAATGACAGCAGGATTGATGCTGCCGTCGGCCTGAGGCGGAGTACACACTACCAGCTCCTGACAACCCGCCAACCGGGCAGGGATTGCCAGCATCAGCAGGGTCGAAAACAACGGTGCAGATCCACCGGGTATATATAATCCAACACTTTCTATAGGAGTGGATTTTCTACAACATTTGACCCCAGGCATGGTCTCAATCCAAGTGGTCTCCTCTTTTTGACTTTGGTGGAATGTCTGGATATTTTGAAATGCTGTTCGAATGGCCTTTTTTAGTTCGCCTGAAATGGTCGGCTCATGCCGTGGAATCGGGAAAGTTAAGGACAATCCAGTTACGCCATCAAGTTTTTCCGTATAGTCAATAAGCGCTTGGTCGCCTTGGTCAAGGACATCATAAATAATATCCTGAACAACCGCTTCCAATTCAATATCGGTCTCTATGGGTCTGCCAATTAATGAGTCCCAGGAACTTCTTATAGGATTGCTAATTACCTGCATAGCTAAAGCACCATCTTTTCAATCGGAATAACCAAAATACCTTCAGCTCCCGCTTCCCTGAGGTTTTCTATCACTTCCCAGAAATCATCTTCATTAACCACGGAATGTAACGAACTCCACCCTTCCTGGGCCAAAGGTAGCACCGTAGGACTACGCATACCTGGCAGTAGCTCGATAATTTTTTGAATGGCCTCATTCGGGGCATTCAACAATATGTATTTGTTGCTGTTGGCAGCCTGCACTGCGCTTATTCGAAAGAGCAACTGGTCTAATATCTTACGCTGGGAGCCTGTGAGATCAGGGCGGGCAACTAAAACCGCCTCAGACTTTAGAATAATTTCAACTTCGGTCAATCCGTTAATCAATAAGGTACTGCCTGTGCTTACAATATCACACACCGCTTCTGCCAGTCCTATACTGGGAGCTATCTCTACGCTGCCGGAAATTTCATGAATGTCCGCCGAAACCCCATGCGTATTTAGAAAAGACGACAAAATCTTAGGGTAAGAGGTCGCAATATTCAGTCCCTCCAAACTTTGGATGTTTTGATAATCGAATTCCCTGGGAACAGCAATGGAAAGACGGCATTTGGAGAATCCCAATTTCTTAACTACTTCCAGATCATCTGTTTTTTCCATCAACACATTTTCACCTACGATTCCCACATCAGCAACTTGATCTGAAACATAGCCGGGGATATCATCGTCTCTTAGGTACAGGAATTCAACGGGAAAATTAAAAGCCTGGGCTTTCAGACTTGCAATTCGGGTAGGAAAAGTGATTCCACACTCTTTTATAAGTTTTAAAGAAGAATCACTGAGTCTCCCAGATTTCTGGACAGCCAGTTTTAAAGTATTCACAATGATTTTATTAAAGGTCTAAGGAGTAATTTAGAATATCTACAATTATAGTTACCTAACAGCAATGATGAAAATGGTGGTCCCATAGACGGGGCTTCGAGAAAGCGAATGCTGGGCTATATGTTGGTATTATAGACATTTCACTACAAGTATAAAACATTTTAATTCTTCAGAAAAGAATATCTATATTTAATAGCGAAATGCCAATAAATGTAATCTCATGAACGTCTCAGCTTCAGGTTTAGAAAATCAATCTTTAGTGGTCAAAAAACTGGCACAGGAAGCCGGTTTTGATTTTTGTGGTATTTCTAAGGCTGAATTCCTTGAAGAACAAGCCGCTCCCCTAGAACAATGGCTAAAAACCGGCAAACAGGGGAAAATGAGTTACATGGAACGGTATTTTGATAAGAGACTTGACCCCACCCTTTTGGTTCCCAATGCAAAGTCAGTAATTACTCTTTTGTACAATCACTATCCACCCAAAGAGTTGCCAAAAGACCATAACTTTCATATTGCCAAGTATGCCTATGGCCAGGACTATCATTATGTAATAAAAAGTAAGATGCGCACCTTAATAGAAAAAATGAAGGCTGTTCTGGGTGATATTCATGGGAGGGCATTTGTAGATTCGGCGCCGGTAATGGAAAGGGCCTGGGCCCAGCGTAGCGGGGTTGGCTGGATTGGGAAAAACAGCTTACTGCTTACTAAACGGGGTGGCAGCTTCTTTTTTATCGCAGAACTCATTACAGACCTTGAACTGAACCCCGATGGACCTATCCCTGATTATTGTGGAACCTGTACCCGTTGTATTGATAGCTGTCCAACCGATGCCATAACCCCTTACCAAATCGACGGATCCAAATGTATTTCTTACTTCACTATTGAATTAAAAGATGAAATACCTGACACCGTGAAAGGAAAATTTAAAAACTGGATCTTCGGCTGTGACATATGTCAGGACGTATGCCCCTGGAATAGATTCTCAAATCCCCACCAGGAACATGAATTTTCCCCGGTTGATGATCTATTGGAAATGAATCAGGAAAAATGGAAAGAGTTGACGGAGGAATCTTATAAGAAATTATTCAAAGGATCGGCAGTAATACGCACCAATTTCCGTGGCCTCACCAGGAATATCCGATTTGTTAGCAATGAGAAATAAAAAACCACGCCTATGGCGTGGTATATTTTAAGATTTAACGTTAAATTAGGCTGGTGTAATACCTGATGACATAAAGCATTTTTGGATGATTGCTTGATAAATATGTCCAAATTTACGGTAACACCATCGTTGCAATTCTTCGAGCTCGTTTTCAACTAAGATTTTAATAGCCTTACCCAACTCTTTCTCAAAAAGGTACTTACTAAAACTTACTTTAGCCAAGATTGTTTTGAAGTATTCAAGCATAATTAAATGGGTCTGTTTTAATTTTGGATGACTTTAAATATAGACAAAAAATTTCACAATTTTTAACATTTTCTACTAGAAACTCTTGTGCCAATTAGTTTACCTTTGTAGCCTGCAGAAAAGTGGGAATACTAATTTTCACCCTCTATAGATGAGAACGAACCTCGGTCAATTATTAGTATTTAGTTTGGTTTGTTTATGTTCCACCGGTTTGTGGGGTCAGAACATTAAAGTCAATGTGGGAGCTGATGAAATTGCTTCCAACGAGCCTTTCACCATAACTGTAGTAGTGGAAAATAATCAGCTAAAGAACCTGAGTGGCTTCCCTGAGATTGCAGGCATGATCAAACGAGGGACCTCTTCCTCTACTTCTACACAATTCATCAACGGACAGGTATCGTCCACTCAAAGTCTTACTCAAAACTATGTCGCTCAACGTCAGGGCACATTTATACTGCCGCCTTTTACTATTACTGTTAATGGTCAAAGTATCAATGTACCCGGCAAGACCATAGTAGTAGGACCTCCGAAGCAACGCAGAAGACAAGTCGACCCATTTGCCAATGATCCCTGGGAGGAGTTGTTTGGCAGCCGAAAAGAAAATGAGGAGTTCATTAACGTGAAAGCCGATGCCTTCTTCGCACTGACTACAGATAAATCCGAAGTTTATATGGGGGAAGGCTTTAACACCAGTTTAGCTTTTTACGTTTCTGAACAAAACCGTGCTGACCTGGAGTTTTATGACATGAGCAAGCAGTTGACGGATATTCTAAAACGCATTAGACCTTCCAATTGTTGGGAAGAAAATTTCAATGTAGAGAATATTAAGAGGGAACAGGTAACCATTAAGAATAAGCGGTACCAAAAATACCTTATTTATCAAGCAACTTTTTTTCCTTTGAACACCGAACCGGTAGAGTTTCCCACAGTTGGCTTGAAACTTGTAAAGTACAAGATGGCCAAAAACCCTTCCTTCTTTGGGCCATCGCGACAAGAAGATTTCAAAACTTTCTATACCCAATCAAAAACAGTGTCTATTAAGGAGCTACCAGATCACCCTCTGAAGGATGAAGTGGCTGTGGGTGACTATCAGTTGGTTGAGCTAATAAGCAGTGAGCAGTTGAACACCGGAGCAAGTTTCAGCTATAACTTTAAGATCCAGGGGAAAGGAAATATTAGCGCTATAGGAAGTTTGAAATTGCCTGAAACTGATAAGTTTGATTTCTATCCTCCCAGTTTTCAACAAACCATTCACAGACGAAATGGAAGAGTTACAGGGAGTCATTCTTTCGGATATTACGCAATACCCAATGAACCCGGTGTTTACGATCTGGGCGAATACTTCCGCTGGACTTATTTTAACCCCCGTTCTGAGCAGTATCAAACACTAAAATCAAACATCTCTATTCAAGTAAGTGGTGAGAGTAAGAAAAATGAGACCATACTGGCCACCGACCTTGGGAGCTTTTATGATATCATTGATCTGCAAGAAAATAAACTCACAAATCTCCATCAGTACGAATTTTTGAAGATCTTTGCTAACATATTTATTTTAGTTATGTTAGTACTCACAGCAATTTTTATCTTCAGAAAATAATTTCATGGGTAATTCCTTTGGAAAACTATTCAGGATCACAACTTTTGGTGAATCTCATGGACCGGGCATTGGAGTGGTTTTAGACGGCTGCCCTGCGGGCCTATCAATTAATTTAGAGTGGATACAGTATCAACTGGATCGTAGAAAACCCGGGCAATCCAAGATCACTACACAGCGCAGTGAACCCGATGAATTCCAAATTGTTTCGGGAGTATTCGAAGGCAAATCCACTGGTACTCCACTAACCCTGATCATATGGAACAAAGACGCCAGAAGTAAAGATTATAGCCATATCGCAGAAAAATTCCGACCCTCTCACGCAGATTTTACCTATCAGGAGAAATATGGTATCAGGGATTATCGGGGTGGTGGTAGAAGTAGTGCCCGTGAAACTGCCGCCAGAGTTGCTGCAGGGGCCATAGCCATGCAATTTTTGTCTGGATACGGAATTGAGATACATTCCTATGTTTCACAGGTGGGAGCGATCAAACTTGAGGTGCCCTATCAGCAACTGGACCTAAAGAAAATTGAAGACAACATTGTCAGATGCCCTCATGCCGAAACAGCTCAAACCATGATTGATCTTATTGATGCTACACGCAAATCCGGGGACTCAATCGGAGGTATAGTTACCGGAGTGTTAACTGGCGTTCCAGTGGGTCTTGGAGAGCCTGTTTTTGACAAACTCCATGCCCAACTTGGGAATGCTATGCTGGGAATCAACGCTGTAAAGGGATTTGAATATGGCAGTGGATTTGAAGGAGTAAAAATGAGGGGATCAGAGCACAACGACCAGTTTGAAAAACGGGGTAACAAGATAATCACCACCACTAATTACTCAGGAGGCATCCAGGGTGGAATCTCCAACGGGCAAGACATATACTTCAACGTGGCATTCAAACCGGTAGCCACCATCATGAAAGACCAGAAAAGCGTGGATAAAAGTGGACAGCCTACGGTAGTAAAGGGAAAAGGGCGCCACGACCCCTGTGTAGTCCCGCGGGCAGTACCCATAGTTGATGCAATGGCCGCTTTGGTGCTGGCGGATTGTGTTTTACTAAACAAAGCGGTAAAATTGCAAACATGAAAAATCTGGCCTTACATTGGAAGATCCTTATTGGTATGGCTATAGGAGTTGCCCTGGGAATGGCAGCTATTTTGGCAGGGTTTGGTGATTTTATTCAAGATTGGGTTAAACCGTTTGGAACTATTTTTATTAACCTGTTGAAATTGATCGCGGTGCCACTAATTCTGGTGTCATTAATTAATGGTATATCAAATCTCACTGATGTTTCCAAATTGAGCCGTATAGGAGGCAAGACCATAGGTCTATACCTTTTATCCACTGTATTTGCTATAACCATCGGTTTGATCCTGGTAAACCTGGTTGAGCCTGGCAATTTTTTGCCGGAAAAGACAAGGCAGGAATTGCGGCTGAAATACGCCAGTGAAGCAAATTTAAATATGTCAACAGCTTCATCCGTGGAAGAAAGCGGCCCCCTGAAGGTCCTGGTGGATATAGTGCCTGATAACATTTTTAATGCTTTCACCAGCAACGTGAATATGCTTCAGGTAATCTTTTTTGCCTTTCTATTCGGGATTGCCATGATAATGACCCCACAGGTTAAAGTACTACCGGTAAAGCAGTTTTTTGACGGAGCCAACAGCGTGATACTAAAAATTGTGGATATGGTTATGCGAACTGCCCCACTGGGTGTATTGGCATTACTTGCAGGGTTGATTGTGGACATCGCCGGGGATGATCCCGCCAGTGCAATTGACCTGTTCAAAGCTCTGGGTGTTTATTCACTTACTGTTCTGTCCGGCCTGGCTATAATGATATTTATTTTCTATCCCGCTGTATTCACCGCTTTTACGTCAATAAAATACCGTGCTTTTTTCCGGGGTATTTTACCAGCTCAAATGTTGGCCTTTTCAACAAGTTCCAGCGCCGCTACCCTTCCTGTGACCATGGAACGAGTGGAAAAACACCTGGGAGTTTCAAAAGAAATCAGCAGTTTTGTGTTGCCATTGGGCGCTACCATTAACATGGATGGCACCAGTATTCACCAGGCAGTTTCGGCAGTTTTTATTGCACAGGCCTTTGGGCATGATCTGACCATGACAGATCAGCTTGTTATTGTGCTAACTGCAACCCTGGCCTCCATAGGAGCGGCTGCGGTTCCAAGTGCCGGGCTGATCATGTTGGTAATTGTATTGGGGGCTATAGGTGTGGACCCCGAAGGACTGGCTTTGATTATCGCGGTCGATCGTCCTATAGATATGTGCCGTACCATTGTAAATATTACTGGCGACGCAACGGTGGCTACCGTGATAGCCAGCACCGAAGGTGAGTTGAAAGAAGGGTTGGACCCGGATCTGGTGGCCAAAGAGGAAAAGCTAAGGGAACAAGCCAGGGATGAAAACTACCCGGACAACTAATAAAAACTATTTAATACAAACTTTCGTTAACATATTGACCAACACAAAGAATGGAAACCTACGATCGTGACCAGATGTACAATAGGAGTGTAAACCTCTATATGGAGGCTAACCCTAACCCTAATTCGCTTAAATTTGTAGCCAATTATATGCTGGTGGAAGAGGGCGCCAGTTATGATTTCCCTGACCCGGAAAGCGCCAAGGAAGCGCCCCTTGCTTTGGAGTTGTTTAGATTTGATTATGTAGCGCGTGTGTTTTATATGAGCAACTTCGTTACAGTGACCAAAAATCCAGATATTGAGTGGGTGGAAGTACAGGATGAGATCCGGCAATTCATTACCCGATATCTTCAAGAAGAAAAGCCGATCTTGAATGCTGACAAAGAAGCATCAGAAGAGTCTAAAGATATCGACTCAAACAGCCTTGAAGATAAGATCAAGAATGTTTTGGACGAATACGTTAAACCTGCCGTAGAAATGGATGGAGGCGCCATTCAATTTCATTCTTTTCAAAACGGAGTGGTGAAGTTGTTACTACAGGGCGCCTGCAGTGGCTGTCCGTCCTCAACAATAACCTTAAAATCAGGAATAGAAAACTTGCTGAAAAGTATGGTACCGGAAGTAAAGGAAGTTATTGCTGAAGGTGTATAGCTAGCTAGCCTACTTTGTCTTGCTTGTCCATTTTCCCGGCTGTCCAGGATGCCAGAATAGATCCTATAATAACCAGCACATAACCCGGGATATCCAAATTTCCCGGACTGGTGAATTCCAAGGCATCCATTTCCCTTAAGATCTCCATTACTACCAGGACTGTACCGATAAAAGCAACACCTATCGCTGCATTATGTAACCTTTGATACTTCAAGATCATCCAAAAAAGTGTATTAAAGCTAATATAATTTTCAATACGATTTGTGTGGGGATTTGGAATTAGCGTAAAGCGCTGGTATTTTCACCACTCTTCTTTGTTAAAATTAAGATGTCGGTTATGGAATTTTTATCATTAGACGGTTTGATCAGCTTTTCCTCTTTGGTTCTGATGGAAATCGTACTGGGAGTAGACAATATTATTTTTATATCAATATTAACGGGCAGGCTTCCTTCGCATCAAAGGGAAAAGGCCAGATTTATTGGAATAAGCCTGGCCTTACTGATCCGAATTGCCCTGTTATTTCTGATCACCTGGCTAATCGGGTTGAATAAAATTCTATTCACAGCTTACGAATTGGAAGTAACCGGTAGAGACTTGATCCTCATTGCCGGAGGACTATTCCTGATACATAAGAGTACTACGGAGATGCATCAAAAGCTTGAGGGTCAGGACGAAACCTTAGAAAGCAAAGGAACATTGACTTTTGGTGTTGCTATTGTACAAATTCTTCTACTGGATATAGTGTTCTCGTTTGATTCGATACTTACCGCCATCGGTTTGGTCCAGAGTGTAACTATTATGGTGCTGGCTGTGATCATAGCTATGGTGGTAATGCTAGTTTCAGCAAACAAGATCGGAGATTTCATAAAGAATCATCCAACTGTAAAGATGCTCGCGTTGTCTTTTTTATTGATGATTGGAATATTACTATTTATAGAAGGTTTTCACATACATGTACCCAAAGGATATGTATATTTTGCCATGTTCTTTAGCCTGTTGGTAGAAATTCTAAACATTAAGGTAAGAAAGCGCGATATACCCGTTCATCTGAAGCGGAAGATAAAAGAATAATCAGACCTCCATTACTGGCTGAAATTGCCCTGGAATTCGCTTCAAAATTTCCAGCACTTTATCTTTGGTATCCGCCTCCACCAATTTCATTCGCACTGATTTAAAATTGGGTATTCCCTTAAAGTAATTGGTGTAATGACGACGCATTTCAAATATGCCTTGTTTTGGTCCTTTCCACTCCAATGAAAACAACAGGTGCTTTTTAACAGTTTCTATTCTCTCATCTAACTGGGGTGGTGGTAGCTTTTCTCCGGTTTTTAAGAAATGTTTTATCTCCCGAAAAATCCAGGGATATCCGATGGCAGCCCTACCCAACATCATGCCATCAACCTGATATTTTTCTTTATATGTTTTAGCCTTTTCCGGCGAATCTATATCGCCATTGCCAAATATTGGGATATTTATATCCGGGTGATTTTTAACCTCAGCAATAAAATCCCAGTTGGCCACCCCTTTATACATTTGTTTACGGGTCCTTCCGTGTATGGTTAACGCCTGAATACCCACATCTTGCAGCCTCTTTGCTACTTCCAGTATCTTAATTGTCTTATCATCCCAGCCCAGCCTGGTCTTCACCGTTACAGGCAAATGAACACTGTCAACTATCTCTTTGGTCATTGACTGCATTTTGGGTAGATCCAAAAGTATACCGGCACCGGCACCCCGGCAGGCAACCTTTTTTACCGGGCAGCCATAATTGATATCGATGAACTCAGGGGCTGCAGCAGCGGCAATAGCAGCGGCCTGCCTCATGGATGCAATTTTTTCACCAAAAATCTGTATGCCAATGGGACGCTCGTAATTATATATATCCAGTTTCTGAACGCTCTTATAAGCATCCCGGATCAAGCCTTCTGCAGAAATAAACTCTGTGTACATTACGTCCGCCCCGTATTTTTTGCAAATGGCCCTGAAAGGAGGGTCACTAACATCTTCCATCGGTGCCAATAAAAGAGGGAATTCACCCAACTCTAAGTTTCCTATTTTTACCAATCTTATATTTAGTAATTTCCTGTAAATTTAAGCCAATATGGGGAAAACTGAAAATGACTTGTCCTTATTTGGAAATAGAAAACCTTGGCTATCACTGATTTCCCTGCTGTTGATTGCATTTGGCGGACTTATAGTTGGTCAGTTTGTGGCAATCATGATAGTAACCAAGCTTTATCACCTAAGCTTCATTCAGGTGATGGAAATGGTAACTAACATTTCCGAGTATCCTGATTATAAAGTGGCTATTTACATCCTTCAGGGTTTATCCGCGGTATTTGCGTTTATTTTAGCTCCTTGGTTTTTCTTAAGGTTCATAGAGAAAAAGCGTTTCAGCGTCCTTAGCCCCAACAAACGGATAGAACTGCTGCCAGTCACATTGGCGTTACTGATAAGTATTGTCTTTATGGCGGTGAATTTCAAGTTTGCAGAGTGGAATGCACAAATGGTCTTTCCGGAATTCTTACGGGATGTCGAAACCTGGATGAGGCTGCAAGAGGATAAATTAGAAGAGGCTACTTATTTTCTTACCACTATTAATAATCCTTTGGAACTGGTAATGGCAATGGTGGTAATTGCAATTATCCCAGCCATCGGTGAAGAACTGCTATTTCGAGGGTTAATCCAGAATCAGCTACTAAGCTGGACCAGAAATACTCATTGGGCAGTTTGGCTTACTGCGATTTTATTTAGTGCCATTCACATCCAGTTCTATGGTTTCGTACCTAGAATGTTACTGGGAGTGCTCTTCGGATATATGTACGTATGGTCTGGTAATTTGCTATACCCAATTTTGGCTCATTTTGCTAACAACGGGTTTCAGATTGCAATGCTTTATCTATACAGCAGTGATCTTACAGAATTCAATATCGATGATACCAGTACCGTTCCATGGCCGGTTTTTTTCACTTCAGCCCTGATCTCCTTGGTATTAATTCTATATTACAGACATCATTTTTCTAAAAGCCCCCTCAAAACAGCTGAGTGGCAAACTGTATTCTCAACTGATCAATTACATCGTGCAGCAATAGTAAAATCTGTACTAAATGACCACCATATGAACCCGGTACTGATCAATAAACAGGACTCTTCATACCATAATTTCGGCCAGATAGAAATCCATGTGACTCAAAAATACGCTCAAAGGGCACTTCGTATAATTGAAAACGATATCGACTTTGAGTAAATACCCCAATATCTTAGTTAGATTTCTCACTGCGACATTCGGCGCCACCATCATCGTCCTGAGCATTCTGAATGGTCCATGGAGTTATTTCTGCGTTTTTCTTTTGATAGCGGTTCTATCACAATGGGAGTTTTACAAAATTGTACAATCTCCAGGTTCACGCCCATTGAAAGTTTGGGGGAGTCTGATGGGTCTGTTTTTGGTAAGTTTTTCGTTTTTGTCCATTAGTGGAAACTTGGGTTTTGACTGGTTGCTGCTGTTAATTCCATTGGGTATGACCACCTTTGTGATCAAACTATTCCAAAAGAATGAAACACAGCCATTTTTGGGCACCGCCTACACATGGTTGGGAATTATTTATGTCGCGCTGCCATTTAGCATGTTACATTACGTAGGTTTTGCCCGTGGATCATACGATTTTCAGTTAGTACTGGGATGTCTACTGCTGCACTGGGCTCATGATGTAGGTGCATACTTCATAGGTGTACGCTTCGGCAGGACCAAGTTGTTCCCAAGCTTATCACCTAACAAATCCTGGGAGGGCAGCGCCGGTGGCGCATTATTAACCCTGCTGGTGGTATTTGTCGGGTCATTTTGGGCTGATTCCCTGAGGTTATGGGAGTGGCTTACAATCGGCACATTGGTAATTGTTGCTGGTACCTTGGGGGACCTGGTAGAATCACAGTTAAAAAGAAGCATGGAAATAAAAGACTCGGGACGAAGTATACCCGGGCATGGTGGATTTTTGGACAGGTTCGATGGGCTGTTGATCTCAACTCCTTTCATAGCAGCATTTTTGAAGTTCTTTGTGGCTTAAATTTTGATATTGGCGCTCGACTGGCCCTTAAAATTGAGCAACCATTTGGAGCGACTTTTTAGTCAAAATCATTACATTGCAAGCATCATAAACAACGTACTTAACTATGGCCTATATTGAACCGGCCCCTATAAAAGACAAAGAAAACCCTTTTGAGTCTATGATGTCCAGGTTTCAAGTTGCTTCACAGGCTTTGGGACTGGATGATGAGATCTATAATGTACTGAAGTCACCGGCAAAACAGGTTCAGGTATCACTTCCGATTACCATGGATGATAGTTCCATTCAGGTATTTGAAGGATTTAGAGTAATACACTCAAATATCCTGGGGCCATCTAAAGGGGGTATCAGGTATGATATGAGTGTCCATATGGACGAGGTTAAAGCTTTGGCCGCTTGGATGACCTGGAAGTGTGCAGTGGTTGATATCCCATTTGGTGGTGCCAAAGGTGGCATTAAATGCAACCCCCGCCAAATGTCAGCTGGCGAGATTGAACGATTAACCAGAGCATATACCTTTGCAATGGCGGAAATCTTCGGGCCAGACCGGGACATACCCGCCCCGGATATGGGGACAGGCCCCAAGGAAATGGCCTGGTTGATGGATGCCTATTCAAGAATACAGGGAATGACTGTAAATAATGTAGTTACCGGTAAACCGCTGGTCCTTGGTGGCTCATTGGGAAGAGCGGAAGCTACCGGAAGAGGTGTAATGGTATCTACTTTAGCTGCTATGGTAAAACTAAAGATCAATCCCTACCAGGCAAGCATTGCTGTGCAAGGGTTTGGTAATGTCGGCTCCTATGCCAGTCTTTTGTTGGAAGCAAGAGGGTGTCGGGTAGTAGCCGTAAGCGACTTATCCGGCGCATATTATAATGATAAAGGAATTCCAGTGGAAAAAGCCATTGAATATCGGGATAGTAACAATGGACATCTGGAGGGTTTTGAAATGGCTGAGAAAATTTCGGGAGAAGATCTCCTGACGTTGAAGGTGGATGTCTTGGTACCAGCTGCCACTGAAGATGTGATTACCACTAAAAATGCCGAAAAGATTAATGTCCGGTTGATTGTTGAAGGCGCCAATGGGCCTACCTCGGCAAACGCAGATCCTATAATAAATGACAAGGGAATAATGGTAGCCCCTGATATTCTGGCGAATGCCGGGGGAGTTACAGTATCCTATTTTGAGTGGGTCCAAAATAGACTAGGTTATAAGTGGTCAGCAGAAAGAGTAAATCGCCGTTCTGATCGGATCATGAAAGACGCTTTTGACCGGGTATATAACGCATCGCTGGAATACAAAGTAAGCATGCGCATTGCAGCTTATATAGTGGCCATAGACAAAGTAAGTAAGACCTACAAATTCAGAGGCGGGTTTTAATAGACGGAGCGTATGACCGTACATAGGGAAGGATATGTTCCATTGCTAATCACGGCAGTGGCGCTCATAGTGTTAAACTTATTAGTAATCCAGTTTTTGGCCTGGGCCCCACCATGGCCAATAATTGTACACTTGGGAAGTACTTTATTATTCTTCATGATCCTGCAGTTTTTTAGGAGCCCAAAAGTGAATACTCCACTTGATGACCACAAAGTTTATGCCCCTGCAAATGGTAAGGTAGTAGTAATTGAAGAAACATATGAGCAGGAGTACTTTAACGAGACCCGAAAACAAATAAGTATTTTTATGTCACCTGTAGACGTTCATGTTAACCGAAACCCCGTGTCAGGGATCATAAAAAAACTTAAACATCACGCGGGCAATTACCTGGTAGCCTGGCATCCGAAATCAAGTTTGGAAAACGAACGCACCACGCTAGTTGTGGAGGCCGCTCAAGGTGTTGATGTAATGATCCGCCAGATAGCGGGGGCCGTGGCCAGACGGATTAAATGCTATGTTGACGAAGGTGATTCTGTAATCCAGGGTGAAGAGTTTGGGTTTATTAAATTTGGATCTCGAGTGGATGTTTTTTTGCCGTTGGATGCCCAGATCAATGTAAGCATCGGTGAGAAAACAATAGCCGGCAAGACAGTAATTGCACATTTGTCATTTATAAACACTTCAAAATGAGCCAATCAGAGAAGTTTCGTGACGAAATTAATACTGGATACAGTTTTAAAGGAGATGCATTGCTGCTTGGGGGCATCAACTACCAGACGACGTTAGTCAAAAAAAATAGAGCGATTACTTTCTTATTCAATAAAATGCTATCTTGATCAAGTCTGTTTACATAAGTATTTGTTAGTTTTAAAATTGTCTTGTTATGAGTGTACTAAAAGTTATAGAACTCCTTGCATCATCGGATAAGAGTTGGGAAGATGCAGCTCAGAATGCTGTAAAGGAAGCCGGTAAATCCCTGAAGAACATTAAGGCCGTAAACGTAAGCAATCTGAGTTGTGTAATTGTTAAGAACAAAATTAGCAAGTACCGAGTCAATGTGAAGGTCACTTTCGAAGTAGAATAATTCCCTCTTGAATATATAGGTCTCTGGAACTTGGAATTTAGTACTTATTTAAATAAATGGCTTCCAGTGCGAATTTAAAGGTAGTGGGGCCTCTATTGATAGGGGCTCCTTTTTTACTGGATGTATAAAATGCAGACTCTTGGCGTGTAAGCCAATCGCTCTTTCAGGAGATCCCTTAAATCCATATTTTACATCACCTGCGATAGGACATCCAACTGCACTTAATTGCACCCGAATCTGGTGGGCCCTCCCAGTCAAAGGGATTACCTCCAATAAGTATTTTTGGTCTTTTGCCATAATTAATGAGTAATCCAGTTGGGATAGTTTAGAACCTTCGATTTCACGATTAAAACTGGTGGTGCGATTCTTCTTGTGGTTTTTCCTCAACCAGTGGGTCAAGGTACCAGATTTATCTGGAGGTGGATTCATAGTTACCGCCCAATAGTGTTTGCTAATTTTTCTATTAGTGAAAATCCAGTTCATTCTTGTAAGTGCTTTAGAAGTTTTAGCCAACAACAGCACTCCGCTGACTGGCCGGTCAAGGCGATGAACCAAGCCAACAAACACGTTACCTGGTTTATCGTAGGTTACTTTTAGATATTCCTTGGCATAATCAACCAAACAGAAATCCCCGGTTTGGTCACCTTGAACCAACAATCCTGATGGTTTATTTACTGCTAACAGATGATTGTCTTCGTACAGTATTTCCACAGTGTCACGCATTTGTGGTATTCTCAAATTGGAAAAAATTTCTCAATATGATCGTTAAATTCGATTTTGCTACCGTATAGCCCTGGCATTAATGTACATGTAACTATCTGGTATTCAGAATTTTGAATAATAATGATACAAAATTAAAGTTAAAAATCATCAAATGGGCATGGTAATGGCAATTTTAATTACCGCACCTGAACCCAGTGCTATGAAAAGATTATCATGTTCAATATTTATCATCTGTTTTACGCTTCATACGTTTGCTCAACAGATACTGGTAGATGAAATGCTTCAGGCTCGTGTTCATTATATGAATACGGCAAAAGTAAGTTATATCACATCGACCGATGTATATCGAGTTAGCGTAGAGCCGCAATATGAACCAGAAATTCCCAATGACATTCTTCAATCCTTCGAAAAAAAATATAAAGGAGCCAGAAAAGTAGAATGGACTATTAAAGAAGATCGGTACAAAATTAATTTTATTTTTAAGGGCAGTGAGATGTTTACCTATCTCGACCGGCATGGGCTCTGGATGAAAAGCTTTACCAAGCTAAGTCAGGAGGAACTCCCTGAACAGGTAGTTTCATATCTGGAGTCACAATATCAAGACTATCAGCTAACCAAGTATTATTTAAAGGACACACCCAGTGGTCAGTCCTACACTGTCGCCGTTAAAGGAAACAGTGAGTATGTTTGGTTGGAGTTTGATGAAAACGGGCATATTCTTAACAGTCCTGCTTAAAACATTAAATGTAATAAAGAGCAATTGATCCACCTCAATTTCTAGTTGGCTTGATCTTTCGGGGTCAAGCCAACTTCTTTTTTAAGGTTCGTAGCAAGATGCTACGAACAGCTCTGTACATTTTTGTGCAGCTTTCCGTAGCTAGAAGCTACGGAACAATTAAGATTTCAGAACTCGGAAGTAACATGAAAATCAATCTCCGGGAAATTTTCTTCCACCATCTGCATCCAGGCTTTTGTCTCTGCTATGAACACCCATTTACCATCCTTATCTTTAGCTATGTGCCGGTATTTCGAATGGATAAATTCCTTTATCTTTTTTTGATCCTTACCCCCTATCCAACAGGCCTTATACAAAGTGATCGGATGAAATCTACATTTGGCCCCATATTCGTGTTGTAACCGATGTTGAATCACATCGAATTGTAGTTGCCCAACTGTACCAACCACTTTACGGGCTCCCATTTCATAAGTAAATAATTGCGCTACTCCTTCATCCATCAGCTGTCGCAATCCTTTGTCTAGTTGCTTGGATTTCATAGCATCCAGATTTACCACTTCTTTAAAGATTTCCGGGGAAAAGCTAGGAATACCTGTATAACTTCCACGCTCCCCCTCAGTCAAGGTGTCTCCGATCTTCAAGTTTCCAGTATCATATAGACCAATGATATCTCCAGGAAACGCTTCATCTATAATCTCCTTATTTTGAGCCATGAATGCAGTAGCATTGGAAAATCTAAGCTTCTTGTCCAGACGCACGTGGTGATAGTTGTTACCTCTTTGAAAACGGCCAGAACAAACTCTTACAAAAGCTATTCGATTGCGATGCTTAGGGTCCATGTTTGCATGGATCTTAAAAACAAATCCAGTATAATCTAACTCGGTAGGCTGCACTTCTCTGATCTCAGTGCTTCTTGGCTGAGGAGCAGGGGCTATTTGAATAAAACAATCCAGGAGTTCTCTAACTCCAAAATTGTTCACTGCACTCCCAAAAAAGACCGGAGCGACCTTTCCATCCAGGTAATCTGCTCTATTAAACTCTGAATAGACACCATTGATCAGCTCCACTTCCTCACGCAAAATAGCGGCATCTGAACTGCCAATTTCGTGCTCCAACCTGGGATCCGCCAAATCATCTATTTGCAGGAATTCGTCGGTAAGTTCAGTTTTACTTGGTTGAAACAATAGTAGCTTCTTTTGGTATAGATCATAAACGCCTTTGAAGGTCTTACCCATGCCAATTGGCCAACTCAACGGGCGCACGGTTATATTTAGTTTCTTCTCAATTTCGTCCAACAAATCAAATGGATCCTTACCTTCTCTATCCAGTTTATTAATAAAAACCAATACCGGGGTTTGACGCATTCGACAAACCTCCATGAGTTTTTCGGTTTGAGTTTCTACTCCTTTGACACAATCAATTACGATCACAACACTATCAACTGCCGTCAAAGTGCGGTAAGTATCTTCCGCAAAATCCTGATGCCCGGGAGTATCCAAAAGATTGACCTTTATGTTTTTATATTCAAACCCCATAACTGAGGTGGCTACCGAGATACCCCTTTGCTTCTCAATTTCCATGAAATCTGAAATCGCATGACGATCAATCTTGCTACTTTTTACCGCGCCTGCCTTTTTTATAGCGCCTCCAAAAAGCAATAACTTTTCCGTTAATGTGGTCTTTCCGGCATCTGGGTGACTTATGATACCGAAAGTCCTTCTTCGGGCTATTTCTTCACTTAACCTCATATTCTAAAAATGATCCGCAAATTTAGGGAAATAAGATTTATAAACATCGGCTGGAAGTAAAACTGTCATTCTCGTTAGTGATGAAAGGAATCTATAACGGTTCCCTGACAATTTGGCACAAAAATTAGCCCAATAACCTGTTGGCATAACCCTTGTTGGTATGGTACTGACAAAAAGTAGTTTCAGCTTAGGCTAGTAATAATATTGAATAAAACATCATGGGAAAAATTATAGGAATTGATTTAGGCACCACAAACTCGTGTGTTGCGGTTATGGAGGGTAATGAACCTGTGGTAATACCTAATAGCGAAGGCAGGAGAACAACACCATCTATTGTGGCTTTTATTGACGAAGGAAATGGAGAGCGCAAAGTGGGTGATCCTGCAAAGCGGCAGGCGATTACCAATCCAACCAATACCATTAGTTCTGTTAAAAGATTTATGGGGAAAAAGTTCTCTGAAGTTGCAGAAGAGCGAAAAAACGTCTCTTACAAATTGGAGAAAGGAAATAACGATACAGTTAGGGTCAAAATAGGTGACAGGCTTTATACCCCACAAGAGATCTCCGCAATGATCTTACAAAAAATGAAATCGACTGCAGAAGACTATCTTGGGACAGAGATAAAAGAAGCTGTAATAACGGTGCCGGCATATTTCAACGATGCTGAGAGAAAAGCAACCAAAGAAGCTGGTCAAATTGCAGGTTTGGAGGTAAAAAGGATAATCAACGAGCCAACAGCAGCCTCATTGGCATACGGTTTGGACAAGACGAACAGGGAAATGAAGATCGCAGTATTTGATCTCGGTGGAGGTACCTTTGATATCTCAATCTTGGAATTAGGGGATGGAGTGTTCGAAGTAAAATCCACCAACGGAGACGTGCATCTGGGTGGTGATGACTTTGATGCGGTGATTATGGATTGGTTAGCTGCAGAGTTTCAGAAGGACGAAGGAATTGACCTGCGTAAAGACCCTATGGCCCTGCAACGCTTGAAAGAAGCAGCGGAAAAAGCCAAGATTGAACTTTCCAGTTCAACCAAGGCGGAGATCAATCTGCCTTACATCATGCCGGTTGACGGTATTCCAAAGCACCTGGTGAAAAGCTTGAGCAGGGCAAAATTCGAACAACTTTCAGATAAACTGTTCAAAAGGGCTATGGATCCTGTAAAGGTAGCCATGAAGGGCGCTGGTATTTCTGCTTCTGAGATTGATGAAGTAATTCTGGTAGGTGGATCCACTAGAATTCCCAAAGTACAGGAAGAAGTAGAAAAATTCTTTGGTAAAGCTCCTTCAAAAGGGGTTAACGCTGACGAAGTAGTAGCCATTGGTGCTGCTATTCAGGGAGGGGTATTGACAGGTGAGGTAAAAGATGTGCTGTTGCTGGATGTGACTCCATTATCACTGGGTATTGAGACCCTTGGAGGAGTGTCAACCAAGTTGATAGAGTCTAACACTACCATACCAACCAAAAAATCGGAAGTATTTTCAACTGCTGCTGACAATCAGCCCTCAGTGGAGATTCATGTGCTACAGGGAGAAAGACCCATGGCAAAAGACAATCGCACCATAGGAAGATTCCACCTGGATGGAATTCCACCGGCCTCAAGGGGTGTTCCTCAAGTTGAGGTGGCCTTCGATATCGATGCTAATGGTATACTACATGTTTCTGCCAAAGACAAAGGAACTGGTAAAGAGCAAAAGATACGTATTGAAGCTTCCTCAGGTCTAACAAAAGAGGAAATTGACAAAATGAAGAAGGAGGCTGAAGCTAATGCAGAAGTAGATAAGCAAGCCAAAGAGCGTGTAGATAAATTAAATGCTGCTGATTCACTTATTTTTCAAACTGAAAAGCAGTTGAGCGAATATGGGGATAAGTTATCAGAAGGAAATAAGCAACCCATCGAAGAAGCATTGACAAGCTTAAAATCTGCCCATGAAGCTCAGGATCTGTCAGCTATTGACAGCGCCATGGAAGGCTTAAATAAGGCTTGGGAAGGGGCTACTCAGGAAATGTATGCTGCTTCACAAGAAGGCGCTGCAGCTGGCCCGGAAGCCAATGCAGATGTTGGCGCAGATGGAGGAGGAGATGATAATGTTAGTGATGTAGAGTTTGAAGAAGTAGAAGACAAGGACAAATAATCATCTGACACCTAACAACACTTGGAACCCTGCCCAGTAGTGCATACTACAGGGCAGGGTTTTTTATGACCTATGTAGAATTTCATTCCGGCAACTTCGTTACCAACATAAAATAGTATTAAATTCATATCATCGAATAAGCATATGAAGTCCAGATTTACGGGTATTTTGATTATGCTGTCGATCAATGTATTTGGGCAGCATAATCCTGTTCACATCTATCAGGAGACCACTGGCGACGGAGGGTTTCAATATTTCGCCCAAAACCTTGACCTGGCTCCCTACCAACTCGAAATTGAGTTTACTGAGTTAAATAATCTGAGATCCAGCGACCCTTTACCTTACTACACTATTGTTTATCCAGGAGACCCGAAATCTCTCTTTCTACTGGAACCGATGGGGGCTGGCAGTACTTCATTCAAATCAAGTTACAAACTGACCCTGGGTGATCCGAAAGCCACAATCGATAGGGATTTTGCATATACTCTACCCTATACACATAATCAACAGTATATGATGATCCAGGGTGCCAACGGCTCATACACTCATCAGGGAAAGTATGCCTGGGATTTTGTTATGGAAGAAGGGACAAAGGTATGTGCAAGTAGGAACGGGTTGGTAGTGCAGGTAAAAGAAGATTCTAATATTGGCGGACCTGACATTTCCTTTATGAAACATGCGAATCGAATAACCGTGCTTCACAATGACGGCAGTTATGCTGACTACGTACACCTCCGCCTAAACGGTGCTGTTGTAATCCCTGGAGACCAGGTAGTTGGGGGTCAGGTAATTGGATACAGTGGAAACACCGGATGGTCAACCAAGCCACATTTACATTTTCAAATCTACAAAGCTGTTAAGTTCGGGATCAAAACGGTTCCTGTAAAATTCCTTTTGGCTTCGGGGACCGTCACCGGGTTGAAGGAACAAGTAGTATACCGTGCCTTTCATCAACGGCAATAGTAGAAGGTTGAAAAAACCGTAAATCTTACACAGGAGATATCTATTGCCATTCAGACCAGCAGGAGTCCCATAAATTTGGCACTTTTATGCTCTCATGATTCGAAGCCAAATTCGTCATCAAAAAATTTATTTTCCATAGCTGGTTGATTAGTTTAAGTGGGGTAAAAGCTTCCTTGTTCGGAGGCTTTTTCCTTTCACTTAGTATGCTAATTGTGGTGTTCTTAGCACCAAATACAGGATTTGTCAGGCAAGTCTACGACCTGGAAGTATTAAATCCTATGTTATCCAGCGAGGTAATCTGTCAACTTGAGATCGATAATGCGGTCCGCAATTCACTATCATTCAGATTGGCAACCTGGGCTCTTGGTTATAATGACACCATCCCCCAAGGGCTGTATCAAATTCAAAAAGGTTGGAGTAACCTGTCAATTATCAAACACCTAAAAACTGATCCAAAATCATCCGTTTCTGTAGTGATCAGGCCCTACCAACGACGGCCGAATACTTTAAAAAGCCTTTGTAAACACCTGGACATAAAGTATACGGCACTGAAAGAAATGTTGGAGGATAAAGCATATATCCAACAATGGGGAAATTTCAACAAAGAAAATGTCTATTGCCTGCTAATTCCAGATACCCTACTTATTTATAGGGACAGCCGGGCCAAAGAGGTCGCCGACCGCCTATTCAGAAATTACCTGAGGTTTTGGAATGCAGAACGGCTTCAACGGGCGGCGGCCTTAGGATTAACCAATCAGGAAGCAGGTGTTCTGGCATCCATTGTTTATGCAGAGACTAAAATACCACAGGAAATGCCTCTGATTGCAGGCCTTTACCTTAATAGATTACAAAAAAACATGCGGCTACAAGCTGACCCAACAGTGGTTTTTGCCTCGGGCAAGACCTTGACCCGTGTACTGAAAACTCATAAACGAATTCGGTCTGAATATAATACCTATCGGATATATGGTTTCCCTCCGGGACCTGTATTTACCGCTACTCCTCAAGCCATTGATGCGGTGTTAAGTGCGGTATCTCACAATTATCTTTATTTCTGTGCCCGAAATGACTTTTCAGGATACCATCACTTTTCGCGCACTCTGGATGAACATCTACAGATCGCCAGACAATACCAGAAAGAATTAAATCGAAGAAGAATAGGATTCAAGGGTTCATGATATCCCTTAGATTCCCCATATTACTATTGCTAGTGCTCATACAGGGGTGCATGAACCGAAAGGACCTGACGGAAGAACAACTACCTGTTGAAAGTTATGCAGTTCCTGTGTCCGACAAAAATGAACACATACTGGAAACTCCAACTGACACCATTTACTTTGATGGCAGTTCGGTGGTTTTTTTTACTCCTAAAGTGGAGGAGTTAAATACACTACTCCTTGATAAGTCAGTGCGAGAAGGTGTGCAGCAGGCTGTTAGTGATTTTACGTATTATGCCAGTTTAGTTTCCGACTCACTTCAATCCAGTCAGATCCCCGTATATTTCACAGATCGGAGATACATAGTATTTGGACAGGGATCGCAACAATTTAAAGTTGATCGTAGCCGAAGTGGTTCGATAATAGGAATGATACTCTACAACGAACAGGAGGCCCCAAAAGTATTACCAGGAATGCAAACTCACCTATCTTTATTGGCATCTATAGCTGACTATTTCTATGTTCAGCAAACAAACCTAATGCCCTTGTTGAGTTACTTTGATGGCGTCGAACCCCAATCTCTTCATATCTACTCCTCTCACAGCGATATCCTAAATCAAACCGGCAATCGGGTTGATCCATTCTATTATTTAAAGTTTGGTAATAATCTGGCCAATCAGGCCAATAAATTTAGCATGTCAGTTTTTGCTTACCACAAGTTCCTATTAGATGACTCTCTTGCGGCAATTATTTGTCGGGTGCCCAGCCACTACGACGAGAGCTCCATCAAGCTGTACATATGGGACAGACAAGTGGAGATGGTACTAGATGAAATAGAGCTTGCAGAAAATGTTTGGAACGAAAAATGGATTATGGTAAAAGATAGCTGGATTACCACCGATACCGTTTTGGGCAACTTCTCCATAGTACAGAGAAAAAAAGAAGCCCGCATGGAAAATAATAAAAGGACCGTTATTGACAGCTTGTACAAGTGGCAATGGACTGGTGAGGAATTTATTAGGCTTTCCACTGAAGACCTGGCCCTCATCAATTATCCTCTGAAAGACTGGGATTCGTATCAGGAACCAGAATCCCCATCTGAAATTACTATTATTGATGAAGACTACGTATGGCTGCCACTTGAAACAGGCGATCTTACCTGGGAGAATGTCATATTGGAACTCCCCAAACCTTATTCTATTGAAAAAGAGCCCATTGAAAACCAATTGGCAAACAAACAAATTGATACCTTGGTAACCATCTCTCAACCTCATGTAAAGTTTAAGTTTTACCGTTCCCCTGAGAACAATGTGTTTATAAATGGAGTGGTATCTGATGCTTCAATCAATTTTAAAAAAGGCTTGAAGATTGGTGTAGCTAAGAGTGACTTCGCCGCAGTATTCGAAAAGTTAAAACCACATTCGATCCTTCCAGACCTGGTAAAAGTCAGCAGCAAAGATAAAGACCGGGTGATATCTTATTATTTTCAAAATGACACCTTGGTTCGCATTGAGTTTACCAACTTTATTCATTAATAGCCTGACGGTTTGGAAGCTCCCAATTATAGGAGTATTTTAGTCAGGCAACTTTCCAATCAACATGCACCAATCCTATCGCTGGGGAATACTTGCTCCTGGTAAAATTGCTCATAAATTCGCCTCGGGCCTGCAATATGTACCTGGAGCAGAATTATATGCAATAGGATCCAGGGATGAGGTAAAAGCCAAAAATTTCGCCGATCAGTACCACGCACCGGTAAGCTATGGTTCATATGAAGCCTTGGCAACTGATCCTTTGGTTGATATTATCTATATCGCTACACCACACACATTTCATATGGAAAATACCTTGCTGTGTTTGGAACATGGTAAGGCCGTACTATGTGAAAAGCCATTGGCTATCAACAGCTACCAGGTAGAAACCATGATTCAGTCTGCCAAGGAAAACGATAGTTTCCTAATGGAAGCCCTTTGGTCCAGGTTCCTTCCAAATATTCATCGTGCAAAAGAACTGGTAGAGTCTGGCAAGATTGGCGTGATTAACCACCTGGAAGCAGACTTTGGATTCAAAGCCGATTATGACCCACATTCCAGATTGTTTGACCCAGCCCTGGGTGGTGGCGCTCTTTTAGATATAGGAATATATCCTTTGTTTTTTGCGCTGTACTTGTTTGGAGAACCCAGCGAAGTGGAATCAGATGCAAAACTTACGGCCACCGGCGTGGACGAGAGTTGCAGGGTAAAACTGACATTTGGTAGAGGTGAAACGGCAAATCTATATTTTACAGTAACTGAATTTACTGCTGTAGAAGCGCGGATTGAGGGTGACCAGGGAGCGATCCATTTACCAAACCGCTGGTATCAACCGGTAAATCTGGCCATTACCACTGAACACGGTACCGAGGATATTGTAATGGACTTTGTTGGCAATGGATACAACTATCAGGCTGTTGAGGTGATGAATTGTCTAAAAGAAGGAAATAAGGAAAGTACCAAGTGGTCTCACAGTAACAGCCTTCAATTGATGCGCTTAATGGACAAAATACGCCACCAATGTGGAATTGAATATCCTGCCGATCACATCGACTGATAATGTGAGTACCATTCAACACCAACGATATGAAGCACATTGATCTACAAAACATAGAACCAAGGGAAATAATGCCAGGATTCCTGGGCCGCATGGTTCACTCCGATAATATGACTTTCGTTCATTGGGAGATTAAAGCGGGTTCACCCCTGCCGGAGCATTCACACATGCATGAACAGGTGGTGAATGTGATCGAGGGACAGTTTGAACTTATAGTTGCGGGTGAAGCTCAAACATTGGGACCCAGCGAAGTTGCCTGTATTCCATCCAATGCCCTCCACAGTGGAAAAGCAATAACAGATTGCTACATAATCGACGTCTTTTATCCGATTCGGGAGGACTACCGCTGATTCGTGTTATCAAAAGACTATACATAATCCATGATTGATACCACCATTGAAAAACTTACCTCTGCGCTAGGAAAGAACCTCGTCCTTACCGGTGAATCCGTCAGAGAACGGTACCATCATATCTGGCTCATGGACCAATCCCTGGTCGCCAAAGCGGTAGTACTGCCCCGTAATACTGAAGATGTTGTTAAAGTCTTAAGCATTTGCCATGACCACCATCAACCAATAGTCATACATGGAGGCCTTACCAACTTGGTTGGTGGGACAGAAACCAAGGCCGATGAGGTGGTGATCTCCCTGGAAAAAATGGATTCCATTGAGGAAGTAGATTCAGAAAGCCGGACTATCACGGTACAGGCTGGTGCAATTTTAGAAAATGTGCAACGGGCTGCTAAGAAAGAAGGGCTGTTATTTCCCTTAAATTTTGGCGCAAAAGGATCGGCTCAAATGGGTGGGATCATTTCCACCAACGCCGGAGGATTGCGGGTGTTGCGTTATGGCATGACCCGCCAATTAGTGGTAGGACTGGAAGCAGTCTTAGCAGATGGAACGGTTATTTCTTCTATGAAAAAGATTCTAAAGGACAATTCAGCCTATGATTTGAAGCAACTTTTCATAGGGTCAGAAGGCACCCTGGGGGTAATCACCAGGGCCGTGCTTCGGCTAGTAGAAGCCCCCAGTACCAGAATTAGTGCATTGGCAGGAATCGATAATTATGACCAGGTAGTGGCATTTTTAAAGTTTATGGACAAAGGATTGGCTGGTACATTGAGCAGTTTTGAATTAATGTGGCCACCCACCTATAAGGTCTTGACTACTGCGCCTGCTTCAGTTTCTCCGCCTTTGCCTTACATTTATAACTATTACGTGCTACTGGACAGCTTGGGAAGCGATGCGAAATTTGATGCTGTTAGATTCCAGAGATTATTAGAAGAGGCCCTTGAACTTAAGATAATTCAAGATGCAGTTCCTGCAGAATCAGCTACTGAGGTAAACAGGTTTTGGACCATCCGGGAAGATGTGGCTCCCATGGTTTCCAAGTGTAAGCATATTCAACAATTCGACATCAGCTTGCCTATTCCTCTGATCGGAGAGGTAATAAATCAGATCGTTAAAAACCTTCATCAAATTCAGGAAGTGGAAAAGGTTTTTACCTTTGGGCATGTAGCTGATGGAAATATTCATCTGGTCATTGGAAAGAGCCGCCAAAGTGAGGAATTAATTAACCAGATAAATGATATAGTTTATCAACCCTTAAAAGCAATTGGCGGATCAATATCAGCCGAACATGGCATCGGAGTTCACAAGAAACATTATCTTCCTATCAGTCGAAGTCAGGAGGAAATCAAACTTATGAAAACCCTTAAAAGCACCCTGGATCCCAGGAATATTCTTAACCGGGGCAAAATACTGGATTGATCAAAACCAGTGTTTGGTTTCATAGATATCATTATATGAAAAACTCTTTATTTATATTCCTTTTGTTGATATATGGTAATTCTGTCTTAGGGCAGCAGTCTCTTAACAATCAAAAAATAAATGGGTATAAAGGCATTTGGTTTACCCTTGGTCAGTTCTCAACTGATTACGGGGACAAATATTCTGGTGGTTTAGGGACTTATACCGCCAAACACCGGCCATTGGCGATCTATGCGCCTGAGGTAAACAAAACCTTCTTTGTTTATGGTGGCACTACCAATGAAGACGAAACCCATCTTCTCTGCATGATCTCATATTATGACCACCGAACAGGTGAGGTGCCGAAACCAACAATAGTTTTTGATAAATTAGGGGTAGATGATCCTCATGATAACCCAAGTTTACTAATAGATAGTGACGGATACTTGTGGGTCTTTGTGAGTGGCAGGGGGCAGATTCGACCAGGATTCAAATATAAAAGCCAGTCGCCGTACAACATCGATACATTCATTCAGATTACCGAAGAAGAAATGACCTATCCCCAACCCTTCTATATGGAGGAAAATAGATTCTTCAATTTTTTCACAAAATATACCGGTATCCGGGAACTATACTTTGAAGCCAGCACCGATGGCGTTTCCTGGACAAATGATAGAAAGCTGGCTGCTATTATTCAAACAGGGGCCTCTAAAAGTGGGCACTATCAAATAAGTGAAAGACTCGGAAATAAGCTGGGCACATTTTTCAATAGGCATCCAAATGGAAATGTCGACCGTCGCACGGATCTCTATTATGTCCAAACTAATGATTTCGGCGAATCCTGGACCAATGCGTTAGGAGAAAAGCTCAATCTACCACTGACCAAAGTAGTTTCAAAGGCTCTAGTTAAAGACTACGCTAGGTTAAGCAAAAATGTGTATTTGAAAGATATGGATTTTGATCAATTCGGCCATCCGGTTTGTATGTATTTGACCAGCAGTGGACATCTACCAGGACCAGAAGGCGGATCCAGGGATTGGCAAATTGCCCAATTCGATGGTAAATCCTGGAAAACCACCACCATATTCCAATCTGATCACAACTACGATATGGGAAGCTTGTATATTCAAGGTGACCGATGGACGGTAGTTGCCCCTACGGACCCAGGTCCTTACAAGTACCATTCAGGGGGGGAAATGATACTTTGGGAAAGTCTTGATTCCGGAGCAAGCTGGAAACAAAAGAAAAAATTAACCCAACATAGTAGTACCAACCACAACTATGCCCGACGGCCTGTTAATGCAAAAAGTCCATTCTTCAGTTTGTGGGCGGATGGTGACCCCAGTGCATTTTCAAAGTCTCAATTGTATTTTGCGGACTCAGTGGGGCAAGTATACAAGCTGCCATATGAGATGACTGATGATACCGCCAAGCCGACAACAGTCAGGTAATCTGCGCTGTTCGGCGCGCTTACGATGCATGGAGAAATTGGTAAGTAAATTTCTGGGACATACTTGGTTTACAACCCGAAAAATGAGTCCGTTCTTTGTTGTATACGATCAGATATTTCTCTAACTTCTAGTAAACCAAATAAAACTCAAAATGGCAAAGGTATTAGTCACAGCCGAGGTTGAAGATTCAACCAAATGGGAAAAAGGGTTCAGAACCCACGTTGATTTGTTTAGAAGTTATTCTATCAACAAATCCATTCACTTTAGCACCCATGAAGACAACACGGTCGGAATTTGCTTCGAGCCTGATGATCTGGACACCTATATGGCCGGTATGGATTTACCATCAACTGCAGAAGCTATGGCCTTTGACGGTGTCAAGCGTGAGACAGTTCAGATTTATGTTTTAGACAAGGAGTTGCAATTGTAACTGCCTTCCAATTTCATAATCGAAAGTAGAGATCGAATCTAATCATGCGACTCAAAACCAATGGATTGTAGCCACTGGAGGGAAGAATTACGTTCACTTTTACTTGGTGGCAAGTCACTAATATATGCTAATCAAGCATGCTCATCCTAATGAGTATACACTATCCCCACGAGGGAAATTGTGCTATATAGACTGCTTGCTATTGGATCCTAAAGTTCATTTATTTCAGGGCATCCCAAAGAATCTGGACCGGGTGCAATGCCTTTCTTCCGGTCCCATCCATTATCTGGTGACGGCAACTGGTTCCCGGAGCTGCTATCAATACCTCTTTGTCCAATTCGCGTACAGTAGGGAACAATACCAACTCTCCGATTTGCATGGACAGTTCATAGTGTTCCTTTTCATAACCAAAGGAACCGGCCATTCCACAGCATCCTGATGGGATCAACTGAACCTGATAGTTTACCGGAAGGGAGAGGATCCTTTTGGTGGGCACCATTGAGGAAATCGCCTTCTGATGGCAATGTCCATGTAGGCGTATTAGCCGTTCATCATTAACAAACTGGTCGCTGGTAATTCTACCCTGTTCTATTTCGTTTGCCAGAAATTCTTCGACGGTAAACGAATTGGCGGCTATTTCTTCTGCCGACTTTTGCAAGCCTGTTGGCATCATAGCCAGATATTCATCTCTAAAAGAAAGTATGGCAGAGGGCTCAATTCCAATTAAAGGCGTGTCTTCATTTACTAAATCCTTCAACAACTCCACATTCTTTATTGCGATCTTTTGGGCCCGTCTTAACAAGCCTTTGGAAATGAAGGTCCTTCCACTTTCAGCATGCCGTGGTATTTCTACCTGATATCCCAGCTTTTGCAACAGCTTGATGGTGGTGATTCCAATATCTGTGTCATTGTAGTTGGTAAACTCATCGCAGAATAATAGTACTTTCTTACCAGTATCCGAACCGATTGGCTGATCCTGGTACCATCGCTCTAAGGTGGTGGAATGTAATTTTGGCAGAGGTCTTTCGGTGGCTAAACCGGTGACAGCTTTAAACAATGTACCAGTTAATTTATTTGAAATGAAAAAATTATAAACACCGGGTAATATTGATGCCAACTGATTTGCTTTGTTGAATCCGGCAATCATCCTGGTACGAAACGGTATCCCTTCAGTGTCATAATATTGTTGTAGGAATTCCGCTTTTAGTTTAGCTACATCGACATTGGATGGGCATTCCGCCTTGCAACCTTTACAGGAAAGACAGAGGTCCATCACTTCTTTTATCTCCTGATGAGCAAAAGGATTTTTCTTGTCAGATCTTGTGAGCACTTCACGCAGAATATTGGCCCTGGCTCTGGTGGTATCTTTTTCATTGCGGGTGGCCATGTAACTAGGACACATAGTACCTCCACTAAGAACTGTTTTACGACAGTCAGCAGACCCATTACATTGTTCAGCCGCTTGTATAATCCCACCAAAAGGTTCGAAATTAAAAACGGTATCAAAAGAACGGGTAGTTTTATCGGGTTCGTATCGCAGATCTTTATCCATGGGAGCGGCATTCACAATCTTGCCTGGATTAAAGATGTTGTCAGGGTCCCAAATTCTTTTGACCTGCTGCAGTAATTTATAATTATGCTCGCCCATCATGAATGGAATGAACTCTGCCCTGAGCCTCCCATCTCCATGCTCTCCGCTTAAAGAGCCCCGATATTTCTTGACCAGTTGAGCAATCTCCTCTGCAATTACTCTGAACATCCGCTGCCCCTCTGAACTTTTCAGGTTCAAAATAGGCCTTAGATGTAGCTCACCGGTGCCCGCATGAGCATAATGAACAGAGTATAGCCCATATTTATCCAGTATCTGATTGAATTCAGTTATATACTGAGGCAATTCTTTCACATCAACCGCCGTGTCCTCAATAACTGCAACCGCTTTAGCTTCTCCAGGAATGTTGGCCAATAGGCCTAGTCCTGCTTTGCGCAATTGCCAAACGCGAGACATGTCATTCCCTGTAATTATTGGATAATGGTGCCCTAATCCTTCAGACTTCAATTCAGCAATCATTTGTTTGGCCCGCTCTCGCCACCCACCTCCGGTATCACTCCTCAATTCTACCACAATAATCACTTTGGGGTCACCCTTTACAAAAAACCTGTTTTTCCGTTGTTCAATATTCTCTTTGGTACAATCAAGAATATAGTGATCAATCATTTCACTAGCAGAGGGTTGGTATTTCAATGCCACCAGGTTTCCCAGCAGGCTTTCGTGTATGGAGTCAAAATGAACACACACCAGACAACATTCGCTTGAAGGTATGGGCACCAGGTTCAACTTAGCTTCTGTTACCATGGCCAATGTGCCTTCTGATCCTGCCAGCAGACTACATAGATTAAATGGTTCTCCCGTTTCATTAAAAGGATGCAGGTTTAATAACATGTCCAGTGCATAACCTGTGTTGCGCCTGGGTATGGTTGTTTTTGGAAAACCTGATCTTATCTCAATTACATTTTTCTCATTAGAGAGCAGTGATTTCAAAGAACTATATATTGAGGTTTCCAGTTCTGAGGAGGTTTCTGCTCCCCTGCATTTAGCCACCAACTGCAGATCTGTTAATGGGCCCAAGGTGGTGACACTACCATTGCTGAGTACTACTCTGGCCTCCAATAAGTGTTCCCTGGTACTACCATAGACAATTGAGTTCACACCACATGAATTGTTGCCAATCATCCCTCCGATCATAGCTCTATTGGCGGTGGCCGTTTCCGGACCGAACATCAACCCGAATTGATTGAGGTGTTTGTTCAGGTCATCACGTACCACACCCGGCTGTACGCGAACCCATTTTTCTTCAGGGTTAACTTCCAAAATCTTATCAAAATGATTGCTCATATCGACCACGACTCCTCCTCCTACAACCTGTCCGGCCAGGCTTGTCCCAGCGGTGCGGGGGATTAGTGATACCTGGTTATTTCGTGAAAATTTTACCAGATCGATCAGATCTTGCTCGCTTCCGGGGATGGCCACGGCCAATGGCAGCTCCCTGTATGCTGAAGCATCAGTGGCATACAATATCCGCATAGCTCGATCCACATGAATCTGGCCATCAAGTGTTTGGCTCAGTTTGTCGAGTTCCTGCTGTACCTTGTTCATAATAAGGGTACGAAATTAAGTTAAATGTTGGTATGAAACAGATTTAAGGGACAGAAACTAATTAGAAGTATTTTTGCCACCACTTTTGAAAGACCAGAAGACCCCAAACCCTGGCTGGATTGTCCTGTGGGTTATTACTATTCAAGTTCCTTTTAAGTTGATTTACGTATGAAACATCAAAAATGCCCTGATCCTTCAATAAACGTTCATTTAGTAATTCATTCTCGATTACACCTTTTAGCTCCGTACGCATCCAGTCCAATAAGGGGACCTCGAATCCTTTTTTAGGTCTGTTATATAACTGCTTAGGCAGGATTTCCTTAAATGAATCCTGTAAAATGCGCTTACGCATGCCAAGGTGAACTTTTGATTCCGGTGGCAGGCCAAAGACGAAATTTACCAGTTCGTGGTCCAAAAATGGCACCCTAACCTCCAACCCATGGGCCATACTCATCCAGTCAACCTTACACAACATATCATTGGGTAATACCAACTGCATATCGGTATAAAGTATATCATTCAAATCGACATTGGGTCCAAGATGTTTGAGGATTTTAAGTCGACGACCTTCAACAGCCGCTTGGTTCAGATTCACCAAAGATTCACTGCTTAATAGCGCCAGCGCTTGCTGATGACTAGCAATTCCAGCCCAAAACCAGTATCTATCAGGCATTGACAATGACAAACCACGGGCCATCCGATCAAGCTGGCGAATTTTATTGCTAATTGGATTGTTCCTGGATTTAGGGAAAAAGGTTAGTAATGGAGCCAGTACCCTCACCAGGGAGTTACTAAAACCCCCGTCCAATGATCGTTGCAGCGCCAGATGTTTATTGTATCCACCAAACAATTCGTCCGCACCATCGCCAGAAAGGGCCACTGTAACTGATTGACGGGTATATTTGCTCAAAATATAGGTGGGCAACGCCGAGCTATCGGCAAATGGTTCGTCCAAATGGTCCCAGACATCAAAAAGATGATTATATAAATCCTTGTTATTCAAGCGATACACGGTATGCCTGGTACTGAATTTATTTGCTACCAATTCGGCATAGCTAGTTTCATCAAAAAACGGTTGATCAACATAGCCAATGGAGAAAGTACTTAACTGATCGGTATACCTACTGGCCAGTGCTACTACTATAGAGCTGTCGATACCGCCACTTAGAAAAGCCCCCAGGGGAACATCAGCAACCAGTCTTTTTGCCACTGACTCTTCCACCAACGATACTATCTTTGTCTTTTGTTGATCATAGGTCAACTTTGAGTCTAAATTCGAGGACTGAGCAATCTGGTAGAAGCGTTGTGGGATAACCTCCGGGGAATTGATTTTCAGGTATTCAGCCGGGAGCAATTTTTTAACACCCTCTAGCATGGTAAATGGTGCAGGGACATAGTTCAACTCCAGGTAAAGATTCAAGGATTCGTAGTCCAGTGCTTTAGGAATATTGTAAGCCAGTAAAGACCTCATCTCAGAAGCAAAAACAAACTTGTCGTTATCGTGATAGTACAATAATGGATTGATTCCAAAACGGTCCCTGGCCAGGAATAATTCATTCTTTGCACCGTCGAAAATAGCCAATGCAAAACAGCCGTTAAGCATTTCCAGGCACTTAGTGCCATGATGAATATAAAGGTTAAGTAATACTTCGGTGTCTGATGCCGAGACGAATTCCACTCCCTTGTTTTGTAATCGGCGACGGAGCTCTTTATAATTGTATATCTCTCCGTTATAAACGATACGATAACGCCCGCTTAAATCGGCCATGGGTTGATGACCTTGGGGTGAAGGGTCAATCACTGACAAACGCCGATGACCAAGGCCGACCCGTTCGTCAATAAAAGTGTTTTGATAGTCAGGCCCCCGATGCTTTAACAATTCGGTGGATTTTGCGAGGTGGATCATATGCATTCGACCGATTTCGTTAAACGCCATAATCCCGGTGATCCCACACATAGATAAGAGTGTTAAAGTGGACGCTAAAATAATGTTTATGTCCATAAAATGTACAAATCATCTTATATTTGAAATGACCAGACCATTTTTTTCGTTTCAGGAGAAAACACCAACGCCTTGAAGATATTTTTTTATTTAGGTATGGTTGTAATTATTTGCAGCTGTGCCACCGCTAAAAATCGATATTCTGTAGACCCAAAGATCCAAACAGCCATATCGACTGCCCGTTCCTATACGGGTACACCTTACAGATACGGTGGAACCAGCAAACGGGGCATGGATTGCAGCGGCCTACTGTGTGTTTCCTATAAAAGCGCTGGTTTAACGCTTCCCAGGACTTCCGCAGAACAGAGTAAGTTTGGTAAGCCGGTTAAGGTCAGCGAACTCAAGCCCGGTGATCTGGTGTTCTTTTCAGCCAAAAAAGGACGAAAAAAGATCACCCATGTAGGTATGGTTACCACGGTAAAACAGGGGAAAGACCTGACATTCATTCACAGTTCCAGTAAACTAGGCGTGATCGAGAATAATTTGCTGTCAGATTATTACCGGGGAATCTTTGTAAAGGCACGTCGCCCGTTTTAATATAAACAGGAAACACATATATTTACATCCCATGGGGCATTAGCTCAGCTGGCTAGAGCGCTACGCTGGCAGCGTAGAGGTCATCAGTTCGACTCTGATATGCTCCACTAAACACAGGCCGAGGACGAAGATGAAATCCAAGGATCTCGGTCTGTGCTTTCCCATTTGTCTCATGCTTATTTGAACTTTTTTGATTTTCGGCTACCATAACCTATATTAATATTTTATTCCAATCCTGTACTAGATAACCACTGATAATGAAACGATCTAATCAAAAAAAACTTTCACGCAGAAAATTTGTTAAAGCCTCAGCTACTTCACTTGCTGTTTTCACAATTGTCCCCAGACATGTCTTAGGTGGTGTTGGGCACGTGGCACCAAGTGACACCGTCTTTATTGCCGGCATCGGTGTTGGAGGAAAGGGAGAATCTGATCTAACCTCTATTGCCGAAAGCCCAAATGCCAGGATTGCTTATCTCTGCGACGTAGATGATCGCATGGCTGTTGATTCAAAGGCCAATTTTCCTAAAGCCAAATACTACCGGGACTTTAGAGAAATGTTAGATAAAGAAGGGAAAAATATAGATGCTGTTACCGTATCAACTCCTGATCATACTCATGCCATAGCAACACTAACCGCCATGCAGATGGGTAAGCATGTATATGTACAAAAACCCCTAACACACAGCATAAAAGAAGCACGGCTGCTTACCGAAGCAGCCAAAAAGTATAAAGTAGTAACTCAAATGGGCAATCAATGGGCCTCTGCGGAACCGGTACGCCGCACCCAGGAAATTGTTGACGCCGGTCTTATCGGTGACGTCACCAGGGTCTTAGCCTGGACCGATAGACCTGTCTGGCCTCAAGGCATCCCCACTCCTACTGGCAATTTTGAAGTCCCTCCAGAGTTGGAATGGGATTTATGGCTGGGCCCAGCAGAAAACATTGACTACAACCCGGCCTATCTGCCCTTCAATTGGCGTGGTTGGTGGGCATTTGGCACCGGTGCTCTTGGAGATATGGGCTGTCATATTATGGATCCATTTTTCCGGATATTCCCCGTAGGCTATCCCACAGAGGTAGAATGTAGCACAACCACCGCCTGGGAAGGTTTTTTTAAGGTGGCTAACTATAAAGATAGTTGCCCTGCATCGGCTGTTATTCATCTTAAATTTCCTCGCACAGATGGAAAAGGAACTATTAAATTAACCTGGATGGATGGTGGTTTACGACCGGAAAGACCGGAAGAATTGGGGGCCGATGAAGACATAGGAGACTTAAGTAATGGGTATATTTTTGAGGGCACCAAAGGTAAATTGATTGGTAATTACGCCAGTGCACCGGTTTTGCTTCCAACCTCTAGAAAAGAGGAAGCCGATGCTGTTCCAATAACCTTACCAAGGGTTCCTGATGGTCATTATGTAGATTGGGTTAATGGTTGCCTGCAAGGATATGAGAAAGCAGAGTTAAGTTCACCCTTTGAATATGCGGGACCATTTACCGAGGCAGTATTAATGGGCAATCTGGCAATCCGGGCGTATATGCATCAAGAGAAGAATAGTGAAGGCAGGACCGTTTATCCAGGCCGGAAAAAACTGCTCTGGGATGCTGAGAATATGAAAATTACCAACTTTGACTTAGCCAATGAATTCGTAATGCGGACCTACCGCAGTGGCTGGACAATTTAAAGACGAAGTACATCGGGACCAGGATAGAAAGGTAAGTGACAATTCTTTGTTTGCATAAAATGTTGTTTTACTGACAGGTTATCACTAAAAAATTAAAGTAGTACTTTACTAAGATATACTACCCTTTAATCTGTTCACTCATCGGAAATACCGCAATGAAACTAGCAGTTAAATACTGGTATTTCAAGGCGACTACGTCAATATATAGGAAGTTTATTTAAATAAAGTCCCCGAACATTACATTCCGACAATTCTCTATTTCGAAAATTTTTTAAACAAAAAATTAAGATAATAGGCTTGATCTCTGCCAGAGTGTAATAAGAATCGATCATCGAGAAATCTAGTGTAACATATTTGCATGTTTTATATAATATTTTAAAAAATATTACATTATGAATTAATTGGGTATATTGGAAATATTTTTTATCTCTACTCTTCACTATTTTTATTTATGGCCAAATTAAAGAATATCATTAAGCAACTTGCTGAATCAGATTTTGAAGCCATCTACGATTCTCTTATGGAGAATGGAGCCGATAAATCAGCTTACCTACTAAAGTCAATGAGGGAAAAGTCTACCTCGGACAACAAGATCATGTCTGAGTTAGAAGTAAATACTAATGCTTACTACACGCTGAGATCACGGCTAAATCAGAAGATCGAGGAATACCTGCTTCAACAGTTGGAAAGCCCGCGCACGGATCTGTTGAAAAAAGTGGCCAATATCAATGAAATTATCTTCACCAAGAAGAAGGCCATAGCTATTGCAACCTTGAAAAAGTTGGAAAAGGAATTGCTGGACTATGATCTATCCAACGAGTTGACCGTCATCTACAAATCGTTGAAAAAACTTCACATCAATTATCCTGACCACTACAACTACTCTCAATCCTATAACCAACATGTGGCCTATATGCTGGCGGTGGACAAAGCCGAGGATATGTTAGGCGAATACTTTAAAAAATACGGCCAGTATACACTGACTAACAGCGAAACCGAGAAACTGGGGCTTACCCTGTTAAATAAAGAGATGAACAATGTTGCGGCATTGTATAAATCCCACAGATTGCATGTGTATCAAAGTTGCATGAATATTTTTCATCGTCTATTCGTTGAAGTTGAAGAGGACTCTCTTGATGACGACCTTGAACCTATTGAGGATATACTGCTGAAAATTCAGCGGACCTTTGAGGACTATAATCTTGACTCCATATATCATCATTTAAAAATAATATTCGAGTTTCTAAAACTGGAATACTACAATCACTATAGGGTTTATCGAAAGGCTGAAAAATATTTCGAAGAAGTTAATGAAGACACGGCCTTGTTACTGTCAAATTACAATCTGTATACCTATCCTTCTCAATTCCTTATTTCCAAACTTGAAAGACACAAGCGCCTGGGGTTAGAAGAAGAGATTTATGAGGAGAATGAGAGAATCTTCATCGACTTTGAAGTTGATACAAACGATATCCCGCAGTATGTAACCTATATGATTTACCGGGCACTTTCCTGTTATTATGTCAAAAAGTACGATCAAGCATCGAGGTGGATCAACAATCTGCTCAATGAAGTAAGCTTAAAGCGATATCCAAACGCCCAGCTAGAGATCAAGGTAATACTGGCATTGCAGTATTGTCTACTAAACGATTACGACCTATTCAATCAATTGATTAATAGTATTCAGAGACAGATCAGGATAATAGGAAAGGAAAACTGTGAGCACCTGATGATCTTTACCAAGATTCTTAAGGTCTCCATCAGTGAACTGAAAAAGAACAAAGAAGAAAAGATCAAAGCTTTGATCCGCAAGTTCAGTATGTTCCAAAAACAGGGATTCTCGCCATCAATGTACATCAAAATGGATGACGAGTTTGTATCTAAACTAAGCTGGTAACTTCGGAAAGCTTATGCTTTTAAATTGACCAAATTGTCCTGGGTCAGAGGCTTATTCAGATAGTCTATTACGTACTCGTAGTTCTTGGTACGATTAACATCTTTTGGATTGATAGATGATGTAAGCATTATTATCTTACATTTCTCCTTAGTCTCATCTGCCAGTTTATCGAATTCTTCAAGGAACTGGAACCCATCCATTAATGGCATATCAATGTCTAGAAAAATTACCTCGGGAAGCACGTTTACTGCTTCTGAGTTTAACTGTTCAAGGTTCTTCAAAAATTCGATAGCGCTGCGGGCGCCTGTATGAGAAAAGATGTGTTCGGTGATTCCCGCCGCTTCGATCATTTTCTGATTTATCAAATTGTCAATATCATTGTCGTCGATCAACATCACCGCATGATATTGCTTTTCTTTAACTGACATACCTGCTAATTTTAATACGCCTAAATTTATGTAATTATATTTTAGAAATGCAAAAAAGCTTTCATCTAAAAATAGCTTCCATGAAAAACAGGCTAAAACCTGCCTGAAGATAGTACATGCCTGGCTATAAATCGAATTTAATTCCTTGTGCCAATGCCACCTCACTACTGAAATTGATGGTATTGGTCTGACGACGCATATAAACCTTCCATGCATCCGAACCGGATTCACGACCCCCGCCAGTTTCTTTCTCACCACCAAATGCGCCTCCTATTTCAGCCCCCGAGGTGCCGATGTTAACATTGGCAATCCCACAATCTGATCCTTGATTTGACAAGAATAATTCTGACTCCCTAAGGTTGTTGGTCATGATGGCTGAAGACAGGCCCTGAGGCACCTTGTTCTGTAAGTCGATGGCTTCTTTTATTGACTGATATGGTATAAGATATAATATAGGAGCAAATGTCTCGCATTGCACAATCTCAAAATCGTTGCTTACCTCAAATACCGCAGGCTTTACATAGCACCCGGAACTGTATTCGGCACCTTCCAAAATACCGCCCGCTACAATTTCCTTCCCTCCACTTTCCTTTACCACCTCAATCGCCCTAAGATATTTACCTACAGCGTCTTTATCTATCAATGGACCCATATGATTCTCTTCATCCAGCGGATTGCCAATTTTGATCTGCTTATATGCATTTATCAATCTTGCTCTAAAGTCTTCAAATATTTCCTCCTGAATAATCAATCGGCGAGTAGTAGTACAACGCTGCCCTGCAGTGCCAATAGCTCCAAATACTGAACCCGTCAAAGCAGTTTCCAGATCTGCATCCTTTGAAATGATTATGGCGTTATTGCCACCAAGTTCTAACAAGGCCCTGCCCAACCTGGCACCTACTGCCGCTCCTACAGCCTTTCCCATGGTTGTGCTCCCGGTAGCTGACACTAATGATATACGGTTGTCCCGGCTTAGCAGTTCACCAAGCCTACCATCTCCTATAACCAAGTTACTTACTCCCTCCGGCACTTGATTCTCCTTAAAAACCTGGCTGACAATATGCTGGCAAGCAAGCGCCGAAATAGGTGTTTTTTCTGAAGGCTTCCATATACAGGTATCGCCACACACCCAGGCAATCGCCGCATTCCACGACCATACCGCCACCGGGAAATTAAAAGCTGAAATAATCCCTACTAGTCCTAATGGATGGTACTGTTCGTACATGCGATGTCCCGGTCTTTCAGAGTGCATGGTCAATCCATACAATTGCCGTGACAGCCCTACCGCAAAATCGCAGATATCAATCATCTCCTGCACTTCCCCAAGCCCCTCCTGATACGACTTCCCCATTTCGTAAGACACTAATTTCCCTAGCGGTTCTTTGTAATGACGTAACCTTTCCCCCAGCTGTCTAACTACCTCACCACGATGAGGGGCCGGCCAGGTACGCCATTCGGAAAAACCTTTTTGGGCCTGTACTATTACCCGATGGTAAACGGTTTCCGATGCAGCAAATACCCTCCCCGCCTCCAATGCATCAACCGGCGATCTGGAAACAATTTGCTCTCCATCGGTATCCAGCCATTTTATACCAGTGCTTGCACCTTGGTTAATGGATTGGATACCCAATGTGGAAAGCACTTTATTTATACTAAAAGAATCATCCGCAGCAATACTCATAAAATTAGGATTATGTTTGACTCAAAGTTATAAAAACCATAAAAAAACCCTGACGTTAACCGTCAGGGTTTTTTTAAACCATATCTCATATTACTACCAACCAATGGCATAATAACGTTCTTCGCCATTTGGATATATCCCCTCGATCAAATTGCCTCCTTGTCTGTTTCTAAGGATCTCCAATACCTGATCCACGTTTTCCACTGGTGTCTTATTTACATGAGTGATGATGAAACCCGGTTTAATTCCGGCGTCCTTCCATTTTCCATCTCCAACCTTATCAATCACAACACCCCCCCTTAAATCCAATTTCTCCAGGTTTCTATCCTCAGCCTCTTTGAAAACAGCTCCATCAAAACTATGGGCGCTGTCAAAAGTGAGTACACCAGTATTTCCCTGCAAGTTCTTCAATACCGCTTTAGTAGTATACCTTCGCCCGTCACGCTTATAGGTTACCTCGATGCGATCACCCGGACTGTTTCTGGCAACCAGTTCCTGTAACTCCGCGGTACTGTTAACCGGAGTTTTCCCTATGTTCACGATAATGTCCCCTTCTTTCAAACCAGCTTCCTTTGCAGCGGAGTTATCACCTACTTCCAGTATATAAACACCGCCTACTTCATCAAGGTCTCTTTCATCTGCAAAGTCTGCGGTTACATCTTTAATTTGAACTCCCAGCAAGGCCCTTTGAACTATGCCGTATTCTCTAAGATCATTGATCACCTTCTTTACCAGTGATGAAGGTACTGCAAAACTATATCCTGCAAATGTACGGGAGGGCGTGGCTATTGCAGTATTGATGCCTACTAACTCCCCCTTCAGGTTTACCAAAGCACCGCCACTATTTCCAGGGTTCACCGCGGCATCGGTCTGAATAAACGATTCAATCCCGTAATTCCTTCCTCCCAGGATGTTAATATTCCGGGCTTTTGCACTTACTATTCCAGCAGTTACGGTACTGGTCAAGTCATAGGGAGTCCCTTGGGCAAATGGATTGCCAACAGCTAACACCCACTCCCCAATACGCAGCTCGTCACTATCACCTATTTTAATATAGGGCAGCTGCCGCTCTTCTATTTTTAGCAAGGCAAGGTCAGTGTTGGGATCGGTGCCAATCAGCCTTGCGTCGTAATTTCTTTTGTCTGCCAGGGTCACTTCTATCTCACCGGCGTGATCAATCACATGATTGTTAGTAATAATGTATCCATCCTCGGAAATGATCACTCCCGAGCCGAATCCCCGGCTTTGAGGGCGTCGACCGCGATCATTGTTTGGTTGACGGTATCCAAAGAATTCCCAGAAATCCTCCATACTATTTCCATAACTCCTTCCTTCAAAGGTAGACCGAATGTGTACTACCGTTGGAGTGCTTACCTCTGCGGCATATACAAAATTTAGTCCGTCTGGAACTGTAAAATCTTTGTTTTCAAAATAGTTGGCGAATCGTGCTTGCATATTTTGTTGATCCACCGCCGGATCGGGGTCAGCAATGAAAAACTGCATTCCTCCAACCGCCATAAGGGCACCCAAAAAGGAAGCAAAAACTAACCCGAAGAAAAATTGTCTCTTATTCATAATTCAAATATTATATTCTAGTGTATATCTTAAGTTCTAATGTTGTAACGTAAATAAAATCGATTCTGTTTTAGAAGAAAAACATTAATTCGATGTTTCACTGGTTTTTAACATAATTTAACAAAAAAGGCGGAATAAATCCGCCTTTCTTACCAAATCAAAACGCTCTAACCAAACTCACTAATTAATCTTAATAGTTCTTTTCAATTCTTTCTTTTCATCTTTGGGAAGAGTAATTTTTAGTATGCCATCGTTATAGGCAGCTTGTATTTTGGTGTCATTTACATTTTCCGGCAGATGAAAAGTGCGGCTAAATGTACCATATCTGGTCTCCCTGGTGTGGTAGTTTAGTTCTTCTTGCTCCTTCTCGATTTTTCTTTCGCCTGAGATTGTCAATTGATCATTATTAAAATCAATAGTGAAATCATCTTTCTTGAAACCGGGAACTGCCAATTCCAATTCAAAAGTCTTGTCCGTCTCGGAAATATCCACCGCCGGAACAAATCCACTGCCGTTGGTTTCAAAGGAATCCTGGAAAAATCGATCTAAAATGTTGTTGAAAGATCTGGTGCTGAAATTTCTTAAAGCTGGGTTATATCGTACTAAAGTCATGATTTTATTATTTAAGTTGTATAATTTTTTTGCTTTTACCCTGTATGTAGTGAAAATTATGCCAGGGCATGAATTTGTTGAATAGTATGTCATTATGGCGGTATTTTAATAATATACGGCTATAATAATGTCATTATGGCGGTATTTTAGGGACGAGGTACGAAGGGCGAAGGACGAGGGACGAAGGATTTAGTCAGTTATATTGTTAATGAGACCATCAGTTAGCAGTTTGTTGCCATGAAAAATGAAAGTCCTGTGCAAAAGAAAAGCTATGCATTTGCATTGTCGATTACGATTATTGAAAAGTTTACTTTTCAATAATCGCTGTCCAAATACTCAATGTCTGTCCTTCCACCTGGGTCCAGATAGGCCGAATGGATCCTTGATGGGCTGCAATATTATTATAGTCGCCAAAAAAGAGCTCGGCATTGGCCCGGAAAGGGCGTTCACTGATCTTTTCGTTGGTAAATGATTTACCACCGTTCTTGGAAGTTGCCAGGTAAACCTCAGTAGTTTCATCGTCAAACGCACGGCGGTCATAAAAAACCACGTAAATATATCCGGTACTCTGATCAATGGTTGCCCAGGGAAAGAACTGATGGTGCCCACTATTGTCATTGTTGACTTTTACGGGCGCCGACCAGCTGGTACCACCATCTTTTGAAGAGGCCATCCAAATGTCGGTATCACTTTCTCCGGCACGTTGGTCTGACCAGTTAACATA
>CAZOJZ010000598.1:0-1686 GCA_964580205.1 uncultured Roseivirgaceae bacterium
GTATTAGGTATCACTTCAGCATAGCCATACCAGAATAGTCCAACAACTGTTTCCACATCCGGGTTTATCCATAACAAATCATAAAAGCGCTTATCACGAATAATTTCACCCGTTGACCATTTAACACCAACGTCTTTATTCCATAGTACCAACATTAGATTTTGCATCGCACAGCAACAGGCAGCATAGTCTTCCTGGTTTCTTATGGGATCATCCGATTTTGAACAGGTCATGACAAACCAACCAGGTATTTTCCTCCAGCGTCTCTCCTTTGCTATTGCAGCGTCATCTCCTTTTGATTTTCTAACTATTTCCGAATTGAGTTCGATTACTGTGTTCACTGTTTCATCACCCAACAAATAAAAATGCCATGGCTCTGTTAAGTGATGGTTTGGTGCCCATCTTGCGAGATCGATTGCCTCAATAAGTTTATCCCGAGGACGCATGCCTTCTTTGAATTGATGAATCGTTCGCCTGCCCGATATTAATTCAATGAGTTGTGAACTGTTTATTTCTTTTGACATGGGATTACCTGAAAAATGTTACCGAAAATAATTATTGGTTATATTCATACTTCTTCGTTCTGATCTTGCCAAGTAGTTTTGTGAGTTCTTTATGTGCTTTGGCCTTCTCAGGCGTCATCTCCAGAATTTCAAGCACATAATCCTCTGCAAGATCAAAATCCTTATCTTCCAGGGCCATTTTAATTTTATTCTGGTATTTGTCAGCGATTTTCTTCAATTCTCTCCTTGCTTTTTTATCCTTTGGATTGGCCCTTAGCTTTCGCTTAAGTTCTTCAAGCTTTTGCTTGTCTGGGTTAGATACAATTGGTTCTTGCTCCTGTTGCCGCTGCATCGCTTCCTGCTTCTCTTGCTCCTGTTGCCGCTGCATTGCTTCCTGCTCTATTAACGCCTGTTCCCTTAACTCACGTTCCCTGGTCTCCACTGCTGCGTTGAGTCTTCTCTCAGCATCAGTAATACCATAATGATTTGGATTAATATTCATGCCTTTACGTAAATAACCTCTGGCCCTGGGAATATCATCTTTCCCCAGTGCAAATTCCATCAGATCAATATATTCATCAACGATTCTATCCAGACCGTTCAAGGCTTGCGGGTTTTCAGGATCAAGATTTAATACGCTTTGATATTTTTCGTAGGCATTATTACCCAGAGGACTGGTTAGTTTCAGCTCTCCGATATTTAATCTGGCACCGTCTAATAATTCACTGATGATCTGTGTCTCTGATTGCATATCAGAACCATCATTAATTACTTCTACAGCTCCACCGTCTGAAATAAATGCTTCTTCCCCATCTATCACGTTAGAACTGAGCTCACTAGAATTAGATTCAGGTGCAACTATGTTCTCCTGCTTATCTTTATCCTTGAATACCGATAACACCAATAAAATCACAAAGAGGATTGTCGTCCATTTAATCAATCTCCCTAACAAGGAACGCGGCTTCTTGTTTTTTTTGTCCTTATCATTATTTTCCTTGTCAACCAAAGCAAGTTTCTCAACACTGACATCACCAGCAACATGAGAAATAGCAACTGTTTCTGCCTCCGTATCCTGTGGTAATTCTTTATCGGGAGACAGATTGGTATTTACGACTCCGGTATCCAGTTCCTTCCGCCAATCACTAATCGATTGCGGCCTACCATCAATTTTAAATATCAGGGC
>CAZOJZ010000599.1:0-7944 GCA_964580205.1 uncultured Roseivirgaceae bacterium
GACATTCCAGCATTGGTAAAAGGTACATTACCACAACATCGGGTGACCAAGCTCTCACCCCGGGAGGCAACGGCGGATGATCTAGCTATACTCTTCAAGGATGCAATGCAGTGGTGGTGAGCTAGATTATGCAACTTACGACTTTCTAAGAAATGAGAATTGAACACATTACTTGCAATGAAGTGATGGTGCCGGCTATACCTGGCACCGTGGACAGTGAGTATCAATAAACCGTTGCACCAACTACCCCTGGGAGCCAAAGGTTGGATGGAATGTACAATTTGATCAGCTTTCTAAAATTGTTCTGAAACTGGAGTTGGATTCGGGAATAACAGGCTGGGGAGAACGTACTTTGCCTTGAAGACCCCATTTCCCGTTGGCAGTTATCAGAGTATGCCACATTACGTCAATACAGTTTACTATTTTGACATAGCGTGCATACACCATGCCCTAGGGAGACTCAGATCTCATTTGGTAGTCCAATCCGTTCATACTACCAACAACAGAGCGCTGCCAATCTTCTAAAGCTACTTTCATGTTAGAAACCCGTTCTGGTTGAGAATCGGTTATATTTGTGCTTTCAAAAGGATCACTTCCCAGGTTATAAAGTTCCCATACCACACTGTCCGATCGATGCTCTATCCGGTGCAGTTTCCAAGGCCAGTCAAGCCAGGCGGCATGCCCGGGCAAACTATCATAGGAATATTGAGTATTTATCAGCACGTCATCAAGGCGTAAACGTGCTGAATCACCAGTAATACTGCCAGTCTTTTGTGCCTCAAGAAGTTCAGCCATCCATTCTGCACTGGGAGTACGGATGCCTGGAGCAGGATAGTGCCAAAACCCCATTGCCTCTGACCTGCTATCCATTTGATTATCTATCAAAGGCACCAGGCTAATGCCATCCATTGGACGGTTTGAATCTGGCGGCAGGCCAACAATCTCAGCTAATGTGGGGAAGATATCTGAAGTATTGGCGGGAACCGGGGTTACTCTTGGTTGTCCGATTCTGGCCGGCCATTCCAACATAGAGGGAACCAATAGGCCACCTTCATAAACCTTACCTTTGTGTCCCCGTCCACCGGGCGCACCAATTTCAGGTAAAGCACCGTTGTCACTCAGATACCAGAGGATTGTGTTGTCATGATTTTTAAGTGATCTTAAAGTTGTTCTCAATTTGCCAAATGCCCTGTCCATGGCAGTTATTTCACCATAGAAATTCTGTAATTCGGGCGTCTGATCAGCATACAACTGTTGGTCTTTCTTTAATGCTTCATGCGGCAGATGGGGAGAGCCAAACCAAATGATTGCTAAGTATGGTTGATCTCCTCTTTCATGTTTTTGAATAAATTTCAACGCCGCATCAACGATCACCATGGAGCTTTCTCCTTCGGTTTGTACGGCCACACCTTCCCTGCTGAGAATAGGATTATTGTCAAAAAAATTTGGAGCAGAAAGCCATTCATCAAAACCACTTTCCCCGGGATTTACCGGCTGCCTTGCCGCACGGACCCTAAATGCCATTTACCGAAATGACCGGTCACATAACCTGCGGATTTCAACAATTCTGATATGGTAAGCTCTTGCGGCCTCAAAGTTCGACCCCAGGTAAAGCAGGCAAAGCGGTTTGGATGACGACCGGTCAGAAAGCTTCCCCGGGTTGAAGAACATACTGGTGCGGCGGCATAGAACCGGTCGAAACGCAGTGTTTCTGCAGCCATAGAGTCAAAGTAAGGGGTTTGAATTACAGGATGCCCATTATATGCCATGTCTCCCCATCCTTGATCATCAGCCATGACCAGTATGATGTTGGGTGGCCTGTGAGTTTCATTATTTACAGGTTTACAACCCAAAAAAAACCACAGAATAACGTGGAAATAACAAGGTTTGAGCATTGTACAAAAGCTTTTATTTTATTCCATCTTCAACTAACATAGCCTGATGTTGATCGGGCCCGTCGCCGTACTTTACCATGGCCTTTTCCAATTCTTGGTGCATTTCTGCCCTGATTTCCAAATACTCCGGATCTTCATAGACATTCTGGAGTTCACTGGGGTCATTCTTAAGATCGTACAATTCCCATTCATCGATGTCGTAATAAAAGTGGATGAGTTTATAACGGTTTGTACGTACTCCGTAGTGTCTTTTTACGGCATGAACCCCGGGATATTCATAGTAGTGATAATAAATACTTTCCCTCCAATCCGTATTCTCTGATTGAAGCAATGGGAGCATACTCTGACCTTGCATGTCTTCGGGTATTGGCAACCCGGCAATATCTAAGAATGTTTCTGCAAAATCCAGGTTTGACACCAGGTCAGAGTTCACCGAACCTGGAGTAACTACCCCTGGCCATTTGACCATGAGCGGTGTCGAGAAAGATTCTTCATACATAAAACGTTTGTCAAACCATCCGTGCTCACCCAAATAAAACCCTTGGTCTGATGTATAAACCACCACCGTATTTTGAGATAACCCTGTACTATCCAGATAGTCTAACAGTCGTCCCAGGTTATCGTCAACAGAGGCCACACAACGCAGGTAATCTTTTATGTAGCGTTGATATTTCCATTTTGCAAGATCATCCCCCTGCAAATTAGCTGCACGGAATGCCTCAATCTCGGGGTAGTAGGCATCCGCCCAGTCCTTTCGTTGCTGCTCATTCATTCTGGTATACATACGTTTGGCATACCCTTCCTCCATTCCCTCCAACTCATCGAAAGTGAAATTCTTATTATCCCATTCCAGATGCATATCATTCATGATGTGAAGCTCCTGTTCCCTGGCCGCTGTACCACGTCCCTCATATTTATCAAAAAATGTCTCTGGGATGGGGATTTCCTGATCGTCATATAATGTCAGGTGGTCCGGACCTGGCAGCCATTTCCGGTGAGGAGCTTTGTGTTGGTAGACCAGGAGAAAGGGTTTGCCGGTGTTCCTTTGGTCAAGCCAGTCCAAGGCTTTGTCGGTGATAATGTCTGTCACATATCCGGTGTACTGTACAGTGTCTCCATTCTTAATAAATTCCGGGTTATAGTATTGACCCTGGCCGGGTAAAACTTCCCAGTAATCAAAACCTGTGGGAGCAGATTTCAAGTGCCATTTGCCAATCATGGCGGTTTCATAGCCTCCTGCCTGTAGAATTTTCGGGTAAGTCTGTTGAGATCCATCAAAATCCTTGATGTTATCAGTGACTCCATTCAAGTGACTGTATTTTCCGGTCAAAATGGTGGCCCTGCTGGGTGCACATATAGAATTGGTAACGAAGCAGTTGTCGAAACGCATGCCTTCCCGGGCGATTCTGTCGATGTTTGGGGTTTTATTGATCACACTGCCATAAGCGCTGATGGCCTGGCGGGTATGGTCATCAGTCATTATGTAAATGATATTAGGTCGCTGTGCAGGTACCGGACCCTGATCAGTTTTTGATTTTTCCTCACTGCAGTTAGAAAGGACTAGAACCAGCATGGAGAGGAATGATATACGGTAATTGATCATACTATTTAAGAAAGACATTGTTGATAGATTACAATTCTGGGTTAAGTTAAATATATCTTCTTATATTTCATTTCTAATTTTCATTTGATGGCAATACTAACCCAGATCTGTTTGTTATAAGAAATCAATTATCATCATATTATTACCCCATTAATTATGAAAGAGCACCAAAATCAACAAACCCGAAGAGGCTTTATGAATATGCTGGGTCTTGGCGGCCTAAGCCTGGCGGGAATGGCATTTGCACCTATTGAGGAGCAACTGGAATACACCACTCAAAAGGTAAATCGTAATTCAAGTCCGTCCGATCTGAAAATTACGGACATGAGAATTGCCGAAATAAGCGGAGTGGTTTTCAGGACACCAATCGTTCGTATCTATACCAATCAGGGAATTATTGGCCACGGAGACGTGCGGGACGGGGCAGCTAAAGAATATGCTTTGTTCCTAAAAAGCAGGTTATTGGGAGAGAACCCCTGTAATGTGGAAAGACTGTTTAAGATCATTAGCCAGTTTGGACATCACGGCAGACAAGGAGGCGGGGTTTCCGCAGTAGAAATGGCTCTTTGGGATATTGTAGGCAAGGCATATGGAGTGCCGGTTTATCAGCTGCTTGGCGGAAAATACAGGGACAAAGTAAGGTTATACTGCGACACCACAACCTCTAAAGATCCCCATGAATATGCCAAGCGCATGCAAGAACGGTTAGATAAAGGCTATACAGCCCTGAAGATGGACATTGGCATAAACCTGCTCAGGGACTTTCCAGGGACGGTGATCAATGCACCTAATGGGAAATTCAAACCCTATGAACATGAATACAGGAAATACAATTTAACCAAACACCCTTTTACCAGGATCCAGATTACCGATAAAGGAATTGACAAATTATGTGAATTTCTTGATGTGATGCGTAATCAGGTTGGTTACGAGATACCTATGGGCACGGACCACTGGGGACATTTTGGGGTAAATGAGGCCATAAAGATCGCACGGGCGGTAGAGAAATACAACCTGGCCTATATTGAGGACATCATTCCCTGGCAGTACACTGATCAATGGAAGGAAATCTCGCTGTCTACCACCACCCCAACCCAAACCGGAGAGGACATATATACCCTGGAAGGTGGATTTAAAGAACTAATCGATAAAAGAGCAGTGGATATTGTACATCCGGATCCGAACACCGCAGGAGGCATTTTAGAAACTAAGCGTATTGGGGATTATGCTTCCTTACATGGTGTTGGTTTCATGCACCACCACGCGGCAGGTCCTGTGTCATTTATGGGTGCAGTGCACAGCGCTGCCGCCACGGAAAATTTCATGTGGCTGGAACACCATGCTGTGGATAACCCAAAATTTGAAGACCTGGTAACCGGCATTGAAAAACCACTGGTACAAGATGGCTACGTGGCCGTTCCGGAAAAACCTGGAATAGGTGTAGAATTGAATGAAGAGGTGGTTAAGGAGTTTCTGGTTAAGGGTGAAAAGTTGTTTGCCCCTACACCTGAGTGGGACGAGATACGTGCCTGGGACCGACTGTGGAGCTGACACCAGGAAATATTAAGCGCGGATTTAGATGTCTCTATTTGTTTTGCTGGATTTTGATAAGTCCGGGTTGCCAGATACTTAGCCAAAAAGAAGAACCATTTAATGTCTTATTTATTCTAGTGGATGACCTTGGTCACAGGGATTTGAGTACTACTGGAAGCACTTACTATGAAACTCCTAATGTTGATGCTATTGCTGAAGAGGCAATAATATTTACTCATGGATATGCCGGATCGAGAGTGTGCAGTCCTTCGCGTGCCACTATTATGACTGGTAAGTTTACCGCCCGGCATGGTATTACCGATTGGATCGGGGCCAAATCCGGAGAAGATTGGCGCACCCATCATAGACACGATAAACTATTACCGGCAGAATATGAACGCCAACTGGCACCTCAAGAAGTCACCATAGCCGAGGAGTTGAAACTTAATGGTTATAAAACCTTTTATGCCGGAAAATGGCATCTGGGCGATTTGGGCTCTTACCCGGAAAATCACGGGTTTGATATCAACAAAGGTGGTTGGGAGAAAGGGTCACCTATTGGTGGTTATTTTTCTCCATGGGAGAATCCCAAGCTTAAGAACAGAGAAGACGGAGAAAATCTATCCATTAGGTTAGCAGAGGAAACAGCGGCATTTATTAGGGAAAATAAAGACTCCTCATTTTTTGCAGTACTATCGTTTTATGCAGTCCATGGCCCTATACAAACATCACAAGGAAAGTGGGCAAAATATCGTCAGAAAGCGGAGGATGCTGGAATTGAACCTACGGGCTATCAAATGGAACGGGTTTTACCTATTCGTCAAGTTCAAGATAATCCGATTTATGGCGGGTTGGTAGAAACTATGGATGATGCGGTTGGAGTGGTGCTTGATGAGATAAATAGACTGGGACTTGATCGAAAGACCATTGTCATCTTTACTTCAGATAATGGAGGCGTTGCCTCGGGTGATAACTTTTCTACCACTAATTTACCATTAAGGGGGGGTAAAGGTTATCAGTGGGAGGGAGGATTGAAAGTACCATATTTCATTAAAGTACCGGGAATAACTGCAGGAAAGAGTGATTATCCGGTGACAGGCGCTGATTTTTATCCTACGATTTTAGACCTGTTGGGTTTAAAACTTAAACCGGAACAACATCTTGATGGTACTAGTCTCAAATCAATTATTGAAGGTGCTGGCTACCCAGATTCGAGACCGTTGTTTTGGCACTATCCCCACTATGGCAATCAGGGTGGCGCGCCCTCCTCGGTGATCCAGGATGGTCATTGGAAACTCATTCATTATTGGGAGGATGACAGTGACGAACTGTATTACCTGATATCAGATATCCATGAGGATCAGAATGTTCTGGACCAACACCCTGAGATAGCAGAGAGGCTTAGAGACCAACTGCAGAATTACCTGTCAGAAATGAACGCCAAGCTTCCCTCCCTTGATACTAAATACGATTCGGTTCAGGCGTTGACCAGACGAAAATATTTAGTAGAAGAATTGTGGCCTGAATTAGAAGCTCGTCGTAGAGAATATTTATCTCGGGATTTTGAACCTGACAGCACTTGGTGGGGCAGTGAGCCGAGTATCACTGATTAATTATATTTTTAGGACAAGATTTATTTTTCATTTAGTCAACCTGACACTAATCACATTTGAGATTGAAGCAGCCAGTTCCTGTTGAATAGCCAATATGTCGGTGAGCTCCCGGTCATACACCTCAGACCAAATGTGACTATCAGTATCCACCTCAATAAGTTGTACTGATACCCTCACAATATTGCCTATTCGTCGAACACTTCCTGCTAAAACATGGGCCACACTTAGTTCCATGCCGATTTCTTCCATGTTCTTGTCTTCCTTGTTCCGGTAAAGTAAGGTAGAAGTCCTGGACCTGACATCTAATTGTGAATTTTTCGATAACAGTGTCAAAATATCCTCCTGAATGCCATCTGCGAAATAAATTTGTTCGGAGTCATTACTTAGGTTACAAAAAGGTAGCACCGCAATAGATTTCACAACCTGACCATGCAGTGGCGCAATGTGGTTATTTTCAACAATAGTAAATGCATTGATTCCCAGCAATAGGACCATTAATGCCAGTACTATGGCATTGTTGGTAAACGGTTTTTTCTGAATGTTGGAATAGGGGTTTTCCAATGATTTATGTGAAGAGATCCGAATAAACCCATTCGGACTTTTTTCAAAAAACCAAGCCAGAACCATGGAAACCATAAAACCAAACAGCAAACTGCTGGTGAGAAAGTACTGAATGTGTTTCAATAGTGGAATCCATGGAATCAGGCTCAGTAAAATACAAGCAAGCGAAAGGTATACCAATCCGGTACGATGCAGGATCTTTCTTTTGGTTTCCATCCAAACCCGTCTCGAGAGTCTTTTAACTAACCCATTCATTACTGGGGGTAGTCCTTCACCGCTGAGTGCATAGGTTTTTACTTGGTAGTCAACATTTTTTAATTGCAATTCACCAAGGTAAACTGTATGAATATCGGTTTGACCGCGAATGGCTTTTTGAACTGACTCTGACAGATAGATCCCTCCTGGTTCTGCAATGGATTGCAATCTAAAGGCAATATTTACACCATCGCTAAATATATCACCGTCTTCAACTAAGACTTCTCCCAGGTGAATGCCAATTCGTAGATTCAGGTCTTTTTGTAGGAAGAGTTGTTCCTGTATTTCCAGTGCACAATAAATAGCATCGGTGGCGCTGGAAAAACTGCACATAACACCATCACCCATTTCTTTCACCCAGTTGCCTTCAAATTCCTCCACCAGGCGTTTTTGGATTTCATGGCTCTGGTGAACCTGCTCCATGGCCTTGGCTTCATTCTTACCCATTAATGAAGTGTAACCTACAATATCGGTAAACATGATT
>CAZOJZ010000600.1:0-1604 GCA_964580205.1 uncultured Roseivirgaceae bacterium
AGCCTTCTGCTAATAGCACTTTAATTTTTTCCAAATCCTCCGGGGTATCCACTCCAATAGTTTCAAGATCTGTTTCCACAATTTGGATGGAGTAACCGTTATCCAGCCAACGCAACTGTTCCAGCGATTCTGACTTTTCCAACTGAGAAATCTCCAGTTCTGAATATTTTTGTAATAGATCGGAACGGTAAGCATAAATACCCAGGTGCTTGTAATAGGGATGGCTTTCCAGCCAGGTTTTTTGAGGGTGTCCTTGAATAAATGGGATGGTAGACCGGGAAAAATAAAGAGCCCGGTGGTTTTGGTCGAATACCACCTTTACCACATTGGGGTTGAAGAGTTCATCCTGCTGTTGGATCTTCTTGGCTAGGGTAGCTACCTCAGTGGATTCCTCTAAATGGCCCGCCAAAGTGTCTATTTGTTGGGGGTCGATCAAGGGTTCATCACCCTGAATGTTGATAACAAAATCATAGGATTCTTTTTCCTGGTAAAGAGCTTCCAGACATCGATCCGTACCACTGGGGTGATCAGGGCTGGTCATAGTCACGTTGCCACCAAAATTCTTTACATGATCAAATATTTTTTGGTGGTCGGTGGCCACCACCACTTTAGATAGGAGGGAAGTTTTCTGGGTCTGCCGGTATACCCTTTGGATCATAGAAGTACCTTGAATATCAACCAAAGCTTTCCCCGGAAACCGAGTGGATCCAAAACGGGAAGGAATGATGCCCAGGATTTTCATTGATAATTAGGCAAGATACTATGTAAGTTCTTTTACCTGTAAAGAGGTACCTTCCTCATTGACTACCTCTATTTCTTTCCCGTTTTCAATAAAATCCCCCCGGGTAAAGGCATCATAGACATTGTCATCAATCATAATTTTACCACTTGGCCTGAGCACGGTAAAGGCCGTCCCTTTTCTTCCTAAAAAAGATTCTGTCTTGAAGTTAGCGGTAAATCCTTCATCACGATCCTGCACCTCTTCCAGAGCGACCCTTTTAAAGAAACTGGTTTGGGTCATACGCACCCCTCCAAAGAACATGACGATGACAGCTCCCAACAGGCCGGCTAATGTGGTAGATACCGCAATAAATATTTTTTTAGTATCTACAAAAGAAAAATCGAAAAAGTCGTTGTCCAACATCACCAGGATCAAAGATCCTATGGTGAATGCGATACCCAAGGCTCCAGTCACGCCAAAACCCGGAATCACAAACACCTCAAGCACGATCAAGGCTACTCCGACAAAAAACATGGCAATCTCCCAGTTTTCCGCCAGCCCGTTGAGGTAATAGGGGGTAAGATATAGCACAAGAGCTATGAAGGAAGCCAATAATGGAAATCCTACGCCGGGTGTCTGTAACTCAAAATAAATACCACCAATGATGATCAAAATGAGGATACCACTCATCACCGGATTCAGAAATATGGAAATGATTTTCTCCGTTTGGTCCAATTGAAATTCTTTCAGTTCATAATCCACTATTTTCAAACGCTCCAATATCTCCTCAATAGAAGTGACCTGGTGATCATTGAAATGGATACTTATGGTGGAGCCGTTACCGATGCTGATGATATCAGGACACGAATAATGGAATTCGACC
>CAZOJZ010000601.1:0-13400 GCA_964580205.1 uncultured Roseivirgaceae bacterium
CTCACTGGTCATCACTGGTGTCCGGTGAATAAAAGGCCGAATTCTTTGATGTGCCTCACGTATTTGTTCGATGGTTGGGGTATTTTCCATAGCTATTTCTATCTGGAATTCACTGAGCACTGGCCCCAACAAACTGACCTATAACTCATATTCTTATAACCGATCACCTATCACTGCTATTAATGTGCTTCCAGCCAGTTTTGACCAGTACCGATATCAATTTCCATTGGAACTTCCAGAGGAAGGGCACCTGCCATCATGGTCTCTATTTGGGGTTTAAGTTTTTCCAGCTCATCGCGATGAACATCAAATACCAATTCATCATGCACCTGGAGTATCATTCTTGATCGCAAGTTTTCTCTGTGTATCCAGTCTTCAATTTTTATCATGGCTACCTTGATAATATCTGCGGCACTGCCTTGAATGGGGGCGTTGATGGCATTTCGCTCGGCATAACTCCTCAGGGTATGGTTTCTGGAATTAATGTCTCTGAGATACCGTCTTCGGCCGGTAATAGTTTCCACGTAACCATCTTCATGGGCCTGGGCAATGATACGGTCCATATATTCTCTGATGGCTGAAAACTCCTGAAAATAGGCTTCAATAATCTCTTTTGCTTCCGCCCTCGGTACTTTTAACCTTTCGGAGAGTCCAAAAGCTGACATGCCATAAATAAGCCCAAAGTTCACCGCCTTGGCCTTTCGACGCATATTTGCGTCAACCTCTTCCAAACCTACTTTGAACACCTTACTGGCGGTAGTAGTATGGATGTCCCGGCCATTGCGAAAGGCCTCCATCATATGTTCATCTTGAGCGAAAGAGGCGGCTATGCGTAACTCAATCTGACTGTAATCAGCCGACAACAACACATAATCACTGTCCCGGGGAATAAATGCTTTTCTTATCTCTCTTCCCTTTTCGGTGCGAATCGGTATGTTTTGAAGATTTGGATTATTCGAACTGAGTCGACCGGTAGCCGCCACCGCCTGACTGAAAGTGCTATGAATTCGGCCGTCCCTGGGGCTGATCATTAATGGAAGGGCGTCAACATAGGTGGATTTTAGTTTTTGGTAAACCCTGAAGTCTAAAATGTTTTGAACGATATCATGGTCATCGGCAAGCTTTATCAGAATTTCCTCTCCTGTCGCATATTGCCCGGTACGGGTTTTTTTTGGCTTTTCAACTAATTTGAGTTTATCAAATATTATCTCACCCAATTGCTTTGGCGAAGCAATGTTGAATTCCTCACCTGCTAATTCATAAACAGCTTGCCGGGCCTTATCGCTTTCGCGTTCCAACTCTGATGACAGATCCTCCAATACCTGCGGGTCAATCCTGATCCCTTCAAACTCCATGGATGTCAGAACTCCAATTAGTGGCAATTCAATGTCCTCATAAACATTGGCTAATTTTGCTTCCAGCAGCACTTTGTCTTTTAATTGAAATGCCAAATCAACCCTTTCGCAAGCATAATTACTCAGCTGTCTTTCAGGTACCTGACTCCAGGCGATCTTGTTTCTACCGGTCCCTAGTAAAGATCCATCCTCCAGAGGTTCATAATTCAAATAGATCTCCGATAATATTCGCAGAATATGGCTGGTTTCAGGGTCCATCACATAATGCGCCACCAATGTGTCCCAATATGGGGGCTTAACTTCGAAGCCTTCAATTTTGAGCATCAGCATGGTATACTTAAGGTCATGTCCAATCTTCAGCAGTTCTGGGTTGCTAAATACCAGGTTCAGCTTTTCAATCACCTGTTTATCTAAAGTTCTCCTTGGGATATAATAGGCTTCATAGGGTGTATAACTCAAGGCAAGCCCAAGCAATGATCCGGATTCGTCACTTTGAGCAAGCATACAAACCGCAGACTGATTGCCGAGGTGCTTTATCAAACTGTCCACCAGATCAACAGAGTCCAGTAAATGGTAATCTCTAATGACGGTTTTTAGACTTTGTTTTACAGCAGGCTCTTCATCTGTTGCTACTTCATCTGTTTCTTCAGGATCATTCGAAGAAAAGAGCGGCATTTGGGTTCCGCTTTGGGAAGGTTTTTTACTGCTTTTTTCCTGCAATACTCTTTTAAGTAATGTGCGGAACTCTAATTCATCAAAAATCGAAGAAAGTGCTTCTTTATCAGGCCCCTGATATTTAAGCGCTGATTCGTCGTACTCCAAAGGGACATCGACATCTATAGTGGCCAACTCTTTTGAGAGGATTCCTTGTTCCCCATAATTGGTGACCATTTCCTTTTGTTTGCCCTTTAGTTCATGGGCATGGGCTATCAGATTTTCCACAGATCCGTATTGTTTGACATATTTCACTGCTGTTTTTGCCCCTACTCCGGGAATTCCGGGAATATTGTCAGAGGCATCACCTTGCAGTCCAAGTATGTCTCTTACCTGATCGACCTCTTCGATGTCCCATTTTTTGAGCACTTCAGGAACGCCCATGATGTCTACCGCATTTCCCATATACGAAGGCTTATACAGAAATACCTTGTCCCCAACTAACTGTGCAAAGTCTTTGTCCGGGGTCATCATGTAGACTTCCATACCCGCCTCGGAAGCTTTTTTGGCGAAGGTGCCAATGATGTCATCTGCCTCAAAACCATCCAGTTCCAACACAGGCACATTGAATCCCTCTACGATCTTCTTCACCCACGGGATATTACTTCGAACATCTTCAGGCATTGCCTGTCGCTGGGCCTTGTACTCCTCGAACTTTTTATGACGAAAGGTTGGTGCAAAAGTATCAAATGCTACTGCTATGTGGGTTGGCTGCTGCTTTTGGATTATTTCCAAAAGGGAGTTGGTAAACCCCAGGCTGGCGCTGGTGTTGAAACCTTTGGAGTTAATACGGGGGTTTTTGCTAAATGCGAAATGGGCCCGGTAAATAAGGGCCATGGCATCCAATAGAAACAGTTTCTTTTTCGAATCGCTCATGTGGATAAAGGTATAAAAACAGTTTGGAGAGTGGAGCAACAGTAGAAAAAAAGTTCTAAGATTATATACTTCTAGTGGTAGGATATCCTCATATCTTAGGGATTATGGTGCCCAGGTATTACCAGAAGCCATCGGAAGGCCCACTTCCATGACAACACATAGGAATCAATACCGCATTGTTTCATCAATGAGTCCCAGTCCTTTCGCTTAAATCCACGTAGTACTGAGATAGGCCCGTCATTCTTAACCATTGACGATTTTGAAAACAACCTGGTGATAGCGGAGATAGCATAATAGGCCAGCCAATGACGGTGCAGATCGTTAATAACAATCCCTTTGCGAGCCTGTTTCCTCCAGACTTTTATTAGCTCCCTTAGTTGCTGATGGTTAAAATGATGGGTAAAAAGAGTGCTGATTATCACATCAAATTGTTGCTGTTGAAAAGATTCATCCAATATATTGGCCACCTGAAATTCTATTTCCGGGTACGATCCGGCATTTTTGCGGGCATGATCAATGATATAAGGATTTGCGTCCACTCCGGTCAATTTCAATCTGAGCCGCTGTTTGCGACCCCAATCAGCCACCATTTTCAACATATCGCCGCTGCCACATCCCAAATCGATGATATGATATTCCAGTCCATTAGTGTCACTCAATAGTCTAACTAATCCTGACAAAGTAACACGGTTGCCTCCCAGCCATCGGTTGATGGTATCCAGTTCTTCCAGGGTTTGATCCATCAACTTCCCTGAAAGTGACAGGTCGTCCATGATTTCTTTCGTTTCGGAACGTGTGGCAATTTTCAGCCCAAACATAGTAGCAGATTATTCAGAAGATCATTCAAGGCAAACACCCTTAGTCTGTAATGATAAGTTAAGTAATAATCCTGGCGGATTATCTGGGATAAGGAAGTTATTTTCTCTAATTTTCTATGGCATAATTCTGATTAAAATGTTTGCCATGAAAAAGTCAAATCTATTCCTAATGGTCGCCATACTCCTGTTAATTGGCGTTATTTGGAACCGTTTAACTAATAATCATTTTCCAGTCGACCCTGCTGCATCAACTCTGAAGGCCTCTGTGGCGGCTCCCCTGGATGTCAGTTTTGTTAAATGCCAGATAAAAGGAGTATTTGATTTTACGGAGAAAGATCCATCTGAGCCAATTGCTCCCCTATTTGATAACCTGGGAGATCATCATTTTGAGATCACTACTTCTTCAGAAAAAACCCAGGTCTATTTTGATCAGGGCATTAGACTCCTTTATGCTTTTAACCATGCGGAAGCCCATCGTTCATTCCGTGAAGCGGCCCGACTGGATCCCGAATGTGCCATGGCATATTGGGGTCAAGCAATTTCTCTGGGCCCTAATATTAATGACCCCCTGCCGGATGCTGAACGCACCACCAAAGCTTTTGAGGCAGCGGGCAAAGCCAGAAATTTGACTGCAGGTGCCTCCAAAAGAGAAAAGGCGCTAATTGAGGCACTTCAAAGCCGCCAATTGCAGGATGCTGAGGCTGACAGGCAGGAGCTAAATGTGGCTTACCGACAGGCTATGGCACCGGTAGCAGCTAAATTCCCGGATGATGCAGAAATCCAAACTCTATACGCCGCTTCTATTATGAATACCATGCCATGGAATTATTGGAACAATCAGGGAGAACCAAATTCAGGAACGCTTAATGCCAAAACATCACTGGAAATGGCCATGGAGCTAAATCCAGACCACGCAGGCGCACATCACTATTATATACATCTGGTTGAGCTTCCTCAACCGGACCTGGCAGAGGCCAGTGCCGATCGCCTGGGTGCTTTGATGCCTGGCGCAGGACACTTGGTGCATATGCCGGCACATATTTACATTCGTATTGGTCGCTATAAGGATGCCAGAATCAGCAATGTGAAAGCCATTGAAGCTGATGAAGATTATATTAGTCAGTGTCTGGCCCAGGGGATGTATCCTTTAACTTACTATCCACACAATATTCATTTTCTTTGGTCGGCGGCATCAATGGAAGGAAATAGCAGAATTGCCCTGGAAGCTGCACACAAAACAGCAAGCCGGGTTCCCAGGGACCAGGTAAAAGAAATGCCATTCATGGAGGATTTTTTATCCGTGCCCTTATTGGCCCTGGTACGGTTTGGTGCCTGGAATGAAATTTTGTCCACACCCCACCCTGAAAATGAACATAAGCACGTGCGTTTGATATGGCGCTATGCCAGGGGATTGGCCTTTGTAGCCAAAGGAGAAATTGACCAGGCCCAGGAGGAGTTGGAGGCGCTGCAGGAATTGGCCAAAGACCCAGCTCTGGAAACCCTATTGGCAAATTATATGAATCCCAGTTCTTTGGTAATCCTGGTGGCCATTCATGTATTGTCTGGTGAATTGGCTGCTGCTCAGGGCCAGATGGCCAAAGCGGTGGGACTGCTTGAAAAAGGAGTGGAATATGAGGAGCAACTGATTTATAGCGAGCCACCCGCCTGGCACATACCAGTTCGGCATAATCTGGGAGCGGTATTGCTACAGTCGGGGCAAGCTGGAGAGGCCCAAGCGGTATACGAAGAGGATTTAGCAGTTAACCGGGAAAATGGCTGGTCCCTGTTTGGGTTGTATCAAAGTCATTTAATGCAAGGAAACAGTCAGAGGGCTAAGGAATATCAGAAACGATTTAACCAAGCCTGGGCGGAAGCGGACGTGGCCATCACTGCTTCCCGGTTTTGATCGGAGGATCTTGGTAAGTGAAAGTTGAGAGTAACTTCTGCGTGATTGGAAGCATCCGGGGGAGACGTCTTTCGTCCCTAACAACTCTCGTCCCTGGTAATTCGAAATTTTTCTAGGGTTTTTATATATTGATGAACATTTTAAACATTAATATCAATTATGAAGTATTTGTACGTTTTTTCAATCAGCTTAATACTATTCGCTTGTCAAACAACAGAAAAGAAGGAAGTGCAGGCTGACATGGTTCCGGCCCAGGTTCATGATGCAGAAGCACGCCTTCAGGAACTCGGCATTGTATTACCTGAAGTTGGAGCCCCGGTAGCAAATTATGTAAATACCGTTAGAACCGGAAATTTAGTATTTACCTCAGGAAAGGGCCCACAACAACCCGATGGCACCTATATGACCGGAAAAGTTGGGGCGGATCTTACTACAGAACAAGGCTATGAAGCTGCTCGCCTAACCGCTATTCAACAGCTGGCTTCCTTAAAGGCGGAATTGGGAGATCTTAACAAAGTCGAAAGAGTGGTAAAAGTTCTGGGTATGGTAAATGCCGCCCCTGATTTCACAGAACAGTCCCAGGTCATCAACGGGTTCTCTGATCTTATGGTGGAGGTTTTTGGCGAGAAGGGGAAACACGCAAGATCTGCTGTCGGTATGGGTTCATTACCCGGTAATATTGCAGTGGAGATTGAGATGATTGTCGAGGTGAAGGATTAGGTTATCCGGATTGGTACCATGCACTACCACTTCATCCTGGTAAACCCTGCACGAGGAGAAAATGTAGGCTTTGCAGCACGTGCCTTGAAGACCATGGGGTTTTCATCGCTTCGAATAGTAGGCGAGCCGTTACAGGATACCAGCGCCGCTAGAAAAACCGCCTATGGCGCACACGATGTACTGGATGAAATCACTACTTTTCAATCACTTCCTGAAGCACTGGCAGACCTGGACCTGACCATCGGTACTACTTCAAAAGCCAGAATTAAAAGATACGACAATCTTGCACCTTCACAGATCACCAGCATTCTGTGCGAGAAGCAAAATATTATAGCCAACATGGGTTTTGTTTTCGGGTCCGAGGAGAATGGCCTGAGTACAGATGAATTGGATCAATGCGATCTGGTCAGTACTATCCCAATGGCCACTGGATACCCTTCACTCAATCTGGCTCAAAGTGTATTGATCTATGCCTGGGAGATTTATAATTCAGACAGGCTCAACATCGATGAGCCGGCTAATCATAAACTTCAGGCGGTGCTAAAAAAGGAAATGGACCAACTGCTGCTCCAACTAGAATTTGATCAAAGACCATTAATGCAGCAACGCATTATGGATAGGGTTATGTTATTGAATTCAGATGATTCCGAATTGTTAATGGCGATCCTAAATAAACTGAAGAGGACTATTTAGATTACTTTTTTATGTATCTGTATAACCAGGAAACCCCAACCCGAACCACCAATTCATCCCTCATAACCCATAATTCATAACTAAACTTAACTACTTTCCTGGATAGGTAAATTCCTTGTTATTTATCCGGGGATTAATCTCAATGGACTCCACAGTCAAAGGTTGTGGCGGCGCATCTTTCACCCCCTGGGACATGGAAAAAGGGAATAATAACCCCTGGACCTCCCTGTAGTCGCCCAAAATAATAAACATAGTCGAACCTTTAATAGGGCCATGTTTCATTTCAAATTCCCGGGCAAGGGGAAGATATGTATTGCTATCAAAATAGTAGTAGCTGATATCATCAAATTCTTTACCGTCGATGGTAATAGGTTCTTTGACGAGCTTTACTTTAAAAGCCTCAGTACCTGCTACTACTTCTTTACCTAGCAGTTCTACTTTATAGCCCTTATGGTGATAATTCAAAAGGGCATCCGGAAAGTCATTGGAATCAAGCTTAACATTTGCGGTGGTTTCGGTATCGGACTTTTCAGGTTCCATGGTTTGAAAATTTGTACGCCATAAAATTTTCCCATCAAAAACTCCTTGTTTGATGTGGTCTCCCTGAAAAGTAAACCTGGTGTATTTGCGACTGTCGGCCAGTTGAACGATTTCCAGTGGAAACTCTACTCCGCCTTGGTCAAATTTGGCGATTATCTTAAAACCATTCAGATTTGTCCATTTTGCAGCCCCGCCGGTTTTTTCAATGGCCATATTTATAATTTCATCAACAGTTTGTCCCTTACATACGGGAGCAAAATAGAGGGTTGCTATTAGAAGGAATAGGGCAGACTTCACTATGAAAATGGGCTTTTATACTAATTTAGCGATAACCAGTGACACTACGAAAACTTACCTCCTTGCGCCCAGCGCCCAGCGCCCCACGCCCAGCGCCCCTCGCCTTGCGCTCAGCGCCTTGCGCAATTCAACTTAAAACTAAAAATTCAAAACTAATAACTACAAAATCTTCTTATATTAACCATTCACTTTTTTATTCACACCTATGCAAATTATTGAATCACCGGAAAACTATGATGTAATAGTGGTTGGTTCCGGTGCTGGTGGTGGAATGGCCTCAAAGATTCTAGCTGAAAATGGTTTGAAAGTAGCCGTTGTGGAGGCAGGCCCCATGTTCGATCCCACCAATGATGCTCACCGCACCCAACTTCGTTGGCCCTGGGAATCACCCAGACGCGGCGCTTCAACGGTCAGGGCTTTTGGAGACTTTGACAGTGCCTATGGAGGCTGGGAAATAGATGGAGAACCCTATACCAGAAAAAACGGAACCGAGTTTGACTGGTTTCGTTCAAGGATGGTTGGAGGTCGTACCAATCATTGGGGAAGGATTTCCCTAAGATTTGGCCCCAGGGATTTTAAAAGAAAAGACATAGACGGCCTTGGGAGCAATTGGCCCATTGGCTATGAAGATGTTGCACCTTACTACGATAAAGTGGACAAACTGATTGGAATATTTGGGACCAAGGAAAACTTTCCAAATGAGCCCAATGGATATTTTCTGCCACCACCAAAACCCAGACTTCATGAACTTTATTACATAGATGCAGCCCGGAAAGCCAAAATACCAGCCATACCAAGCAGACTTTCTATACTAACCAAAAAAATAAACAACGAGCGGGGTGTTTGCTTCTACTGCCGTCAGTGCAGTCGTGGCTGTATGGTCCATGCCGACTTTTCCGCAGGCACTTGTTTGATTTTTCCCACTCAGAAGGCCGGCAAAAGCATAAAAATATTCACCAATGCCATGGTAAGAGAGGTCATTACCAATGACGAGGGAAAGGCCACCGGGGTATCATACATCAATAAGCAGGATCGTAAGGAATATTCGATCCGCGCTAAAATCGTGGTGCTAGCAGCATCAGCTTGTAGCACAGCCAGGATTCTTTTGAACTCCAAAAGCTCCCGGTTCTCCAACGGCCTGGGGAATGGGAGCGGATTAATAGGTAAGTATCTGCACGATTCTACCGGTGCCAGCAGATCTGCAATAGTGCCGGCGATGTTTAACCGAAAGACGTACAACGAAGATGGAGTGGGAGGGATGCACGTGTACACGCCATGGTGGTTGGACAATAAGAAGCTGGACTTTCCCAGGGGTTATCACCTCGAAGTATGGGGAGGGATGGGCATGCCGTCCTATGGATTCGGATTTAACGTTTCTGACCTAAATGAGCAATTTGGTGGTACCGTTGGAGGTTATGGTACCAAACTCCGGGAAGATGTAAAGAAATATTACGGAGCTGTAATGGGCATTAGCGGACGAGGTGAAAGTGTACCTCAGCTTGACAATTATTGCGAAATTGACCCAGAGCTAGTGGACGAATACGGTATCCCTGTATTGCGTTTTCATTATAAGTGGACCGAATACGAGCGTTCACAGGCAAAGCATATGCACGAAACTTTCGAACAGATCTTTGAAGCAATGGGGGCCCAACCCTTGGGGGATAAGCCAGGAAAGGACAAGGATTATGGCTTATTGGCGCCAGGGAGAATCATCCACGAAGTAGGTACTACCAGAATGGGTGATGACCCCACTAAATCAGTAGTAAACAGCTATCAACAGCTTCATGAAGTGGATAATCTTTTCGTGGTAGATGGAGGTCCGTTTGTTTCTCAAGCCGACAAAAATCCCACCTGGACTATATTAGCGCTGGCGTGGAGGACATCAGATTACATCATCGATCAATTGAATAAGCAAAACATCTAAGATATGGATAGGCGAGAATCACTGAAATCACTTCTGGTAGGCTCGGTAGCGGGTGGTTTGGTACTTAATGGTTGCACACCTGAAGAAAAGCAAGAGGAATTAACTGTTAAAAAACCTGAAGGATATGGTCGTACCGCTAAAGAAAAACTACTCGACGAAAGGCTGCGAGCCCAGCAGTTCCTATCTGAGGGTGAACTGGAAACAATTGCCATACTTTGCGATATCATATTACCAGCTAATGCAGATTTTGGATCAGCAACCGAAGCGGGAGTACCGGAATTTATTGAGTTTATGGCAAAAGATATACCCCGGCACCAGGTGCCATTAAAGGGAGGATTAATGTGGCTGGATAGCCAGAGCAATGAACGTTTTAATCTCGATTTTAGAAGTTGTTCTCCTGAACAGCAACTAATGGTCATCGATGAGATCGCTTACCCCGATAAAGCCCCTGAAGATTTAAAGCACGGAGTAGTGTTTTTTTCATTGATGAGAAACCTGACACTTACAGGCTACTATACCACTGAAATGGGAATAAAAGAACTCGGCTATGTAGGAAACCAACCAAATGTTTGGGACGGAGTCCCTCAAGAAGTATTGGACGAACATAACCTTTCCTACGATCCTGAATGGATATCCAGGTGCGTAGACCAAAGCAAGCGAATGGACATTGCTCAATGGGATGAAGAAGGAAATTTGATTACCTGAACTGGGCTGGTTTTCTAGCTATTAAATATACAAAGCATGCTATTTTCAGAGTTAAGCTATGGGGCTATAAACCGCCAATCCAAAAATGATAAGATTGTAGTTTTGCCTCTCGGTGCAATCGAACAACACGGCCCGCACTTGGCAGTATCTACAGACACCAGCCTTGTAACCAAAATAGCCCTTCAGGCGGAAAAAGTGAGACGCGAGGATATACTTTTATGTCCCACGCTTCCCTTTGGATCCAGTCATCACCACCTTCATTTTGGAGGTACCCTGAGTATTTCAATCACAACATATACACAAGTTGTGATTGAATTGGTAGAATCTCTATTGCAAAATGGTTTTCGTCGCATTGTTTTATTGAATGTACATGGTGGGAATATTACTCCCGTAAGGCAGGCTTTGGGGGTATTGAGTAACAAATTTGATGCTACTCATAAAGCCAATATTGCTTTGGTTACTTATTGGGAATTGGCTGGGAAAACCTTCAGCGGAGCACCTCCTATGGAAAGTCCTGCCTTGAGTCATGCCTGTGAATATGAAACCAGCTTGCTTCTGCACCTTTTCCCTGAGAAGGTTTTCATGGATGAAATACAACGCGCAAAAAGACCTGAAAGCAATGGTTATATTGCTTTTGAAGAGGATGAGCCTTATAGGGGGGTGACATTAAGCAAGGTGACCCAGTTTATTTCCAGTAATGGATGCAGTGGAGAACCTCAATTGGCAACAAGTAAAAAAGGTCAGCATTTATTCGAACACGCAGTGCAATCTTTGGTAACATTTCTTGATTCGTTCAAAACCTGGCAGCTATTGGAAACACTATTGCCAAACTAAATTAAATGAAAATTCAATAGATATTTATGACTGATAAAATACATATTGGCACAGTTGGTCTTGGAATGATGGGAAGCAGTATAGCTACATGCATATTGGCACAAGGGCATAAAGTTACTTCTTTGATAAAAGAGATAGATTCATCAAAAGAAGCAAAGGGACGGATTCTTCATTATTTAGAACAAATGTATGAAGAAGGGCTATTAAAAAATGATCCAAAAATGGTATTACAAAACCTTACTATTACTGATGATGTGTCAAAACTGTCACAACATGAAATAGTGATTGAATCAATCTTTGAAGACATTGAAGAAAAAAAGGCAGTGTTTTCACAATTAGAAACAGTATTGTCTCCTACTGCCATCATTGGAACTAATACTTCAGCAATACCGGTATCGATATTACAAGAAAATATGGTGCATCCGGAGCGATTACTAGGGATTCATTGGGCAGAACCTGCACACATCACTAGCTTTATGGAGATAATTTGTGGACAATCATCCAATATCCAATATGCACAAAAATTCCTAACACTTGCTTCAAGTTGGGGAAAGGAGCCATCGCTGGTGAAAAAGGACATTAGGGGATTCATCACCAATCGCCTTATGTATGCCATGATGCGTGAAGCATTCCATTTAGTTAGTAAAGGTTATGCAAGCTACCAGGATATTGATAGGGCTTGCCGGAACGATTTTGGTTATTGGATAACATTTGCCGGACTGTTTAGGTACATGGATCTGACAGGAATACCTGCATATTTATCAGTTATGAAAGATTTGTTTCCAGATTTGGACAACTCTGACAAAGCACCTGATTTTGTGGAAGAGCTGGTGGCTTCTGGGGCAAGAGGAGTTGCCAATGCTCATGGGTTTTATCCATACACCAAGGAAACTGCTGGCAAATGGGAAAAAAAGTTTATTGAATATACCTACGACATAAGGAGGTTATCAAAAAAGTACTCGCAAAATTTTGAAGAGCTATGACCAAAGACACAGCAATAAGTTCAAATTTGCCAACCGAGTTAGTAGTGCCTTCAAAGCCTGAAAGTAATAATTCATACTATGTAGTTCCAATAATTCCCACACCCTTCACAGTAAAGGAGGAAATTGATGAGCAAGGACTGAGAAATTTAATAGAATTTGCCATATCCAAAGGAATAAAAGCCGCCTGCCTGCCAGCATATGCAAGTGAGTTTTATAAATTGACAGACTATGAAAAATTGCAAGTTGTACGCATTGCAGTTGATCAATCTGCAGGTCGAATGCAAATAATGGCACAGTCAAATCATCCAAGTTTAAAGGTTGCTATTGAGCTGGCGCAAGCCAATATTGAGGCAGGCGCTGATGTAATATCACTGGCAGTGCCACGTGTTTTTGATTTGACCGAACATTCCTTAAAAGATTACCTCTCGCCCTTTTTACAATCCATATCCGATACACCGGTCTTGATACAGGATTTTAATCCGGGAGGCGCTTCAATTAGTGTCGGGTTGATTAAAAGATTAATGGAGGAGCACTCCAACTTTAAATTCCTGAAATTAGAAGAGCCATTATGTGCTCCCAAATTTGAGGAAATAATAAAAGCCACAGATGGTAAAATAAAATTACTGGAAGGATGGGGCGGATTATATATGTTGGAATTGATTCCAATCGGTATTTCAGGTGTAATGCCTGGTTTAGGAGTATCAGATATATTGCAAAAAGTGTTCAACCTCAGGATAAGTGGGGATAATGATAAAGCATTTGACCTCTTTGAAAAGGTAATGCCTCAGATATTCTTTTCTTTACAGAATATGGAGCTGTTCCATTATGTAGAGAAAGAATTACTGGTTGCAAGGGGTGTTCTACAAAATAGTATAGTTCGTAAAATGTCATATAGACCAGATAATTCAACAAAAACTTACATTAGGGAGCTGAATGAAAGGATTGTCAGGCTTGTCAATAACTAACCGACTTTGACATTATGAAATATGTGCCTAAGTTTATTCTTATCGGAAAAAACCAAAATCATGAAAACTA
>CAZOJZ010000602.1:0-3473 GCA_964580205.1 uncultured Roseivirgaceae bacterium
CGAATATCATATACCCCGATCAGCGTACTCTTGTTGGTAGTTACCAGACCGGGAATTCGATAGGTATCGACCCCGTCATCTCCGGAATAACGTAAGGCATGACCGATGCGTTTCTTGATCGGAGGAGATTTCAGGATGGGAGTAATGTCCATATTATCAATAACAATTCGATCACAAAGGGCATCAACTTTATGAAGCAAGTCCGCATTTGGCGATAACTGATAAGAAACCCAAAAGTTGTTCACCCCTGGAGTCAAATCTCGTTTACTCTTAAAAGTAACTTTTTCATCCGGAGTTGCAGTTTTGCCAAATTGCTGCTTGGTACTAAAATCATCTGAATCTCCGCTATAAAAAAGTCGTATAGCCTCTACATCTGCTAAATCAGTGGTGCCCTCGGTATTAATGAAAATCTTTTTTACCACCAGAGGCCCTGCGGTATCCGATATATACACACTTATTTTTAAGATCGCATTGTTTTCTTTGCCTATCAATACCGGGGTTTTGTACTGGTGTGTATTAACTCTGATATGAAGGTTTTCGTCATATGTTGGTTTCAGGTTACAAGCCTTTATAAGGATAATTATCAAAATAGCGGAAATTAGTCTATAACTTTTGTTCATCTCATTTTCCCATTATCTTTTTAACCAATTGATTAGTGGGTGCCACCTATAGCATCCAATTCATTTAATTTGAATCTTACGGCAATGACACTATTGTTTCCATTGTCTTCAATCCTATATTGAAGATAAGTGGTAGCTAAGAATGTACCATCTGCTAATATTTCCAGTCCTGAGTAACCACAATCATAACCTTTATAGTTTTTCAGCAGTCTTACCCTGTACTGACCGTGGTTTCCTTCAACCAGGTCGTTATAGGTTCCTACCCAGGCAACATAGTCGCCTTCGGTGGGGCCTTTTGCTGTTTGTCTTTGATGGTCTCTAAAAACTACCACCAAACGTCCGTCGGTATTATATCGAATCACATGACGATCACCACAAAGTTCTCTGGGTAGTTCACGGGGCGCTGTCCAGGTATTGCCTTCATCTCTACTAAACATAATTTGAGAATTATAGCGCCTGGAGTTTTCTCTTAGTAACATGGCCAGTTCCTTACCGTCAGGTGAACGTATCAATCCGGGTTCGCAAATCAAACGCAGTGAATCTTCCCAAATCACCTCTGGATAAGACCAATTGAGTCCTCCGTCATTTGTTAGTGTTTTATATAAAATAAATTTTTTAGGATTCCTGTATACTTCGTTACTGCCTTTAATAAATCTACCATCATCATGGAAAAAGGCCATGTATTTTCCAGGAGCAAAGTCGGAATTTATTGAATTATTCTTAATAGGAACCAAATCACCCATTGTTACAATACCACCCCAATCCCCAACAGGCTTATACGGCTGCCAAGAATTGCCATTGTCCTCAGAAACAGCCATTCTTGTGGGATATAAGCCTGTAAATATTATTAATCGTTCATCTCCTTCAGCGTCTTTTAGCTTATGAATGGTTGGCACCTCCTCTATCCTTCCTAAGGCGCTAGCCCCCGGGATCCTGGCTGACCAGGTCTTGCCATCGTCGTCACTTCTCCGCATGGTAGTTGTTCCCTTGGCATGCGCGCCTAGTGGGTAAACTGCCAGTATAACCTCTTTTCCGTTTTCATTCAATTTAACAGTAGTCGGATGTCCGATATATGTCCCTTCTTCACGCTCTACCACAAATTGACGGGTAGTATCTCGGGCAAGATCAATAAAGGGAATATTAAATTCGTTATCAATGAACGTGATAAGATTGTTAACGGAATGCTTGGCAGCATTGTCCAATTTAGGTTGGCATCCTATGGAAGTAAGTGGCACTAAAATTGCCCAAAGATAAATTTTGTTCATTATTTTGAGATTTTTTGGCTATTACAATTAGCGTTTATAGTCCTTTGAATATTGTTACCTCGGAAAAATAGTTTCACTTCATTAATAGATGTTAGATTCATTTCTAAATTCCAATGGAAAATTTCTGATCATCCAATTTGAACTTTGCCCGTTATTTAGATTTTAGTGTCTTTAATGAGATATCCTCTATAACTGTCAGTTTTGCTGGCCAGAATCTGCTTATTACATAACCGCAAACCACACAAACAGGAATGCCAATTAAAGGGTATATATAGAAGTTCAATTGAGTCCAATATTTAACATATGCCAGCACCATCACGCTAATGAAGGCGCCAGTCAAAGCTCCATTCCCATGGGTCCGATTAGTAAACACCCCTAGAATGAACACTCCAGCCAAAGCGCTGCCAAACAGACCCACGAATTCTTGAAATAGGAAAAACAACGAAGTTACAGGATATAAGGCCATGATACAGGCCACAATGGTCCCCAAGATCCCTACTATAACAGTTACCCATCTAGCGACTGATAAACAGGTTGCATCAGTAGTTTCTTTAGTAAATCGTTTATAGAAATCCACCGTTATCACCGTAGAAACACTGTGCATACTGCTGTCCAAGCTAGACATAGAAGCCGAAAATATACCGGCAATTACCAAACCCGCAACCCCAGCTGGTAATTGATTGGCAATAAACAATGGAAATATGCGATCATTTTCCATTCCAATATTCAATAACTCGGGATGTCCTTTGAAGTAAACATATAAAAAGGTGCCCATGCTAAATATCAGTAAGCCTGCAGGTATCGCCATAATACCGCTTAACCATATACTCTTTCTGGCCTCATGTTCAGTAGGCGTTGTCAAATAGCGTTGTACTACCGCCTGGTCGGCTGTGTATGGGGCAATATTAAGAGCAATGGATCCCAGGAACAACGACCAGGTAACTACCTCAGTGGTGCTAAACCTCCAGTCAAACATCTTCAGTTTGTTGTTCTGGATAGCCGTTTGGATTATTTCTGAAACATCTCCAATTTCAATTGTAACGAAGATTAATCCCAAGATCAGCCCCAAAATTAATACGGCCACCTGAAGCACATCAGTCCAAATTACCGCTTCAATTCCTCCCAAAACGGTGTAAATGATCGCCAGCACGCCCATCAGGATAATAGCAGTAAATATTTCCATACCGATTACCGTAGATAATGCTAAGGCAGGTAAGTACACTACAATACCCATTCTAACCAATTGAAATAATACAAATGACACACTGCCAAACATTCGAGTGGCCAGATTAAAACGAATCTCTAAATATTCATAGGCTGTAGTTATGTTGAGTTTTCGATAATAGGGCAAATAGAAAAATATCACCACCGGTGCTACCATCAATATGCCCAGGTATCCCAGATAAGCCTGCCAGTCAAAAGCAAAAGCCAGCGCCGGTTGGGACAGATAGGTAATAGCACTTAGCATGGTAGCATATATACTCAAACCAGCTGCCCACCATGGGACCCGTTTACCTCCAAGAAAGTAATCGTCTGAAGTGGTATTTCGTTTGGAGAAAAACCAACCCATCCAAACGATCAATGCCAG
>CAZOJZ010000603.1:0-5160 GCA_964580205.1 uncultured Roseivirgaceae bacterium
GTCGAGTGTTGCACGTCACCCGCCAGCGATACCTGATTCCGTTGATCCAGGGCGTGGGTAACCAGAGGCTTGAGATTATCCCATTGATAGGCCGAGGTATCCTGAAACTCATCGATAAGCACGTGATGATAGTAATTGCCAAGTTTTTCGAATAGAAATGGGAAGTTTTCTGTGAAAGAGAAATAGCCAGTGAAGGGAAATGGTATAAACCGGACCGGGTAATGGTAAAGCATGACCGGGCCGTGGTAGTTGACTATAAACGAGAGAAAGAGCATTCGAAACATCATAAACAGCTGGCACGGTATGCTGCCCTTTTGGAAAAAATGGGATACAGGAATATTGATAAATATCTGGTATATGTCAGCGACTTAAAGATTGTTAAGGCATGAAAGGGTTTATTAGCCATATTGTGGACCAACTGCCGTCAGATGATTTAGATGAATTCCATAAGTACGCGTTTGTGTTCCCTTCTCGAAGGGCCTGCTATTATTTTCGAGAAGCGTTGCTGGAAAGATTCCCTGAGGAGACGTTCTGGGTGCCAAATATTTTAAGCATTGAAGATTTTATTGTTCGTTGTACCGGGAAATCTATCAGCAATGAAATTGACCTGTTGTTTGCCTTATATGCTGCCTATAGCGATACTTACCTGCCTCCGCCGGAAGGTGAAATTGATAAAGAGGAGCTGCCAACTTTTGATAAGTTCTATGCCTGGGGACAGGTGCTGCTAAAAGACTTCGACGAAGTAGATCGGCACCTGGTGAATGCCCGGGAAATCTACAGAAACCTGGACCAATTACAGCAGCTGGAATCCAGGTATCAGGACAATGAAGAAGTGTTGTTCGCCTTGAAGCGATTCAACCGGATGATGGGTAATGAACCCACAACTTTAACCGTCAATTTTATTAATCAGTGGAGCCGGGTTAGTAAAACTTATCATTCCTATAAGAATCACCTGAACAGTAATAATCTGTACTACAGCGGAATGCTTTATCGTCAATTGGCTGAACAACTGGCAAACGGATCCATTAACGTACCTTTCGATAAGGTAGTTTTTGCCGGCTTCAATGCATTGTCGAAATCCGAGGAAGTGATTATCGGGAGTTTATTGACAAACGACGCAGCTACTATTTATTGGGATGCCGATCGGCTTTATATGGAGCATGAGGTGGAGGAGGCTGGTAAATTCATGCGCCGGAATTATAAAAAATGGCCTCCCTCAGAGCAGGTACATTGGGTAATCACAGACATGTTAAAGGAACCCAAACGCATTCAATTGATCGGCGGAGTACAGGCGGTAGGGCAGGCACAGGTGGTAGGTCAGTTATTGGCGGAGTTGTCCGAGGAACAGCAGCAAAGTTGTGGAGTAGTATTGGCGGACGAGGGGCTGCTTTTTCCTCTTCTTTTTGCTTTACCTGAAAACATCCAGTCCCTGAATGTGACCATGGGCTACCCTACTAAGCACAGTCATTGGTTTGGTCTGGCAAACGCTTATATGGAATATCAATTGCATTTGCGGGGTAAAGCGCACAATGCATACGCTGAGGCTAGCTACGTCACCGATCTAATATCCAACCCGTTGATGCAAAGAGCTTTACCATCATTAAAGCAATTCTCATCCGCGCTAACCACCAAAAGCAAGTGGGTAGCGGTTTCTGCATTTATTGCTTCCGGGTCGCCTGAAACTCTTAAACTGGCCATGACTCCAAAGGATCGGGTCAGCGATCTGATCAGTTCATTGGTTGAAATGATGATGTCAATTTATCAAAAACTCAGACTAGACCAGCAGTTGGGTGACCTGGAGACGGAGTTTGCCTACCACAGCTTGAAGCATCTGATGCAACTGGAGGAACGGATCCAGAAGCACCACCAGCAATTGGAGCCGCGAACGCTTGCCAGGTTGATTATTCAGGCTTTTGAGCAGTTAAGAATTCCATTTTCCGGTGAGCCTACCAAGGGATTGCAATTAATGGGGTTTCTGGAAACCAGAGCGCTGGACTTTGAAAGGGTGATCCTGGTTTCAGCTAATGAAGGCAAACTTCCCAGGGGAAACAGGCATACCAGTTATATTCCTTATGCTATAAGGAAGGCATTCAAACTGCCCACCTTTGAGGAACAGGATGCCATTTATGCCTATCATTTCAAGCGGGTACTACAAAGGGCAAAGGATATTATTGTATTGTACAATACCGAGGTAGCTATCGACGGATCAGGAGAAAAGAGCAGGTTTATCTGGCAGTTGATAGAATCATTTCCAAAGGAGTCAATCAGCCAGCACGTTTACCAGATGTCGTTGTCCAAGTCACCTGCAAGTGCAACGCTTGATATTCAGAAATCGTCAAAAGTAGTTGAAATGATGCAGCGGTTTTTAGTTGGTATTGGTGAAGAGAAGTCACTATCGCCGACAGCCATTCGCCACTATCTTGATTGCAGCCTTCGGTTTTATTTCAGGTACCTGGTAAGGATCAGGGAAAGAGAAAAAGAGTCCAAAGAGCTTGATCCCAGGGACTTTGGAAATATTGTACATCATGGCTTGGAAAGGCTGTACCAGCCACTTACAGGAGAAACTGTGTCCAGAGATCGAATAAAAGAATTGCTGGATTCACAGGTCATAACTGAAGCGGTTGATTGGGCCATCAAGAATCATTTTAAGAAATCCTCTTTTTCAGTGATAGAAGGTAAAGACCTGCTTCATGAACAAATTATACAAAAATTAATTTATAAGGTAGTTGAAAAGGACCTGAGAGAAGCACCCTTCACCCTGACTGGAACCGAGATAAAGATCACATCGGATCTGGAATTTAGCCCTGGGAAAGTAGTGCGATTGGAGGGCACACTAGACCGTGTTCATACTACCAATGAAACTCATCATATAGTAGATTACAAAACAGGCAAGGTCGATCTAAAGAATTTAAATCGGCCGGTATTTCCGGAGGGGGGATTAGACTATGTACAAACCCATTTTGATGAACCCAGATTTAAATCAGGATTCCAAAGTTTGTTCTACGGCTACCTGTGGAGCAAGACCCGGGGGAACACCCAGGTGAAATTAGGGGTCTATCCCTTGAAGAAGGTAAATGAGGGCATTCAATGGCTTAACCATGGTCAGGTAATACCTATAGCAGGATTTAGTGAATTTGAAAAACAGTTGACGCAGGTACTACAGGAACTTTTTGATGAAACAGTCCCATTTACCCAAACCGATGATACTGATCGGTGTCGATACTGTGCATATAAAGAAATTTGTCAGCGCTAAGAGAGGACACCCACAGCATTCAGGTCGTCAAATGCCACTTTTAGGCGTTCCACAAAGTTTAGCTCAGCGGCCCTAAGCCATGCCCTTGGATCATAATGCTTCTTATTCGGAACATCATCACCTTCTGGATTTCCAATTTGTCCTTGTAAATAACCTTCTTTGCTCTGGTAGTAGGTACGCACACCATCCCAGAATGCCCATTGCATATCGGTGTCGATGTTCATTTTGATCGCTCCATACTCGATCGCTTCCCTTATTTGATGTTGGGGAGACCCTGACCCTCCATGGAAGACAAAATTTACAGGATTAGGACCGGTATGGAATTTTTGTTGTATATACTCCTGGGAGTTTTTCAAAATTTCCGGCCTTAATTCTACGTTGCCCGGCTTGTAAACGCCGTGTACGTTGCCAAATGCGGCTGCAACGGTAAACCGGGTACTCACTTCCATCAACTGTTCGTAAGCGTAGGCCACCTCTTCCGGTTGGGTATACAAACGGCTGCTGTCAACATCAGTATTATCCACACCGTCCTCTTCTCCACCGGTCACTCCCAGTTCAATTTCCAGGGTCATGCCCATCTTATCCATTCGTATAAGGTATTCCTTACAAATGGCCACATTTTCTTCCAGGGGTTCTTCTGAGAGATCAATCATATGAGAGCTGTATAGAGGCTTTCCGTGCTTTTGGAAGAAATCTTCTCCGGCATCCAGCAGTCCATCAATCCATGGGAGTAATTTTTTGGCGGCATGATCTGTATGCAAAACCACCGGAACCCCGTAAGCTTTAGCCACTTGGTGGACGTGATGTGCGCCACTGATTGCACCAATAACTGCAGCTTTTTGTCCATCATTACTAAGTCCTTTGCCTGCATTAAAATGAGCCCCTCCATTAGAGAATTGGATCATAACCGGTGAATTGACATCCCGTGCGGTTTCCAGTACGGCATTGACTGAATTTGTACCGATTACATTTACCGCAGGTAACGCAAAATTTTGAGCCTGGGCGTAATTAAGTAATGTCTGAACCTGGTCTCCATGGAGTACTCCCGGTTGAATGGCTTCTTTGATTTCAGCAGTGGTCATGATCGTGTTTTTTTATATCTTTTTATGAGGGGGTAAATTTCTAAAAAAAATGGCCGTTTTTGAATAAAAGGTAAAATTTTATTCGCCAGATTGAGATTTTAGATGATCAAATTCCGGGTTTAAGACGAATGTCAGTTTTTGACCCCATTGGGGATATTGAGGAAGTACCATCACTAATTTTACTTATGTTCCGTTTTCCGTTCTCGTATTTCTCTAAAAATCCGTATTCATAACAAAAACGATATAAATTATTATTCCCGGCCCGCCAATAGTGAGTAAAATACCGCGGATGAAAACCGGCATCAATCAACTTGGGTTTTCGGACGATGGTTCTGCCATCCTTATTGTGCGCAGCTAAAATCTTACGATTGCGCTTCAGTTGTTGGTCAATCTTTAGATAAGGACTTGCACGTTTACTCCGATTTTGTTGAAAATGATAAGAAGATCTACAATAGTCAGAGCAAAATTTCTTGTCAATTCTTCCTTTTAACTCCTTGCCGCAATCCAGGCATTGTTTCATCAATCATTGCTGGGCCACAATTCATTAAAAACTACAGAAATATATACCCATGTGGCAGTAAAAAATTTTCAAAATATCCAAAATCCATTAGATTTATAGATAATGGGTATAAATGCAATGCATTTAGCCATACGTTGTGCTTAATTTAAAACAAGAATTTCTAAGAAGGGAATTTTACATCAGAATTAATAGACACGCAGGTAGAATAGAGAAATTAATAACATTTAATAGATAGTATTATGGGAAAAGGTAAAGACGCAAAGAAAAACGTTAAAAAAGAAGCTGCTAAAACTCCAAAAGAAAAA
>CAZOJZ010000604.1:0-1782 GCA_964580205.1 uncultured Roseivirgaceae bacterium
TTTTTGTCACAATTAATAAGAAAATATTCCAGGCCTTATTCTAACTGGTCTACCCTTTATGATGACGGAGTAATTACCCTGTAGGTTGGCCTGATAATTAATATATTTCAACTTTATTTTGGACAAATAATATTCGGACAAATAATATAAAGACAACACAACCGGACCTTTCAAAGTTTCACATGGTAGTTTTTAACATGTTTTCACTCGAAAACCAGAACGAACGCGACTATAATGGAATTTAGAGGAGTTGTGCTAAATAATGCGCCAGTGAACCTTCGGAACACTGGCGCTTCTTTACTAAAAAACTGGTCGTAGGATATCCTACGACCAGTAATCAAAATTAACTACCTTCAAGCTACAAATCTGGTTGCGGAGTCAATCTCAAGTATGGTCTTATCTGCTCATGTTGTTTGATTTTAAGTTTTTAATTAATTTCTTTTATTGAGACTAATAATATAGATCATAAGCGCTAATAATACTATTGAATTTCAATTATTTGTCGCCGTATTTCCTGGATAATTACCTGTTCAATTTCCGGAGACCAGGGAGCGGGCAATCCATAAACACGCATTGAGGTATCCCCTTCATACCCTCCTTCACGCAAGACCCGCAACGACGGAATATAGGCCATCACGTCGTTGGCATAGGCGGTAACAAAAAGGTCCTGCCCAAATAATCTTTTCAGATATATTGAATAGTCAACCACTACCTCGCCCCCTAGTGCCACCCAGATTTGATTTCCCAGCCGCCAGGTTTGTACGGGATAGTATGGGTAACTAGTTGGGATCGGATCTCCCGATGCAATCACCTTGAGCCAATGACTTGCCCATTCACTTTGATATCGGATGTCGGAGTTGGTTATTAATTGTAGTTCAGTGACCTTGAGCGGATCAGAATAGGACAATTCCAACTGGCTGTAGTTGGTGGACAAACTTGGATCCAGCTCGGTCATCGGTTCCTCCATAACCCTGGAAACCGCTGCGGAAAGTTCACGTCCATACTGTTTAGCCAATGGAATGGTGCGCCTGGGAAGGGGGTTTTGGTCTCCACCACAGCCAGCAAAAAAAAGCGCCACCGCACCAGGGTATTGAGACTCCAGGTCAATTTGAGCAAAACCAGGATAATCACCGGACCATTGGTATCCATTCAAAGTGGTAGCGTGACAGGCGTAACCGAATACCACTGCCTGTAATGTCCCGTCAGCATGCGCCATTTTTAATACAGGTACGGAGTGATCAACAGGTCCCTTTAAATCTTGAGCAACTAAAATATCCTTTTCCGAATTATTGCGTCGGTTGACAGCAAATCTCAGTTGACCTACACCTGAAAACATTTGGGAAGGTTCCATTTTAGTCATTGCCTCTAAAACCACATCAACAATTTTATTTTCCAACCAACCAGCATAATCCTCTATTTCCTGTTTCTGATCATCATCCAATGGGTAAATGTGGATGAGGGACTGACTAAGTACCGGACCGGAATGCGTATGTGAACTTGTCAACATAATCTGGGAACGTTCCAATTGAAACTTATCCATGAGTTTAGTGGCTACTGCATCTGAAATGTTCTTAGGTAATCCCAGCAAATCACTGGACACAAATACTGCCCTCCTACCCATGGAATCTTCAATAGCCAAAGCCTTAACCCAAAGGTCGTGCATGGAGCTTTCCGCGGGTCGGTCACGAGCCGCATATCCTGCCATCCACATAGGGGTCTCCGGTGTAATGATGCCTGTGCTAACTCCTGCCTTCCAGGAGCTATCCTGAGCTAGCGTAAGTG
>CAZOJZ010000605.1:0-5257 GCA_964580205.1 uncultured Roseivirgaceae bacterium
CCCATTTCCGGACATTGGCATTATGTCTCTGCCTACAACCTTAATAATTGATCAAAGCGGAAAAATTGCCATGAATCAAAGCGGAGCGCTTGAATGGGACAGTCCGGAGGTCCTTGAAAAACTTCGAGGAATTAATCTATAAGCAACATCAGTGTAATAGGGTTAACCTATTTCTATTTTTACATTATCGGTCAGGGGGTGTCCTACGCAAGTGAGTATATAACCTTCATCTCTTTCAGAATCAGACAGACCCTCTTCCTCATCCAGTTTCACCTTACCTGAAAGTAATTTACCTCTGCACGCTGTACAAAGGCCGCTCTGACATGAATAAGGAAGGTCAATATCCAGATCCAGGGCGGTCTCAAGAATGGTGCTGTCCGGCTCTACGGTAAATTTATGCTCTTCGCCGTCATAAATAACCCTAATTTCACGAGTTTTGAGTTCACCATCAGCGTCATCATCCTGAACTTTGTCTATTATAGGGGTTACGAAACTTTCTTTAAACAAACTACCACTGGGAATGCCATAATCAGCAAGAAAAGTTTCCACATTACGCATCATCCCTTCCGGGCCGCACATTAGATATCGTGTATTGTCAACACCCCAGTCTGGTATTCGCTGCAAAATCTCCTTTAACATTTCCGGGTTCAATAAACCGGAAGGTCCTTGCCAGGTCAAAGGAGCCTCATCGAGAATATAGATGACATGAAAACGGCCTTCATTTTTTGCCTGAAGGTCTTCTAATTCCTTTTTGAAAATGATCGAATCTATATTCCGGTTGGCATAAATAAGAGAAATGATACTCTTGGGTTCCCATTTCAATATTGACTTGATATGAGACATAAATGGAGTAATACCACTTCCTCCCGCTACCATAACCACGTGCCTTTTATTTGTAGGGTCCATGTCAATGGTAAAATGACCCATAGGCTCCTGAACCTTCAACTCATCTTCTATCTTCAGATGGTCCGGAAGAAAATTAGACATCAATCCTCCCTCTACGCGCTTCACGGTAACAGCAAGATCCTGGTCAATTTCAGGGGCGGAGCAAAAGCTATAAGAGCGTCTGACCTCCTTACCGTCAATCTCCGAAATTAGCGCTAGAAATTGCCCCGAACGGTATTCCATAACCGGTTCTGGCTGATGAAATACAATGGTAATTGCTTTCTGTGTTTCCTGAATTATATCCTTGACTTTTAGTCTGTAATAGTGGTCATTCATGAATATCTGGCGCTTCTTCCGGGCTTTGGTAATGCCCGATGTTTAAGGTGGTACAAAATTAATAAAATCTATCTTTTACGGAACTCGTTGACCTGTTAATTAAATGGATTAATCCGCTTAAAGTTTATTATTTTCCTATTTTTGAACTTAAACAGCCTGATATATATGAAATTAACAGAATTGACAGCCCTTTCTCCTCTTGACGGTCGCTACAGGACGCAGACTGTCGATCTGGCTGACTACTTTTCAGAATATGCGTTGATCAAATATCGTCTGATGATGGAGGTGAATTACTTTAAGGCCCTGACGCAAATCCCAATACCCCCTTTGACCAAGTTTCCTAAAAGTGGATTACAAAAATTGGACTCTATAATAAATTCCTTTGACATTAAGTCGGCACGAAGGATCAAGACATTGGAACGTACCACCAATCACGACGTGAAGGCCGTGGAATATTATCTAAAGGAACAATTAAAGATATTGGGCTTAAGTAAGTTTCAGGAATTCATTCACTTTGCTATAACTTCCCAGGATATTAATAACACTGCCGTGCCATTGTCCTTGAAAGATGCACACAAGGAAGTGATTCTTCCTATCCTAAAGCAGTTGCTGACTACCCTAAAGAGACTTTCCCGGCAATGGAAGGATGTTCCCATGTTGGCTCATACGCATGGTCAACCAGCTTCACCTACCCGTCTTGGTAAAGAGATCGATGTATTTTGTAGTCGATTAACCAGGCAATTGGAAAGTTTGAACGAAATACCTATGGCCGCAAAGTTTGGTGGTGCCACCGGTAACTTTAACGCCCATGTTGTGGCTTTTCCCGAAGTGGATTGGGATAAATTCGCTGACAAATGGTTGAAATCCCTGGGACTTCACCGCAGTAAACCTACCACACAAATCGAGCATTACGACTATCTGGCGGCGTACCTGGATAATATCAAAAGAATTAACACTATACTTATGGATTTTGCCCAGGATATCTGGCTGTATATTGCCAAGAACTACCTTACTCAGAAGATCAAGAAAGGCGAAGTTGGGTCATCGACCATGCCCCATAAGATTAATCCTATAGATTTTGAGAATGCTGAGGGTAATTTCGGAATGTCCACGGCATTGTGTAATCATCTATCCTCGAAACTGCCGGTCAGCAGACTGCAAAGAGATCTTACCGATTCAACTGTGCTTCGAAACCTGGGTTCCCTGCTGGGGTACACATTGTTAGGGATTAATTCACTTTTAAAAGGATGCAATAAACTTCAATTAAACAAACACGCATTAAACGAAGATCTGAAGAATAACTGGGCGGTTGTTGGAGAGGCGATTCAAACCATCCTTAGAAGAGAAGGATATCCCAAACCCTATGAAACACTAAAAGAACTGTCACGCAACAACCAAAAAATTTCCAAAGATTGTATGTGGGAGTTTATTGAAGGTTTAAAAGTATCAAACCATGTCAAGGACGAACTGAAAGGTATTACTCCATTTAACTACACTGGAGTTTAGGCCCCCACATAATCAACGCTCTTATGCCGGCAGTCCCTCGCCCTTTTCAATGATTGATGGACTGAAGGACGATTGATGGACTGAAGGATTGAATGATTGAATTCTTCTCCCGCCCTGATTTTGGTATATTTGGCCAATTCTCTTCATATGAAGCACATAATTAGCCTGGCCATCCTGCTTATTCCACGCAAGTACCTTCAATTAGTTGGCCATTTCATTGCCAAGTTTCTGTCAATATTCTATTTAGGTAAGGGGGTCCAATGCCCTATTTGTAACCACCAATACCGTAAGTTTCTGCCCTACGGAAGAAAAGCCAGAGAGAATTCACTATGTCCTAATTGTTTGGCGCTTGAACGTCACCGGTTACTCTGGGTTTATCTAAAAAACCAAACTTCTTTGTTCCATCAAAAACAACGATTATTACATATTGCACCCGAATATTGTTTCATTGATCGCTTTGAGTCCCTGAAGCACCTGGATTACCTGACCGCAGACATCGAGTCTCCCCTGGCAAAGGTAAAAATGGATATTCATCAAATGCCTTTTGATGAGCATTCCTTTGACTGTGTACTTTGCAATCATGTGATGGAGCACCTAACAGATGATCGACAGGCAATGAAAGAAATTTACAGGGTCTTAAAACCCGGAGGATGGGCTATAATCCAGGTTCCCTTTTTCCCTCCTTTTCCAGATCATACTTTTGAAGACCCCAATATCACTACACCCGGTGACAGGATGAAAAAGTTTGGCCAGAAAGATCACATGCGTCTGTATGGAAAAGACTATAAAGAACGTTTAGAAAACTGTGGATTTCAGGTGACAGAGGATCATTTTGTTGACTCTCTGACCACTGATATGGTTAGAAAATTTGCCCTTTCAAAAGAGGCAATATACTTCTGTAGTAAAATACAGGGAACTTAGAACCCCACTTCTTCCCTTACTACATAATCTCTGGTCTGGGAGGAGTTTTGGGCAAGTAACTCACTGATAAACCCTGCGAGAAACAGCTGGACACCGATTATCAATGCTACCAGCGCCAAAAAGAATAGCGGTTGGTCCACTACATCCCGTGGCGGGACCTGGTTTAAAAGCCACCGGTAGTAAAGTTTCTCTCCAATGATCCATAGGGTGATCATGAAACCACCTAAAAAGAAGATGGTACCGAAAGTCCCAAAAAAATGCATTGGCCTTTTTTTGAATTTTGATACAAAAGTGATTGACAGCAAATCCAGAAACCCTCTGATGAACCGCTCAAATCCAAACTTGGTGACGCCATATTTTCTAGGGTGGTGCCTAACTTGCTTTTCTCCGATATGATTGAAACCACTCCATTTGGCAATTACCGGAATGTACGGATGCATTTCACCATAAATAGATATCTGCTTGATAACGTCGGAGCGGTAAGCTTTAAATCCGCAATTAAAATCATGAAGTTTAATGCCAGAAATAAAACGCGTTGTCCAATTGAAAAATTTAGAAGGGATAGTCTTAGTAATTGGGTCTTTTCTCTTTTTTTTCCACCCTGAAACCAAGTCGAATTTATTCCTTATCATCATATCGTACATTGAAGGAATTTCTTCAGGGTCGTCTTGCAGGTCGGCATCCATGGTAAAAACTACGTCTCCCTTGGCGTGATCAAAACCTACACTTAAAGCGGCTGACTTGCCATAGTTTCTTGATAGCCTAATACCTTTAATTGCAGTATCCTGGGCCACTAGCTTTATTATGATATCCCAGCTTTGATCATTGCTCCCATCGTCAATCAGGATCAACTCATACTGAAACCCATGCATGTCCATGACTTCATGGATCCATTGATACAATTCTTCAAGTGATTCTTCCTCATTAAATACAGGTACCACCAAAGAAATATCCAAGCCTTCTCTCATCTAGATTGTTTCCTGTGGGTTGACCTTTTTAGTAATAGCACGTTGGCTTGGTTTACTATTTACGCAGTACAGCGGCTATTAATATAGTTAAAAATAGGCCAATCACCAGTTTTTTCCAAAATTCGTCAAGGGCCACTATGAATGCTGTTGTATGGTTCATCTTGATTATTTGCTCGTCATACAACTCTTCCCCCAATTGTTTGATGAACTGCTCCTTACTAGTTTCCAACAGTAGTATCCGGTCTTGAATATAGCCTTCAAGAATGCCGGGGTCCGCAAAAGTCATAAAGATATAAATGAACAGCGCTACCCCAAAAGCCAAAACCAAATAGGTTACAAATCCAATTGACATGCCTTGCCAAAACCGAAGTTCACCTTCATTGTAGTTGACTTTAAAATCCTTCATTGCAAAAAAGACCATCAAAGGGATCAAAAGGAAACCAAAATCCCAAGGCCTGCCTACTACCAGCGGATTATTATCCATAAAATATAACAATAGGAATAAGGTGCCATACAGAAATATGCCAATAATAGCGTAACGCAATGGTACCCTGATCAATGGATGTCCCATAAATTCAGTCATGGCAGGTCAATTTAGCATTAAATCGCTGTCTAACAGCACCTTGCCATTATTGAACACT
>CAZOJZ010000606.1:0-1520 GCA_964580205.1 uncultured Roseivirgaceae bacterium
TTTGACCATTTTGACCATTATTCAGAAATATGAAAAATAAATCAATTCAGTTTTGCCTGACCGAAATAATATGACTCTTATAGTAATAATATGACCCTTAATCGAATTGCCTTTTAAATTTTTGATGATATCCTCCCTAGCAAATTTCCCGGTGCCAAATCCCAAGTTGAAAGGAAGAAATTTGTTCAGAATTGCTTTACTGATGGCAGCCGTTCTAGTGCTTACCTGTACGTTAATCAGACCGGTTATAGAAAATGCGTTTATCAAATGATGGTTTGCCAGAACTGACTCGTGACCACTGAATAATCTTCCATTAAAACAACCGATGAGACTATCAAGCAGATTAAAAAGGAATTATAGCCCGGGGATGAAAAGCGCATTATTACTGGTGATAAGCCTGCTACTTAAGTGATCAATTGCCACGAATTAATGCGTTTTTTAAACTCTATCTATACTTTGGCCCCCCGGCAAGGTGAGATCAGACCGGTGAGAAAACCAATGAAGATAAAATCATATAAAAACGCTTTAATGGCAATATCTATTTTGGCTTCAGCTATTCTCCTTGGAGGAGTTTTGGGTTGTGCCAAGGATAGGTTCCACCGATCAGGATTTTTAAGTAATTATTCCATTTTGAAACCCCACCCTACTGATGAAGGTTTTTTTGTATACACAAACCCCAATAAGGATTTGTCGGACTACTCCCGGTTTTATGTCCAACATGTGGTGGTGTTCTTTTCTGACGAAAGTATAAAAAGAGGGGTCGATCCTACTAAATTTAATGAATTGTCCGAATACCTGCGGAATCAGATAATTCACGCTTTGGAGGATAAATATATTTTGGTAGGATTTGGCCAAAGGCAACCCGGTACCCTGGCCATTGGAATTGCAATTACAGATTTAAAACCAATGAAGGAAAACAGCGGTGGTGCTTCAATGGAATTTAAGTTGGTCGATTATTCCACTGATGAAATTGTTATGGCCGGAGTAATTTCCCAGACCACCTCAGAATCCGCAAACAAATCTCAATGGACACCCACTCGAACCTTGTTTAAAAAATGGGCTTCACGCCTTAGAACCCGTCTAGATGAAATACATACCCAGCAAAAGCCACAACTTGTTCAATGAGATCTAGGCTACAAAGAACAATTTGATCGATAATTGATTCCTTAGATCCTAAACCCTTTGCCTGCGGAGATCATCTTCTCCCCCGCCCCATTCTCGAATCCCGTTGGCCGCCTCCTCTATTTAACCCACCCCTGATATTTGTACCACAAATTAAGTTAGAGTTTCTTCCTTATACTGTGGCTGAACCAGCGTAACGCTCTCAAAGCATTTCGGGCATCGGTGGGGGATGTAGAGGACCATGCGTGGGAGTATACAAGTATCCTAAGCCCCTATCAATCAGGCACCGGGTCAAGGCCTGCCTGCCAACAGGAACTGGATCAAATCTGGGTCGTCGAGCATTTTTTGAATAGCCAGGGAAAGGCAGTTGTTCACTAGGCGTTCGTTTTTGAATTTTC
>CAZOJZ010000607.1:0-2790 GCA_964580205.1 uncultured Roseivirgaceae bacterium
GACATTCCTACAGGCGCCCATTTATAGCTGAATGTTGAATTAAATCTAGGGTCTTCGGACAGTCCTTTGTCAAGTACAATTGTCGAATTGATCCCGGTGGTAAGACCCACATGAAATTTCATCTGGGCTTTGAGGCTGACAGGTAAGAAAACTGCTATTACTAGCAAACAAGGTAGGATGGTTTTCATGGCGTATGAAAATACTTATCTCCCGATTATCTAATCCCTACATTAGCAATAAGATAGGCAATATTGGCTACAAGTTCAAGTTGAGGCGGATCCCCCTGCAGCACTTTGGTAATTCAATCGTTAATCGGCATTCGACGTTCGGCGTTCCCTCGTTCCTGCATCCTTAACACCCTAACCCCCTAACACCCTCATCCCTCGTCCCTAATCCCTCTTCCCTCTTCCCTAGTTACCGTCTGCCTGATCCACTGGCGGCGGCCCCTCCGGTACCATGCCCTTATAAACATAGTCCCCTTTTTTCTCCAGGAATTCTTTGCGTACTTCTTCCCGAAGTTTGGCATCCTCAAACAGGTCGACCATGGTCATCGATAACGCTTTGGCCGCATAGATCATACCTTTATGTCCAATTGACATCCCACTGCAGGCAACCACTGCCCAGGAATGCCAGGGAGTATCTTTGGGAGCTGTGGTAACACTGAGTCTGATGGTGGGTACTACAAAACTCACATCGCCCACATCGGTTGACCCACCCCCGGGATGCTCTTTGGTTTCTTTCAGGGGATTAATTCCAGCGTCCAGACCTACCTGTTCTTTGCCCGTAGCTTCTTGGATGGTTTTGGCAAAAGATTCTTCTTCGGCTGTATAGGTGATTGGTCCAAGATATTCCAGATTTACTTGCAACCGTGCCCCGCCGGTACGATTAACCAGCACCTCATGTACTCCGGAGATCAATGCTGCCTTATGCTCTACTTTCGCCATGATAGCTGCACCTTCCGCCATTTTTTCCACATGCTCCCAAACTGCTTCCATCCCTTCCCGTTTAGTATCTCGCACCCGTACCCAAATACGTGAATAATCCGGTACCACGTTTACTACCTTTCCTGCATCCTGAATATGATAGTGTATTCGAACAGTGGGTTTTACGTGTTCCCGGTAATAATTGATGCCGGTTGTATATAATTCCAGTGCGTCAGAAGCACTGCGCCCGTTCCAGGGGTCACCAGATGCATGGGCGGCCTGACCGTAGAATTCCACCATGAAGTCTACCAAGGCCAATGAACTTTGTACGTCTGCCTCAGTTTCAGCACCCGGATGCCAGTCCATCATTACATCTACATCGTCAAATAACCCGGCACGGATCATCCAAAGTTTGCCAAAGAATCTCTCTTCTGCAGGGGTTCCGTAGAACCGGATGGTGCCTTGAAGTGCGCCAGATTCTATCAATTCTTTAATGGCTATTGCAGCACCCAATGAAGCGGTACCAAACAAGTTATGACCGCAGCCGTGCCCGGGAGCGCCCGGATTTACAGGATCTTTTTCCGGCACTGCTTTTTGCGATAAACCCGGCAACGCGTCAAATTCACCCATAATACCTATAATTGGTTTCCCAGAACCGTATTCAGCCACAAATGCGGTAGGTATTTCCGCTGCTCCCGTTTTTATGTTGAAACCCTGAGAGGCAGCATAGTTTGCCAGCGCTTGCGCTGATTTAGTTTCCCGAAAGGCAGTTTCTTCAAATGACCAGATTTTGTCGCTTAGCTCTATTAACTCCTGGCTCTTACTTTCTATGGTAGCAATAACCGCTTGCTTGTTCTTATTGATCTTTGGTTTTTTCTGGGCTTGAGAGCAGACTGCCAAACTCATGAAAAAGAAACATAGGGTTGGAAAACGCATAATGGGGGATTTTAATAGTACCAGAAGATATGAAAATTTTCCTTATCTTCCTTTTTAGAATTATATCACTGTCATTCGTTTCTCAATACTATACAGCTTTATCTTGTTTCTGATCAGCTCTATTGGCTGTCAGGCCCCAAAAAGTTACCCTTCTGAGAACCCCATTGTCCTTGAAAACCAAAAACCTGGCACCAGGGATTGGATGCTTACCAACAGTCAAACTGATACTTGTGAAATTACCGAACCATATAATGAAATATTTTTATGCCGAAGCAAACCCATTGAAGGTTATTGTTCTGCCACCAGCATACGGGCTGGAGATATATTGAAGGTTTTTGTAAGCACTGATCCTCCGTCACCGTTTAAGGTTGACATATTCAGAATGGGTTACTACCAGGGTAAAGGAGCCGGAAGATCTCCTCACTCGGCCCTTTCCAGGGCAAAAATCAAAAGGTACCTGAAGATGGTAAAAACAATGTTAGGGAATGTACCTGGGAACCAAGTTTCGAACTGGAAATTGGTACGGACTGGACCAGTGGGGTATATCTTGGTAAAATGACCGCTACCAATAGCGGGCTTCAATCGTATATTGTTTTCATCGTCAAAGATGACAGACCTGCAGATTTTCTCTTTCAGTGCTCAGATCTCACCTGGCAGGCGTACAATCGTTGGCCCGAATGGCGATCTCTTTACGACTGGACCTACGAGGGGACGGAAGATCACAACCCCTGGCATGTCAAGGTCGGTGCTGATGTCAGCTTCGACAGACCCTATACATTTTATATGAACAGCCTGCCGTCAGATCTAAGCGCTATAACCAATGGCTCCGGTGAATTTCTTCTTTGGGAATTTCCGTTAGCGTTCTGGATGGAATCATTAGGGTATGATGTTACTTATATTTCCAACCTTGACACCCATAATGATTTTGAAA
>CAZOJZ010000608.1:0-3722 GCA_964580205.1 uncultured Roseivirgaceae bacterium
TACCGCTGCTTTGGAGCTTATTGAAGAGGTCCCTGACCTGAATATTTTGATAGTACCAGTCGGTGGTGGTGGGCTTTTATCTGGAACGGGTCTTGTGGCTGCTTATCTTTTGCCTGAAGCCATAGTAATTGCCGGTGAACCTGAAGGAGCTGATGATGCTTTTCGGTCACTCCAATCAGGAATTATTCATCCATCTATCGACCCCGAAACCATGGCGGATGGACTTTTGACATCTTTGAGCGAAAGAACCTTTGGTATCATTAAAAAACATGTCAAGCAAATAATCACAGTAAGTGACCCGGAAATATTGGGAGCCATGCGTCTGGTATGGGAGCGGATGAAAATACTGATCGAGCCATCGGCAGCGGTACCACTAGCTGCGGTCTTTAAGAAATCAGAGGTATTCAACGGAAAACGAGTGGGTTTAATTCTTTCGGGAGGGAATGTGGATTTGGATAAGATCAGCTTTGTTTAGAATTTATCCCAATGGAATCCATAGGGTTGAAGCTGTTTTTTAATGCTTGAAATTTTTTTTACTTTTCGAGAGTCAATATTAAATAGTATAATCACATGGTAGCTAAACAAATAAATTATATGAATGGCGCAGCAATATCATGGGGTGCTTTTGTGAAAGAATGGCATTGTGGAGTTTTCTTTTTGTTATTCACTTCGCTTGGATTTTCATGTGCTGACCAAGCCCCACCCTCAAGCCGCCCAAACATTTTATTGTTAATGTCCGATAATCACTACGCTTATCACTTGAGTTGTTATGGTGATCAAGTGGTTCAAACACCCAATATTGACAATATTGCCAGTCGGGGCATTCGATTCAATAATGCCTTTTGTGCCGCCCCATCATGTTCCCCGGCCCGGGCAGGACTTCTAACAGGACAGGATATTTGGCGTTTAGAGGAAGGTGCGAATCTATGGGGCATCTTACCGAACAAATTTGCTTTTTATACTGATCTATTAGAAAAAAGCGGTTATTTCGTGGGCTCTCAAGGAAAGGGCTGGGGGCCTGGAAGTGTTGAAGACAGCGGACGAAAGAACAATCATGGGGGTAAAAAATATACTTCGTTTGACACCTTTCTAAAGGACAATCGATCCGGTGACCCCTGGTGCTTTTGGTTCAGCAGTCAAGATCCGCATAGACCTTATGAAGTAGGTTCGGGAGTTGCATCTGGGATGGATTTAAATAAAATACAGGTACCTCCATTTTTACCCGATAATGACATCACTCGTGGGGATATAGCGGATTATTATTATGAGATTCAAAATTTCGACCTTCAGGTAGGAAGCATCCTAAAAACACTCGACGAAAGTGATCAGGCTGAAAATACACTAATAGTAATCTGCAGTGATAACGGATGGCAAATGCCCAGGGGTCTGGCCAATCTGTACGATTTTGGCACCAGAATACCTTTAATTATTACTTGGAAGAACCATATCTCAGCTGGTAGATTGGTTAATGATTTTGTTAACCTGAATGATCTTGCCCCTACTTTCCTTGAGTTGGCCGAGTTGGAAATTCCAGTTGAGATGACCGCGAAAAGCCTGAAAAATATACTTTTTTCGGACCTCTCAGGACAAATTGAATTAGAAAGGGATTTTGTAGTCACTGCCCGGGAGCGGCATGCCTTGTGTCGTCAGAATGGTCTTGGCTATCCCGGCCGTGCCATTCAGACTTTCGATTTTCTCTATATTAGAAATTATGAACCCGATCGTTGGCCGGCTGGTGATCCACCACTCTTTGGTGATGTGGATGCTCACATGCTGCACTATCCGTCACCTACTAAAATGCACGTTTTGATCAATCGGGAAGATCCCAATATAGAGCCATTATTTAATCTTGCTTTTGACAAGCGACCTCCAGAAGAATTATACGATTTGAGAAATGACCCCTATCAAATGGTCAATGTAGCTAATAGAGATGAATACAGTGGACCCAAAGAAAAGCTAGCAGAACGCTTAGAGGATTACCTGATCAAGACAAAGGATCCTCGAACACTGGGAAAAGAGTTAAGGTGGGATGTTGGGGAATATTATGAAAAAGTGGATTTTAAGCCCAGACCCAGTCCAGAGGCTATTGAAAAACTTATGCTAAAAAGAGAATATAATTATTTTGAATGACCAATCGCACCGATCATTCACCTAATCCTGAATCAAATGAGCAAATGTACCAGTTCCTATATATAAATTTTTGACCCCTACTTCTTCTCCTTAAATTGCTCAAAACGGGACTTCACATGCTTTTTTGGGAAAAAGTTATTTTCTGGTTCGGTGTCAGCGGTTTCACCATTGGGATCCAGTGCAATGTTTACCACTTCTTTCTCTTTGACAAACACTTTAGTGGCCACATACTCGTTCCTCCTCCATATCTCCGCAGGAATTTTTTCAATTTCCTTTGTCCCGTCTTTATAAGTAAACTCGATGATAATCGGGCTTACTAATCCGCCATTATTGGTAAAGGTGATTTCATAAAAATTCTTGTCTGAGTGGTTTTGCACAATGTCTTCATCGTCAACACGGGCCAGGAATTCCCCATAATAGCGTCCGTCTGTGGGGATTACCGTAAACTCCGTGAAACCCCCCTCAAAGTCACTGTTTTTCCCTGACTGGTGGTTTTCACTGCCGCCGCCCACTTTTTGTTTTTTGTTGGTTAACTGCCGTTCAACAGTTTCCTCTGTTTGTTTAATTCGATACCATTTAACCTGGTCTATGCCCAGATCTACATGGTCAGTATCGTAAAACCAACCGCGCCAAAACCAATCCAGATCAATAGCCGAAGCATCTTCCATGGTTCTAAAAAAATCGGCTGGCATTGGATGTTTGAAAGCCCATCTCCTTGCGTACTCCTTAAATGCATAGTCAAACAATTCGGGCCCCATTATGGTTTCGCGGAGTATGGAAAGCGCTGCTGCTGGCTTACCATAAGCGTTGTTGCCAAATTGCAAGATCTGTTCCGAGTTTGTCATGATCGGACGAATGTAGCTTTTGTCACCACTCATATAAGACACAATACTGGATGCCGGCCCCCTTTTGGAGGGGTAATTCTCGTATTGTTCTACCTCTGTCCTATATTGCAGAAATGAGTTCAACCCCTCATCCATCCAGGTCCATTGCCTCTCATCAGAGTTTATGATCATCGGAAAAAAGTTATGTCCTACCTCGTGTATTACAACACTGATCATACGATACTTTAGCCCATCAGAATAAGTTCCGTCCTTATCAGGTCTTCCGAAATTAAAGCATATCATAGGATACTCCATCCCAATGCTTGCTGCATGTACGGATATAGCTGCCGGGTATGGGTAATCAATAGTGTACTTGGAGTAGGTTTTTAGGGTATTCACGACAGCTTCAGTACTGTGTTTTTCCCACAAAGGGTTCCCTTCTTTAGGATAAAAAGACATAGCCAGAGGCCTTTTATCTTTTATCTGCACTCCCTGGGCATCCCAGATAAATTTACGGCTGGTGGCAAATGCGAAATCCCGCACATTCTCAGCGCTAAATTTCCAGGTACTGGTTTTGTCTTTAACCGGGGCTTTTTCCTTGGTAATTGCACTTGAGTCAGAAACTATGATTACCGGTTCATCTGCGGTTTTGGCCCTTTGAAACCGATCATATTCCTCTTTGGAAAGCATCTCCCTGGCATTTCTTAAAGTTCCAGTGGCTGCCACCACGTGATCGGCGGGTACAGTGATTTCTACATCATAATCACC
>CAZOJZ010000609.1:0-2890 GCA_964580205.1 uncultured Roseivirgaceae bacterium
ATTGACAACCTCAAACTGCTAGCCAATGGGATCCATTCCCAATTGAACTGATGACTACTCAAAACCAACACGGATTGCCCATTTTTGAAATACCGCTCGATCACCTCCGGATCTTTTACCGTGACTCTCTTTTCCAATTCCACGGCACTAATGGTAATTGACTTTAATACCTCTATAATGAAGTCACAAAAGTTTCTGTAGAATTGTTTCATTATTACCTCAATTGCCTCTGCATCCTTTTCAGGAAAGGCATGCTGCAGATTTTCTTGTACCACCTGATAACGATACCGAACTACATAAAAAATAAAGAAATATAACCCCGTTGAAACCCAGTACAGTATAGTTAGGGGCAAGTAGGAGATCCAGCGTAGAATCATAGGTGGCGGTTAATTATCAGGTTCAGGTTGACCTATGGAAATCATATTAGCGAAGAGTCGGTATGCGCCGGGCACGCCGGCGGGCAATTCCCTGAACCAACTAAAACCGGTATAAATATAATAGCCTTTCCCAAATTTAGTTATCAATAAACCTCCATGTTTAGCAGTTTCACCTGGATCATTTGTGCTTAAAACAGCAGCATAATTGGGATCCCAATCACCTGGAAAGTAAAGTCCTCTTTCCTGTACCCATCCATCAAAATCTTTTGATGTAATCTTGTTGGGCTTATTTAGTACCTGGTGATCAGGTAGCAAGAACTCAACCGGGGCTTCTTCAACTGATACTCTATCGCGCGACAATTCTAATGGGAAAGGTGCGAATTCATCAGTAACCAGCCGGTGGCTAGTATTGTATTGAACGATCAGCGTCCCTCCTTGCTCTACGTAAGAGAGCAAATTTTCCATTTGGTATTTCAAGCGGTCCACTGTATTCAACGCCCGGATTCCCAGAATAACCGCATGATAATTTTTTAGATTTTGCACATTTATCTGCCCGGCATCGAGCAGGTCCACAGTATAACCTATTTGCCGTAAGCTGGTGGGAACATCATCACCGGCGCCCATAATGTAGCCAATGTTTTGACCTCCGGAAATAATATCCAGTTTTACAACTTTGGCTGCAGCCTCGGGAAGCAACAACTGGTTAGGGATGTGATCATACTGTATGATCATCTGCTCCAGGCTGTAATATTTTCCCTCTACGGTGGCAATAGCTTTTACTTTTCCTTCGCCAGATGTTTCTGGTGGGGTAATGGTGAATTCCTTCTCTTGTTCCTCCCCTTTCTGGTTCAACTCGAAGGATATTTGCTCCGGGGAAATACTCCAGCCATCCGGCACTTCAATCACTAAAGTGCCATTTACATTTTGTCTGCCGCTTTTTAGGGTTACTTTGAATGGCCTGGGAGCCTTATCGGCAAACACCTGTACCTTGTCATGAATATTGATAGCCAGAGGTGGTGTGATGGCCAATGGCTGAAAAATCTCCCCATTGACCGGATCGGTGCTCTTATGTACTAGTGGAATTTGATAGGTAACGTGATATCCCATAATATCCAATTCGAAGGGAATGCTTATAGCAGGTCCATTTTCTGATTGTCCAATCATTTGTGGATCGGAAACTTCAAACATCCCAAAGCTTCCTGTAGATCTCAACCAGTAGGGTTGTGAATATGGTTGATCTTCGGGAATGTCAATAGTTAGTTCCTTTTCAAACCGCTGATTATTTCCCAACTCAATTCCATTGGCCTGGATCTCAATTACAGATGCATCTATACTATTTAGCACCACCGGAACATCAGACCGATTGGTGGCCTCAAGCCTAATTTTTATAGTTTCTCCCGGTGTGGCTGACATTTCAGTGGTAGCTGCTTCTAAATACAAGCCCAGAGCAGCCTGTAGCAATTTCTTTAGCTGTTTTCTTTTAACCTGTCTCCAATACTGGTCCTTCAGGTTTACCAACATTTGATCTGCTTCAATTAATATTGGTACCACAGCGCTTGGCTGCTCAGGATTAAATTCCTCATAAGCTTTATAGAGCAAAGAACCAACCGCAGCGCCACCTTCGATTTCCTCCCAATTCATAATTGGTTGCTCGAAGTAACTCTCAGCAATCTTAGCCCCCTTTACATACTCCAGGTACTCAAATTCAGCGCCCCGGCTCCCTGAGGAACCAAAACCCTGGCTTTTGTGCATGCTTCTACTTTCAGCTGCTATTTCTGTATATGATTTTCCTAGCAGGGGATTGTATGCGCCAACATCGATGGCGATCATTCCATCGCTATTGAAGTTTTCAGGGCTTCCGTAAAACCACCAGGTAGTATTGAACAGCAAAGACTTTACCTGCCATGGCCTCACGAATTCAAGTTGTTCCGGAAAGCGGTCAGGGTCAGCTGCCGCATCAAAAGCTTCTTCCGCCAGCATAGCTGAAGCAGTGTGATGACCGTGTCTGCCCCTGCCATCTGAAGGGAACCTGGTTATTATAATTTCAGGCTGAAACTTTCGGATTACCCAAACCACATCGGACAACACTTTTTCTTTGTCCCATATTTTCAGAGTCTCCTCCGGGCTCTTGGAATAACCGAAATCAATGGCCCTGGTAAAAAATTGCTGGCCACCGTCTATCTTACGAGCTTGTAAGAGCTCCTGGGTTCGGATAACTCCCAACATTTCTTTGATCTCTGGCCCAATGAGGTTTTGTCCGCCACCTCCCCTGGTAATTGAAAGATATGCTGTACTAAGCAGGGCTTCATTTTCAAGGTAAGCAATCAGCCGTGTATTCTCATCATCCGGGTGCGCAGCCACATAAAGTACTGATCCCAGTGAATATAATTTCTTCAGTTCCAGCTGAATGTCGGAAGCACTGGGTTTTGCTGGTTGAGCTATAAGAGCAATAGGAACACAGAGAAGCAGAATAAAACACCGTAGATTATTACACGCCATTGTTTATTTGGATT
>CAZOJZ010000610.1:0-9419 GCA_964580205.1 uncultured Roseivirgaceae bacterium
GGTGCCAAATTAAGGGGGCTATTTTTTAATAACTACTAAAATAATATTATATTGCGGCGTTTGAAAAGTGGCGTTTTTATACAAGAAAAGTTTATTTTTTAGCTAATGTATCAGGCAAAATTATAAGAAAATGCCAAACTAAACACCATGGCCAGAATAAAATATTATTACGACACTGAAACCTGCAAATATGAGCGGGTAAAGGTCGGTACATGGGACATTGCGCTCAGCCTGATGGGGTTTCTGTCTGTGGCTACAGTTATTGCAATTACCATGGTCCTGGTATACAATACCTATTTCGAATCTCCTAAGGAAGCATTACAGAAAAAAGAGAACGAAGAGCTTCGACTCTATTATGATATCCTGAACCGGGAAATGGATGCGGCTCAGGAAATGATGGTGGCATTACAGAAAAGAGACGACGACATCTACCGTGTGATCAATGAAGCGGAACCAATCCCACGTACCATTCGTGAAGGTGGAATTGGAGGGACAAAACGTTATAAGAAATTATTGGAACAAGGACTTGAACAAGAAAAACTTATTCTTAGTACCCTGAAAAAAATAGAAAGCCTGAAAAAACAGATGTACATCCAAACCAAGTCTTATGATGAGATTGTTTTATTGGCAAAAAATAAGGACCAGATGTACGCTTCCATCCCCGCCATACAACCAGTCACAAATAAGGAACTTACCCGCCTGGCCTCAGGCTTCGGCAGGCGTATTGACCCAATCTACAAAGTGAGAAGAATGCACTACGGGGTTGACTTTTCAGCACCCCGAGGGACACCCGTCTACACCACCGGAGATGGAGTGGTTAAAAAAGTAAAAACCAATTATGGCGGTTACGGTAAGGAGATACTGATTGATCATGGCTATGGATATGTAACTCGTTATGCCCATTTAAGTGAGTTTAATATTAAAAAAGGTCAGAAAGTAAAGCGGGGTGAGTGTATTGGTTATATAGGTAGTACTGGTAAATCCACCGCCCCACATCTACATTACGAGGTCATTAAAGACAAGAGAAAAGTAAACCCTGTTCACTACTTCTACAATGACCTTAACGAGAAAGAGTATCAAAAAATACTGGAATTATCTTCCATAGAAAATCAGTCTCTGGGATAGAATTTCGACTTAAAATATCATCCACAGTCCTGCCTTACAGGGCTGTTTTATTTTGCCTTGACCAATTTTGATATTTGGTTTTTTATTAGCTATATTAACATCGATTTTAAAGAACTGTGCCCTACAAAGAGAAAGAAATAGAGAAGAAGTATTACTCAATTGGAGAGGTTGCAAATATGTTTGATGTTGCAACTTCCCTGATCCGATTCTGGGAAAGCGAGTTCGATATTATCAAACCAAGAAAGAATCGCAAAGGCAATCGCCAATTCACCAAAGAGGACATCCAGCATGTCAAACTTATCTATCATTTGGTGAAAAAGAAAGGCTACACCTTACAGGGTGCCAAGTCCATGTTAAAGAATGGCAGCCAGTCTGCCATGGACCGCATGGAAATGGTGGAATCTTTAAAAAATATTCGTGTATTCTTATCCGAAATAAAAAACCGGTTATAGCTATCTTCACCGGATGCGTGAAGAACTTTTGCAACAGGTCGCTTTAAGCCTGTTACCCGGAATTGGCCCTGTCACTATCAGGCAATTAATCAGTTATTGTGGTTCTGTTCAGAATGTCTTTAATAGTGGCTTAAAACGTCTAAGTGCCATACCTGGGGTTGGTCCTAAAACGGCAGCATTAATAGTTTCCGAAAGTGGCCGAAACCAGGCTGCTGAGCAATTGGAGTTGGCTGTAAAATTGGGAGCATCTATTCATTTCTTTACTGAAAAAGGCTTCCCTAGTCGAATTAAGGCACTGGATGATGCACCTATTGTGCTCTATACTAAAGGTCAACCGGCTTTCAATAATTCCCGTACTATTGGCATCATAGGTACCCGGAGGGCCACCAATTACGGTAGGCGTGCTATTAGTCGTTTACTGACACAACTCAAACCCTACCGTCCTACCATAATTAGTGGACTTGCCTATGGTATTGATATTTCCGCCCACCGTGAGGCGCTAAAACTGGAGCTGCCAACCGTAGCAGTATTGGGAAGCGGCCTGGATCACATATATCCTGAATCCCATAAAAGTACAGCTGAGGAAATGCTTTCTCAAGGGGCAGTAGTAACTGAATTGAAATTCGGCACCAAACCTGAAATGTACCACTTCCCCTCGAGAAATCGCATTATTGCTGGTTTATCGGACGCATTAGTGGTAGTGGAAGCAAGAAAAAAAGGCGGTGCCATGATCACCGTGGAATATATGTTAAGCTATAACAGGCCTAGTCTGGCAGTGCCTGGTCCTATAGACGCTCCCACTAGTAATGGCAGTAATCAGCTGATCAAAGATCACAAGGCGTATATGCTAACTTCAGGCGATGATATAGTCCGGTTATTGGGCTGGACCCGTGAATATCCAAAAGATGATATTTTACCTTTCCGGGACAGATCGTTTGAGGAGCGGATACTGGAAGTTCTAAAAAGCAACTCCAAAGGTGTTCACATTGATGAGCTTTGTTGGAAAACCCAGATTCCAATAAACAAAATGGGAGTTCACATTTTAAACCTGGAATTTAAAGGAACAGTCAAATCACTTCCTGGTAAGAAATTTTTACTGGTTGGTAAATGATTAAAGTATATTTATCGTTTAAATGTAAGACCTGATAGCTCCATCTTATGTTCGAGGACTACTACAAAATACTGGGCATCGACCATCATGCCAGTCCAAAAGCCATTCAAAAGGCTTTTCATAAGCTGGCAAAGGAATTGCACCCGGATAAAACCCCGAACAACAAGCTGGCAGCAGAAAAATTTAAAAAGATAACAGAAGCCTATGGTACTCTTTCTAATGCCAAAAAGAAGAATCAATACGACTTAAAACTCCGCTATGGCGCATATGCTTCTTTTATATCCAATGCTCGTCCGAAGCAATATACGGCAAGAAGAAGGCCCCCGGTCTCACCCTACTTATATCGAAAACATCTGGTATTTTCGCCTCGAATCAAGATGTGGGGCGGTATTTCCGTAATAGCTATTATTCTGGTGGTGGCCATTACTACTGTACTTCTGACCCGGTACAATGCTAGTTTTGATTTTCAAAAGGGGCTTGCCAATTATCATAACCAGCACTATTCTTCGGCATTTTTCAATTTAAAGGAATCAATAACCCCCCTCAATCCGTACCTGGCAGCTGCTCATCTGCTCATGGCAGAAATCTGCTTTAACCAACAAGGGAATTTAGATCAAACCCGTAGCCATATAAAAAAAGCCTACCAAGCGGTGCCCTCTGACAGTATCAATGCCCGGTTACTTTATCTTGAAGCAAAGGTAGATTACGGGCAAGGTAACCACGAGACTGCCTATCGGCTATTTGAAGACGCCACTTCATTTTTACCCGGTTTTGATAGCGCCACCTACCAAATGGGTGAAATGGATCTTTTTATTTTCGCCCGCTTCGACAGAGCTTTGGTTCATTTTCAAACGCTCGCCAGAAATAATCCTCAGAACCATGAAGCCTACCTCGCCAGCGCATTCTGTCATCAAAAGCTAGAGCAACATGAAAAAGCAATAAACCAAATTGACAGGTTTTTATTGATGAGAACAGATGTCGGCATGGCCCACTATATTAAGGCAGTATCTGCTCAAGCGCTCAATCTGCGAGAAATCTCCTGTGCTAATTATCTTGAGGCCCATAGATTAGGCGTTCCAGCTGCTATTGACAGCCTAAATGCCTATTGTGGTATGTCAATGACCCGCTGATGACTCTAACCATCAGCACCAGCTAGTGCCCGATCCAGGTGAACGTATCCACCATCCACAAAGAGGAATTGCCCGGTTATGTGATATGCCTGCTTTGATAGCAAATAAACTGTCATGGCGGCCAACTCTTCTTTAGTAGTCATCCGGTTGCCAAGTGGTATTTTATGGGTAATAGCTTCCAGTTTTTTTGTGGGGTTGTCAAATCCTGACAACCACTTTTTGTACAATGGAGTCATCACTTCTGCCGGGACCACCGCATTGACCCTGATATTATATTTTAATAGTTCCACTGCCCATTCCCTGGTCAAAGCAAGTTGGGCCCCTTTGGCTGCCGCATAAGCAGAAGTACCACCCTGGCCGGTGAGTGCGGTTTTAGAGCTTACGTTTACAATACATCCCTGAAACTTTTTTAACCACGGCAGACAATAGTGAGCCATATAAAAATAATGATGCAGGTTATTTTTTAGAGAATCAAGGAAACGCTCCGGGCTTCCTTTTTCCAGACCAACTCCGTCGTTTACTCCTGCGTTGTTTACCAATGCATCAATGCGCCCATAGGTGGCAGCTACCTGCTGAACAGCGGATTTACAATCTTCCAGGTTTGACAGTTCGGCAAAAATGTAGCTTGCATCGATCTGTTCACTTTTGAATTCCTCAACCAGGCGATTTCCTTCATCAGGTGATCGACCGATAATTACCGGTATGGCCTGTTCCTCAGCCAGACAGCGACAGATTCCCTCACCGATTCCTTTGCTGCCTCCGGTCACAATAACCACATGATCCTTAATACCTAAATCCATGATTTATAATTTATGATGAGCATCTATTACCATCTACGCTTTGGGATTATAAGCCAAATAACTCAGGAAGCCATAGACTCAAGCCTGGAATAAAGGTAATAAGAAGCAGCGCAATGATCATTGCAATGAACAAAGGAATAAGTGGTTTTATCACCTGAGTGATCTTTAAATTAGCAATAGAGCAGCCTACAAATAGCACAGACCCCACCGGAGGGGTGCAGAGCCCTATACATAAATTGAAAACCATCATAATCCCAAAGTGCACTTCACTAATACCCAGTTCTTGAACAATTGGAAGGAATATTGGGGTAAATATTAAAACAGCTGGGGTAATGTCCATAAATATACCCACGAACAGCAGGATCAGATTAATGAGCAATAATATGACCACAGGGTTATCACTAAATGACAACATCCAGGTGCTTAAACTTTGAGGAAGGTCTTCATATGCCATTACCCAGGACATTCCTATACTACAGGCTACCAGGAACAACACAATACCTGAAGTTTTACAGGTGCTAATTAAAATGGGTAGCAAATCCTTAAAAGCTATCTCTTTATATACCATCATTGACAGCACCAAAGCGTAAACAACTGCAACTGCAGCTGCTTCTGTGGGCGTGAAAATTCCGGAAATTATACCACCTATGATTAATACTAATAGAAACAAACTAGGTACCGCCCTTACAAGGTATTTAAATGCCAATGAGAGTTTCATGCGGTCTCCAACAGGATATTTTCTTTTCAACGCGTAAATACCTGCTGTAACCATCAGCAGCAGTCCCACTAATATTCCCGGAAGATACCCTGCAAGAAATAGCGCCCCAATGGAAGCTCCCCCACTGGCCAGAGAATAGACAATTATTACATTACTGGGTGGAATAATTAATCCAGTGGTACCTGAAGTAATATTTACCGCCGCACTGTAAGCTCTATCATATCCTTCTTTCTCCATTCGGTCGGTCATAAACGAACCTATTGCTGACACCGCTGCTACTGCCGAGCCAGAAATGGCCCCAAACAACATACAGGCTACAATATTTACGTGTGCTAGACCTCCCGGCAGCGACCCAACCAACGCTTTGGCAAAATCGATTAAACGGGTAGCAATGCCACCTCTATTCATCAACTCTCCTGCCAGGATAAAAAATGGAATGGCCAAGAGGGCAAAGCTGTCCAATCCTGTAGCCATTCTTTGCGCTAGGGTGGCCATAGCAATGTCTCCAGGCATGCTGACCAACAGGGTAAGAGCAGCACTTATACAAAGACTAAAAGCGATGGGAGCTCCTATTACCAGTAATAAAGCAAAACTCAGGATTAAAACAGCTACTTCAATCCCCATTTACTTCAGATTTGATGGTTTGACTGATTATATCTTCTATTGCAAAATATGCAATCAAAAGGCCACTAAATGGGACAATGCTATAGACAACACTGAGGGGAACTTGCAAGGCAGTAGAAGTCTGCCCTAAACTCCATATGGTATAAACTAATTTGCAACCCCCAAAAACCATTACTGACAGGGAAGTAACCACCACTACCGCCTCGATAAATATGGCCAGATATTTTTCAGATCGAGGATTGCGCAACCGGTCACTCAGCAAATCTATAGCCAGGTGCGCTTTGTGACCCGATACCAGGGCTGCTCCTAACAGCCCCAACCAAATCAAAAGGTAACGGGCCAACTCATCCGTAAATGAACTTGGATTGTTTAGCAAGAACCTTGTAACCACCTGCCAGATAACGTCCAAAACCAATAGGGCCATCAATAATGCCAGGATCTTCTCCAGCCACTTAACCAGTTGCTCTCTCATGGTTTTAACTTTTTAATATCTTCCAGCAATTCATACATTATCGGGTCCTGTGCGTAGGTTTCTTTTAGGCCTTCTACTTTTGCCTCAAACTTGGATTTTTCAGGGTAACTAACTGTAACACCGTGTGCGATCACCGCATTTAAGGCCTCTTGCTCCGATTGCTCCCACAGTATCCGCTGAAAATCAACTGATTCTTTCACCGCTTCCTCTACCCATACCCTTTCCTCAGGGTCCAGGCGATCCCAGGTATGGGCGCTCATAATGAGCACATCAGGTACCCTGCTGTGCTCATTAATTGAATAATACCTGCATACTTCATAGTGCCGGGTTAGATAAAATGATGGAGGGTTATTCTCCGCACCATCGACTACTCCGGCTTGCAATGCGGTATATAATTCTCCAAAAGAGATTGGAGTAGGGGCGCCACCCATTGCCTCCACCATGGCCATGGCTGTTATACTTTCCTGCACTCTGATCTTCAACCCTTCCAGGTCAGATGGTTGATTCACTGGTTTCGACTTGGTATAAAAGCTTCTGCTTCCCGAATCATAATACCCTAATCCGTGCAATTTTACTCTTTCCCCGGATCTTAAAATCCGCTGCCCTACTTCTCCGTCAAGCACAGTGAACGCATGCTCCTTGTCTATAAATACATAAGGCAGACTAAATACCTTATATTCCGGAACGAAATTCTCCATTACTGCCGCTGAAACCTTGGCAATATCCACACTCCCTAGTTGCAACAATTCCAGTAACTCCCGCTCATTCCCGAGTTGCTGACTGGGATATACCCTGACCTCCATCTTACCCCCTGACTTTTCATACAACACTTCACCCAGCTTTAGCATGGCCTTATGAACCGAATGTTGTTGGTCCAGTCCGTGGGCCAAAGTGATTACCTCCCTTTTATGAGATTGACAGCTCCATAGACCTATCATGGAAACTGCTGCAATAATTTTCGTTAGTTTATTCAAAGTTGAAATAGTTCCTGGCATTGAAATAACAGATGTTCTTAACCATAGACCCTATCATATCCATGTCTTCAGGCAATCGTCCGGCCACCATTTCATTGCCAAGTTCATCACATAGAACCCGGCGAAAATACTCATGTCGTGGAAAGGACAAAAAACTCCTGGAGTCGGTAATCATGCCCACAAATCTTGACAACAAGCCGAAGTTAGATAAATCCTGTAATTGTGTAACTATTCCATGATACTGATCAAGAAACCACCAGGATGCACCGAATTGCATTTTACCCGGAGTAGGATGTTCATTGAAATTTGCCATCATGGTTGCGAAAGATGCATTGTCCCGCGGATTGTTGTTATACAAAATCGTTTTTGCCAGTTTCTCCTTCATGTTCAATTGGTCTAAAAACCGTGCAAGACCCTGCACCTGCTGCCAATCCCCCATGGAGTCAACCCCAACATCTGCACCTAACAGGTCCAATAGTCTGGTGTTGGTATTTCGTATAGCACCCAGATGAAATTGTTGGGTCCATCCCTTTTCAGCATACCATTGGCACAGATAATGCAGTACAGTGATCATAAAAACAGCAGCTTCCTGATCACTGGCAGTCTTCCCGTCCATTACTTTATCAAATATTCTGCTGCTGCCGGCCTGGTTGTGATCAACATTAGGCAGGTACGACAAACCATGGTCTGACAACCGGCAACCTTGCAAATGGAAATCTTCAATTCTTTGTTTGCCTACATCCAACAGGTCCTGAAAAGTAGTAATCTGAAGATTACCAGTTTCTGACAACTTGTGAATATATGACCTGTAATCCGACCGTTGCACCATGCACATTTTGTCAGGGCGGAATGTTGGCAGTACCCTTAAGTCATTCTGAGTCTTTTTCAGTTGCTGGTGGAAATTCAGATGATCGGCAGGGTCGTCCGTGGTACAAAGAACTTCAACATTTTTGTTTGTCACCAAATTGCGGGCCCGATAATCATCCTGCTGCAGCAATTCATTGCAGTGATGAAAAACCCTCTTTGCATTGTCGCCATTAAGCAGTTCATCAATATGAAAATAGCGAAACAGCTCCAGGTGGGTCCAATGATACAGAGGATTTCCCAGGGTATAAGGTACGGTTTCCGCCCATTTTGTGAACTTGTCCGCAGCTGTGGCGGAACCTGTGATGTATTTTTCATCTACTCCATTAGCCCGCATGGCCCGCCATTTATAGTGGTCCCCTGCCAACCAAACTTCTGTTATATCTTCAAACTGGTGATTACCGGCTAACTGTTCCGGGCTTAGATGATTGTGATAATCAATGATCGGCATATCCGCGGCGAACTCATGATATAGCCGTCGTGAAGATTCGGTTGAAAGCAAAAAATCTTCGTGTATAAACCCAGACATATTAGACCCCCCCATAAGCATTAAAACCACCGTCAATGGGCACCACTACACCGGTAACAAACCTGGATGCTTCACTGCACAACCAAACAATCGTTCCTGACAAATCATCAGGCTGTCCAAAACGACCCATCGGTGTGTGATCAATAATTTGAATGCCCCTGGGTGTAAGTGCCCCGTCCTCCGTAGTTAGTAATCTCTTGTTCTGCTTAGTTAAGAAAAATCCCGGAGCAATTGCGTTGACCCTCATTTTTACAGGGGCAAAATGTATAGCCAGCCATTGGGTCAGGTTATTTACAGCGGCTTTGGCCCCACTGTAGGCAGGTACTTTGGTAAGCGGATTAAAGCCACTCATAGAAGAAACGTTAATCACTACCGACCCCTCTTTCTTTACCATATCTCTGGCAAAGGCCTTCACCGGTAACAGAGTGCCAATTAAATTCAAGTCAAAAGTTTGTTGAAATGCAGATTTGGGCAGGTCGAAAAATGTACGGACGTTTTCATTGACATTATCAAAAACCGGGGTTTCTGTGGTTGCCTCCGGATGATTTCCTCCTGCGCCATTGATCAGAATGTCACAATGACCCAGGTCTTCATTAACCTGCTCCCTAACGGATTGAAGA
>CAZOJZ010000611.1:0-4214 GCA_964580205.1 uncultured Roseivirgaceae bacterium
AAGTATAAGCATCTTTTAAAAGCATGCGCGAATAGCCGAGATTGGGTTCTAGATCATCAGGGCCCTGTTTTAAATCGATGTAACAGTATTTATTGGGCGTCATAATTACATCATGTCCCAACTGAGCTGCGGCAATTCCACCTTCTTCTCCTCGCCAGGACATCACGGTAGCATTTGGAGCAAGGCCTCCCTCTAAAATTTCGTCCCAGCCAATCAATTTTTTACCTCGTCGATTTATGATACCCTCTATACGTTTAATAAAATAGCTTTGTAAATCTTCTTCCGTATTCAAACCTTCTTCCTTCATACGACGTTGAGCGTGGGGATCTAACTTCCATTGCTCCTTATTGCATTCATCGCCGCCGATATGTATATACTCATAAGGAAATAGGTCCATTATTTCGTTAAGCATTTTTTCAGCGAACAAGAAAGTTTCCTCTTTTCCTGGATTATAGGTGTTGTTCCTAAATACCCCGCCGGTGGCTACATGAGAAGCTGCATTGACACAGCCGATCTCCGGGTAGGCGGCAATAGTTGCCTGGGCATGACCTGGCATATCAATTTCCGGTATCACTTCTATAAAGCGCTCTTTAGCATAGGCTATAATTTCCCGGACATCGTTTTGAGTATAAAATCCTCCATAAGTTGCTTTTTCTCCCGGCTGCTGTTCGGGGCGTCCCCACCAGTCAGAGATTGTTTCATCATAATTTGTGTAGTCCACCCGCCAGCTCCCAATTTCTGTTAGCTTGGGATAGCTTTTGATCTCAACCCGCCATCCCTGATCATCTGTCAGGTGCCAGTGGAAACGATTCATTTTAATCTCAGACATAAGATCCAAGATCTTTTTAATCTGTTCTTTGTCGAAGAAATGCCGGGACACATCCAGCATGAACCCCCTCCAGCCAAAAGCAGGAGCGTCTTCTATTTTCACCGCGGGGATGGCCCATCGATCTCTCGATTCGCTGGAGACAAAGGAGGGAGGCAGCAATTGCATCAGGGTTTGAAAGGCATAGAAGAATCCTGCACTGGTGCTGGCCGATATTTGTACTCCCTTGGTATCAACTTTCAGCAGGTATCCTTCATCAGGTAATTCATCTAAATGATGCAGTGCTATCTGCGCTGATTGGGGGTTCACCTTGACTTCAGGGGCCCAGCCAGAAGACTCCAGAAACATGTTAGCAAAATGGCTGGCAACTGCTTGCTGCTGCTGGTTTTCTACAGCGATGACTGTTTCGGCAGTAATAGTAAAGTAGCCGCTGTCTGGTAATACTTTTTGAGGTTGTGGAATAATGGCGATGGGAGCAAGCTCGACTTGCGGTTTGGTGCAGTAAAAAAGGACCAAACATAAAATTGTTAATATCTCTCTTAGTGGCCAAGTCATAGTCATTCTTTATTCAACTCAATACCTATAACTATATTATTTTCTATATTTCCAATAAATATATGGCTATTAAGGTCAATCACAACCCAGCAGGTAAAGACTTAGCTTTGCATTTTAACGTCATTACCAACGTATTGGATGGTCAGGATCAATTTAAGGCAGAATTGATAGTTACCAATCAAAGCGCCCATACTTTAGCAGGAAATTGGTCTATTTATTTCAATTTTCTACGCATGATTTTGCCCGAATCGGTGAGCAAAGGTTTTCAAATGAGGCACATCAATGGGGATTATTTTTGCTTAGAGCCAACTGCTGATTTTTCTCCTTTAATGCCTAATTCACAAGTCACCATAGGGTTTGTGGCAAATTTTTGGGCAATTAAAGCAATAGATGCGCCTGCCGGGTTTTACCTGGTATATCGAGATGAGGCTGGAAATGAGTTAAAACCTGAATCTTTGCCTTCCCCAAGTATCGGTGCATTTACCCTCCCCGAACAGGTAAGACGATCTGCTAAAGACCATATGCCTGTGCCAACTGCCGAATCGCGCTACCAAGCGGCCAAAGACCTCTGTTTATTGCCTAAAGAATCCTTGTCGCCAATTATGCCAACGCCTGTTTTTTTCGAAAAAAAGGAGGGGACCTTCATCATAAAGCCATCATGCATTATTGCTTACCAGGAACACCTTAAAAGTGAAGCCCAATTTTTGGCCGATATCTTAAGCAGGTACTTTTGCAAACCGATGGACATCGTTGAAGGCAATGAGGGCGATATAAGACTATCCACGGCAAGGGTCAGAGTAACTAATAATCTCGAAAATTGGAACTCCGAAGCCTATACCATGGCAGTTGATGTGTCGGGTGTTGATTTGGTAGGGGCCGGAGCGGCGGCGGTATTTTACGCAGTTCAAAGTTTGATCCAATTGTTAGACAGGACAAAAAAAGAGAAAAACCCTGTTTTGATTGTGCCATATATAGTTGTGCGAGATAAACCCCAATTTGTATATCGCGGTATGCATTTAGATGTATCCCGAAATTTTCATGGGGTCAAGACCATTAAGAAGATGATGGATATGATTTCATTTTACAAAATAAATAAATTTCATTTTCATCTTACTGACGATGAAGGTTGGCGTATTGAAATGCCTGGTTTGCCCGAACTAACTGAAGTTGGTGGGCGGCGCGGACATACTTATACTGAAACGGAATGTCTTCTCCCTTCATATGGTTCGGGAAGCGACTACAACGATTCGACTTCAGCAGGCAACGGATTTTATAGCCGCCAAGAGTTTATTGAGTTGTTGTGCTATGCACACCATCGACATATTGAGGTCATTCCCGCCATTGATTTCCCTGGTCATGCACGGGCCGCTGTTCGTGCCATGGAAGTGCGCCATGATCGTTACCAGGCTTTGGGTGATATGGTCAAGGCCAACGAATATTTATTGACGGATTGGGATGATGCTTCAGAGTACGAATCCGTACAAATGTGGCGGCGTAATGTGGTTAATATTGGGCTGCCTTCCACTTACCGGTTTATTGAAAAAATAGCAGACGAACTGTTGGAAATGTATGCCGAGGCCGATGTAAAACTGTCTGCTATCCATGTTGGCGGAGATGAAGTGCCGCCTGGGGCTTGGATGAAATCACCCGTTTGTCTAAGATTGATGCAGGAACATCCTGAACTACAGGACGTCCATGATTTAGCGGAATATTTTATGAGGCGGGTGAATGGTATCTTGGAATCAAGAGGTATGTTGACCGCAGGTTGGGAAGAAATAGCTTTGACCCATAAAAATGGCAAAGCTGAGCCTAATGTTGCTGTGCTTAAGCACCATTTAATGCCTTATACCTGGAATACCCTCTGGGGTGAGGGAGGCGAGGAAATGCCATATCAGTTGGCAAATCTTGGCTTTAAAGTAATATTGTCAAACGCGCCGAACTTGTACTTTGATTTTACTTACGACAAAGACCCCGAAGAAGCAGGCTATTATTGGGGCGGATATACCGAAACCAAAGACACTTTCAAGTTTCTACCTATGGATTTTTTTAAAAGCGCAGAAATAGATGTCTTGGGTAATCGGATTGACCCTTCTACCCACTATAAAAAGGCCAAACGACTTACCCAAAAAGGACGAAAAAATATTCTTGGCATACAAGGTCAGCTATGGGGTGAGACCATTCGCACTGCCGATCGCATTGAATACTTACTCTTTCCGCGTATGTGCGCATTGGCTGAAAGGGCATGGTCAAAAGAGCCTGATTGGGCTGCTATTGATGACCTGGGACTGCGAAAAAATGCTTTTGATACAGATTGGAATGTATTTGCAAATCGTTTGGGCCAGATTGAGTTGCCTCGATTGGATAATTTGTTCGGTGGCGTTCGCTACCACATTCCATTGGCGGGAGCAAAACTTGACGATGGTTTGTTGAAGGCCAATACCTCCCTGCCAGGGCTAACTATTCGATATACTACCGATGGCACAGAACCGACGGAGACTTCTGCTGTTTTTGAACAACCAATTCAGGTCAATAGTCACCTTGTCAAGTTGAAAATATTTAGTGGAAATGGTCGGCGCAGTAGTCGGACTACTATGGTAAAAAGATAATAAAACAAATCTCTATGGGACATAATATTTCAAAGCAAAGACATCCTGCTACCTGGATTCCCACATTATATTTCTCAGAAGGCTTGCCGTTTGTGGCTACGGCAACTGTTTCGGTGCTTATGTATAAAAGCCTGGGCTTAACAGATTCCGAAATTGCGTTTTTCACAACCCTGGTTATGTGGCCCTGGACCATGAAACCACTTTGGAGCCCCTTGTTGGAAATGTTT
>CAZOJZ010000612.1:0-2316 GCA_964580205.1 uncultured Roseivirgaceae bacterium
TAGTGTAGTAATTCCCTGTTACAACGAGGAAAACACCTTGGAATCTTGTGTAAGGAATGTTATGCAAATGGCCACAGAGGGCTTGCAGCTGGAACTGATTATCATAAATGATGCATCTTCTGATAATAGTTTGGCCATAGCACATGGCTTGGCAGAGCAGCATCCAATAATCAAGGTGCTCAACCATGAAGTAAATCAGGGAAAAGGCGCAGCGCTTAGAACTGGTTTCAAGCATGCTACCGGAGATTATGTGGTGGTACAGGATGCTGACCTTGAATATGACCCCATGGAAATTCCGGGCCTGCTAAAGCCGCTTATTGAAGATCGGGCGGATGTGGTACTGGGATCAAGATTTTTATCCGGCGGCACCCACCGGGTATTGTATTTTTGGCATTCCCTAGGCAACAAGTTTTTGACGCTTTTGTCCAACATGTTCACCGACCTGAACCTGACGGATATGGAGACCTGTTATAAGGTGTTCAAGAGGGAGGTGATTCAAAGTATTGACATCAAAGAAAATCGTTTCGGATTTGAGCCGGAAATAGTGGCCAAAATCGCTCAACGGAGACTGCGTATCTTCGAGATGGGTATCTCCTATTATGGAAGGACCTATGAAGAAGGGAAAAAAATTGGGTGGAAAGACGGAGTCAGAGCGCTTTACTGCATTTTCAGATACAATGCCCATAAAGCACCGGTGCCCATACAGTTTTTAATTTATTTGTTTATTGGAGCAACTTCGGCCCTGATTAATCTATCGATCTTCATGATAATCTTTAACACCGGAATCGACGTGGAGATCGCCGCACCGCTAGCTTTCATAACCGCTTCCGTGGTCAATTACCTGCTCAGTATTTCCATTCTTTTTAGAAGTAAGGTAAAATGGAATTCTACGGTTGAGATACTGGTATATGCCTTGGTGGTAATTACCGTAGGGACATTTGATCTCTACTTTACCAAATTTATGCTCAACGGAGGATTTAGTCCGTTACTATCAAAATTGCTAGCCACTGGTTTAGGTTTTGTACTTAACTTTGCTGGTAGGAAGTATTTGGTATTCCCTGAGAAGAAGGCCGGGCCATGGAAACCGACGGCAGGAGAAATTAAATCCACTATAGAGCCGCTAAAACCAGAACCTCAACAACAAGGTGTGACAGATGAATGACTAACCATAAAACATCTCTATTCCCCGAGCATATTTTGAACTCTTGGTCACCCGGAATGGGAACAGATTGGTTATGTTTGAAACCAGTCTATCGTTTTCTTTAGTATATTTTAATTCTATAATGGTATTGCTTGAGTCCTGTACTTTTTGCAGGAAACTGTTCTGATACTTATTGAACTTATAGAAAGATTGATGGTCGTCAACGGTCATTCGAAACTTTTTATCCGATGACTGAAAATACTTTCTACGATATCTGTTCAACATGACCGGGTTTTGTTCTTTGAGGTTATGTGCAGTTACCTGTTCACTTGAAAGAGAATCTGTTATTACCTGTTTTATATTATTTGCATCAATTCCCCTTTTCAGATTAAAAGCATTTAGATCAAATATTTTCTTGGCACCAACCAGACCTTGCTTTATTTTTAATTCAAGTTTAGGTTGTTCAATTTCCTGCCATAAGTCCCCGTACCATCTTATTCTGGATTTCACCCGGTACATATTTCCGGCCACGTTGTCCATATAATTACGAAAGTCCAAATAGTCGAAATAGATGTTATTCACCCACCTACTGGGATACATCTCAGAAAATCCGAAAAGGGTGTTTTGGAGCATACTTTCAATAGCAGGTCCATCGATATTATTAATAAAAAACTTGCGCTCGAATCTATATGAATTCTGTACTTCTTCCAGCATGCCTGTTATTTTGAGGATTTACCATATTCCACACCATAAAGCATCTCATTCACTTTTTCACTTTTGCCTTCGATGAACTTTCCGTTATAAGTTAATGTCGACCCTTTTTCGATCAGGTATTCCTCCTGTACATTGATAATTTTGGAGTTTTTTGCCACAATTTCTCCATGGCCGTATTCCGATTTTTTTTGAAAAGCACAGTAAGCTAATCTACTTGAGTTGATAATAATGCCATCAATTTCGATAACTGAGTTGTCCTTGCTTACTACGGCAATTTCACCCCCGGAAATGTTAATGCCCTGACACACCAAATATGAATTCTCACCTACACTAAGCCCCTTGTCTCCGGGGTTCAATATTTCAATCTGACTAATTTCCATATTGGTCCCTGAAATATCCAGCGTGCTGGAAGAAATACAGAATTCATATAGATACGAACGTAAGTTTTTTATTAATTATAT
>CAZOJZ010000613.1:0-1580 GCA_964580205.1 uncultured Roseivirgaceae bacterium
GCATCATTTTCTGTCCAACCAGCTATTCCATATGAGTTAGGATAATTTGGGCGATCGTTGATCTCATTATAAAATATTTTGCCAATCGTGAGGTTCGTAAGCTTAGCCGTAGCAATATTATAAGTAAACCAGGTGGTGTCAACTGAATTATAGCCGTATATATATCTTCCTTCCGGGCTCAGATTAATTCTGCCAACAGCTTTTGTCAAGGCCTCCTTGGTTTCTCCTGTCATGGTGTTCACTATTGAGTAATCACGAGCAGAAATTCCCTGCCAATGGCCTTCCAGTTCGTAGGGTTTTGGGTTGTTTACTAATGCATAGGTTGCGTTTCCTTCATTGCCAATGGTAGAGTTAGGGTATTCTGTTGTAGCAATTTGAACCAGCTTATTATTAGCATTCAAATTAATAACGGCAGTGTAAGACTTCTTTTTATCTTGTTGGAGCTGTAATTCCTGCATCGTATAAAGTCTTGGCTCATTATACGTCCATACTTCTACATTCACAATCTCTTCATCCAGCAAGGTAGTATCTTTAATAATGGGTGGTGTTGCTAGTCCAAAGAACATTTTTGTTTCATCCTTGGAGAAACTGATGTCTCCATCCGCTGACACCCGGTAACCTTCCGGAGCAGAGTCTGCATCGACTAGTTTTTCAGCCCTAGTCATTCCCTCATGCCATAGGTAGAGTTCATTTGGCCTTACGAGAACCTTGGTAGTATCAAGATCGGCTATAAAACCGAAATTTTTGCCAGTTTCACTAAAAGCCAATTGTTCATACTTTCCTTTTTTCGAGGAAAGCACATTGGTAACCTGGTTATTTTCCAGGTTGAGCACATACACACTTGCATCGAGTGTAGAATCAATGTCTGTAGATGAGAATGCTAAACGCTTGCCTTCTTTAGCGAATATATAATTGGTAACATATTTAAATGTATCCTGTTCATTAGTTTGCAGATTTCTGACTACCAGGTGATATCCATTGTCTTTGCCAACTTTTTTTGCTGATTTTTTCTTCTTAGATTCAGATTTTTCTTTCTTTTCGCTTTCCTCATTCTTCTTTTCTTCATCTTTCTTCTTCTCTGGTTTTATCTCCTCTAGTTGATAGGCAACAAAACCAGACCATTTTTCCGGGATTTTGTACGATTTTACATTGGCAATTTTCGTCAGAGACTTGTCCTTCAGTTTATAAATGCCAAGTGTATCTTTTGGCAATTCATCCTTCTTTACTTTTCTGCGCTTCATTTCACGCACACTATCCTGCCAGGCTTTGACAGTAAACAGAGCAAATTCAGAATCATTAGTAAACTGGCCTTTTTCGGCTCTTTCATGCTCGAATACCAAAGCTGCTTTGCCATTTTTTATCTTTAGATGATTATCAGCTTCACCTTTCTCAAGTGAATACATAATAAAACTCCCATTCGGAGAAATGGATTGATTTTGAATAGTGTTCCAAATATCAAAATCTGCATGATCGAGTATCTTTTTCTGAGCGAATGTCATGAAGGAAACTATGATCAGTATGGTAGAAACAGATGTCTTCATAAAGTTTAGTTTTTATTGCTACGCTAAGATAATTATCAA
>CAZOJZ010000614.1:0-2151 GCA_964580205.1 uncultured Roseivirgaceae bacterium
AAGCATTGATTATCAATAATTATGACACCGTATACTCAAGTGTTGGTCGATTTAATACTTTACCAGATCCCGAATCGCCAAGAACCATTAGTTTTGCAATATCTACAGGTTTTAATTACGAGAAATTCTATGGAATAGACAATAGAGTGAATGAAGACAGTGAGTACCCTCCAGCATCAGTAACTGATAAAGAACTGGGGTTTGAAGCATTTGAGTCAGTGACTGATTTGAATCCAGACTTTTTTATAGCCAATGGGGATGTAGTTTACTATGACAATCCACAATTAATGGCCCGGAGCTTGCCGGAAATGAGGGCCAAATGGCACCGGTACCTTTCTATGCCACGTAATAAAGACCTTTGCCTGCATATGCCAGTCTTTTATTTGAAAGATGATCACGATTACAGGTTCAATGATTGTGATACCACGGATGTCAAGTTTGCAGAACCCTCCCATCAACTAGGAATTCAGGTTTTTAAAGAGCAACTGCCAGTTACAGGTCCAGATAATCGGTCAGCCAAAACCTACCGTACCGTTAAGGCTGGCAGTCTTTTACAACTTTGGTTTCTGGAGGGCAGAGACTATCGCAGTCCAAACCTACAAGAAGATACTCCGCAGAAAACCATCTGGGGTAAAGAACAAAAAGCGTGGCTGAAACAAACATTATTGGAAAGTGGGTCAACTTTTAAAATTCTAATCTCTCCCACTCCTTTGATTGGGCCTGACGATGCCTATAAGAAAGATAATCATACAAACGTCGGTGGGTTTCAATCAGAGCAGAATGAATTTTTCAACTGGCTGGTTACTAATGACTTTCTGAATAAAAACTTCTTTATAATTTGTGGTGACCGTCACTGGCAGTACCATTCCATTCATCCCAACGGATTGGAGGAATTCAGCAGTGGCGCTTTTGTCAACCAAAACTCGCGACCGGGCAGGAAGCCGGGAGATCCTGAATCAACAGACCCTGAAGCTAAGATTTCCACGCCTTTTATCCAGTTGGACCAATGGGGTGGTGGATTCTTGTATGTTAAGACATTCATGGATGAAGACCACCCATCTATCAGGTTCAGTTTCCGGGATGTTAATGGTCAGGAGCGTTACAGCATCAAAAAAGCATCCAAACTATAGGTGCACCAAGAAATCTTCAAAGAACTGGGAAACTACCTTACTTGTTGGACTCTGCGATACAAAAAGCTCCTAATTGCAATAATTATATTTAATTTAGCCCTATGATCTCCGATAGCAACCGATTCGAAAAGGCCATCCAAAAGTTCGACCACAAAAACGGCCAGGACCCCAATAGGGAAACAGATAATGGTAAAGAGTACCCAAAGGAACTATTGTATGCTCAAAGAATGAGTGAGTGGTTAGACAGAATCGACCACCAGGCTTCCGAACCCTTACAATTAGCGGCCAGAAGCCAACACATTTGCCGCTGGACCATCCCACGCGAATCATATCCAATGGACCGCAAAGGTTATTTGCTTTGGCGTACTGAATTAAAGAAATTTCATGCAGATAAAGCTTCGGGAATCCTGGAGGAATGCGGCTATGAGCAAGCGACAATTGACCGGGTAAAATCATTGATACTAAAACAGCGAATGAAGACAGATCCTGAATCACAGGCATTGGAAGACGTTGTATGTCTGGTATTCCTGGAATATTACTTTGAAGATTTTATGGCCAAACACGAACCTGAAAAAGTGGTTTCTATTGTGCGCAAGACTTGGAATAAGATGTCTGAGTTGGGGCATCGACATGCACTTGCTTTAGAGTTTGGAAATGAATCTAATCAATTGATTGCTCGTGCGCTTAATGAATAGTATTAATACCTGCCAATTCCAAGGCATGTTTGGTTGTTCCCGGCAACCCGGGCTTATTGCTGAAGGACGCTGCCGAACGCTCTAATAACTGCTAACATGTTGACTATTATCTCATTTGTGGCATTTACCAGTTTTGTTGGGATATACTGCTGGTACAAACTACGTAACGACCAACTGGACTCCCGGGAGGGTTATTTTCTGGGTGGTAGGAGTCTTACCGGAGTGGTTATCGCCGGCTCCATGCTGCTAACCAATATTTCTACGGAGCATCTAATTGGAATGAACGGTTTGTCCTATAAAAACGGATTTCTGGTTATTGCCTGGGA
>CAZOJZ010000615.1:0-1755 GCA_964580205.1 uncultured Roseivirgaceae bacterium
CCATTCGTCTGAGGTAAACAACATGGGACAATTTTCGATACCTACTTTCACTCCCTGCTTTTCAGCGTACTTGATTATTGGCCGCCAGGTTTTTTTGAAAGCGCTCCAGTTATCCTCAATGGATTTATTCCAGTCCCTGCCGATGAAAGTGGTCATGGTGTTAATTTCCAGCAAGGCAGATACCCGGATCACCTTTTTAATGTGCTCCCGATAGACTTTTGCCTCTGTTTTATTGGGAGTAAGCGGATTGGGGTAATAACCCAGGGAACTGATCTCAACTCCGGTTTCAGCTACCAGGTCTTTGATTTCTTTAATGTAGGGTTTAGTTAATTTGGTTACATCAATATGGGTGACCCCGGCGTATCGCCGTTCCGCTATGCCCGGAGGCCAGCACATTACCTCAACGCAATCAAAGCCCTCTTCTGCTGCAAAATGAAATACCTCTTTTAATGAAAGATCAGGCAGGATGGCGCTTACAAATCCTAGTTTCACTTTTATTAGTGTTTAGTTTGTAGTTCTTATCAAATGATTAGGCAGATCTCCCACGGAAGCACAACAAAGCTGTTCCATAGTTTGCTGGAATTCCGCCTTTAGCAACGAAATGGTATGATCACCTCCAGCCTTACCTAGTGCGCTTACACCATACATAAAACTACGGCCCATAAAGGTGAAATCTGCACCACAGGCAACAGCACGGGCTACGTCTGGACCTGATCGGACACCACTGTCCATCATGATTTTTATCTGGTCTCCATATTTTTGAGCCAGGTGGCGCATAGGAACAATTGTGGATTGGCCTGCATCCAACTGTCTTCCTCCATGATTGGACACTATGATGCCATCCAGTCCTAGTGCAATGGCCTTTTGGGTGTCCTCTTCGCTTACCACACCTTTGATAACTAATTTACGTTTCCAGATGTCTCTTATTCTAGCCACCCGTTCCTCATCCAGCCAGCCCGAGAAAGTCTCGTTCATGTACAATCCCAGATTTTTAAGATTTAAGCCTTTCGGCATGTAGCGTTTCATGGTGGCAAAACCAGGAGTTCCGGCCAATAGGGTGTTCAGCGCCCAGTGAGGTCTGCCCATGATTTGCAATATATTTCTTAAGGACATACTTGGCGGCAAGGCCAGCCCATTTCTTATGTCACGCGGTCGAAAGCCAAATACCGGTACGTCAGTGAGAATCACCAAAACGGGGCACTCTGCTTCATGCACCCTGTTTAGCAGATCATCTCGTAGTTCTTCTTTAGCAGGATGGTATAGTTGAAACCAGGCCTGACCTTGAGTGATTTCAGAAATTCTTTCAATACTACTGGTGCTTACAGTGCTTAAGATGAAGGGAATATTATGTTTAACAGCAGCTTTTGCCAGGATTTCAGGGGCTTTGGGCCAAATCATCCCCTGTAATCCGATGGGCGCCACCCCAAAAGGAGCAGCATAGGTATGCCCAAAAAGTTCGGTTTGAAGATCGGAGTCCGAGTGTGGCACCAGGTACTTTGGCATTAGCTCAACTGCATGAATATCTGACCGGTTTCTCTCAAGATTTATGTCTTCGTTACAACCTCCATCCAGGTATTCAAAGGCGAATCTGGGAATCTTCTTGCGCGATCTGAGGCGCAAATCATCTATGCTGGGGTATTTTGTATTGTAAGTTAACTCCATCTATTCCTATAAAAATTGTCTTGTTTGGCCTCAACTCTGTGGTTCCAACCTTCTATATTACCAACCACAAGAGAATTTACAAAATGGCGAAGA
>CAZOJZ010000616.1:0-17577 GCA_964580205.1 uncultured Roseivirgaceae bacterium
ATCCATTGATCTCCGGGTCCACTTTAGCCTCCGGCAATCTCGGGCCTGGTGGGGTCAGGCCTACCTATCTGATCACTCTGAAAATTTTGAGTCAGATTCTACAGGAGCAGGGGAGTAAGGGAACAATTGAACAGTAGAACAATAGAACAGTAGAACAGTAGAACAGTAGATTAACGAATTGGGAAAAATCTAATAATCAAATGTTCTATTAATCCCTATCACCTTACCACCCTATCACACTCGTCCTTCGTCCTTATATTACCCTTCCTTCATTGTTAATTATTAACAGGCTCTTGCACATGTAAGGTCTTGGAAATACTACAATATAAATACCTGCTAAATCTTATCATATTGATGCCTAAACCTTATCATTTTGGAATTACCCGATATGATTTGTTGAAATTACATTTTTATAAACTGCTTATTTACAGTTCTTTAATTAAATGAATAAAAGTTTGGCACATTTCCTGTTACCCAACTATTTTTTATTAAACGAACAGTGTGTATAAACTGAATATCAAAATAGTGATATTTTCTAACCTAAATCTACCGTCTCTTAAGATCTAGGACAGCAAGTTTTAATCAAATAATACTTACCATGGCTTCAATAAACCCGGTTACTGGATCATTAGGAAGAAGAAGGTCCGCTCATATTCTCAGAAGAGCCACCTTTGGGCCCCAAAAGTCAAACATTAATTTATATGCTGGGCGCACTGCAAACCAGGCAATGGCAGAACTGTTTCAGGCCACGCCTGTCCCTGCCGCTCCAGCAGACTTTGACAATTTTAAAGAATGGTGGGTTGGACAGATGCTTAATTCGGGTCAATCGATGGTTGAGAAAATGGTTTTCTTCTATCATACTCATTTTACCGCCAAGGAAGAAGTTATTGGCAGTAGACAAGCACTGTACCATCAAAATGAGCTTTTCAGGTATTATGCACTGGGCAATTTTAAAGAATTGACCAAGAAAATATGCCTTGACAATGCCATGATGATCTTTTTGGATGGAAAAGACAATGATCGGAACAATGTTAATGAAAACTTTGGAAGGGAATTACTGGAACTCTATAGTATTGGGAAAGGGCCCCAGATTGGACCGGGTGATTATACTAATTATACCGAACAGGATGTAAAAGAAGCTGCCAGGGTATTTTCAGGTTATCGAAACGATGAAGATTTTTTAACAATTGACCCCGTTACCGGCATTCCAACTAGTTATGTTCGAAACGACGGAGGTACAGTGGCAACCACCCATGATGCAGAAACTAAAGTATTTAGCCAGGCTTTTCAAAATACTACCATTCAACCAAACGCCCTGGTTGGCGAAGACGCCACTATAGTAGCTACCCTGGACGAGCTTGACCAACTATTGGATATGATATTTAATCAAGTCGAAACTGCCCGTCACATTTGTCGAAAACTATATCGATTCTTTATGTACTATGAGATCACCGCAGAGATCGAACAAGATATTATTGGGCCATTGGCCACCACCTTCCGGAACAACAATTACGATATTCAACCGGTGCTGCAACAACTTCTTGGAAGTGAGCATTTTTACGACACAGATAATGCTGTAGTACAGGACGACAACCATGCTGCCATCATAAAATCTCCACTTGAGCTGGTACTTGGCACATTGCGCTATTATGGAGTGACTTTACCTACCTCAGGCACTCAAGCCTTCCTTGATTCCGTTGATAATGGAATTTTAGGCCCCATGAACTTGCAGGGAATGAACCTGTTGGAGCCATTCGAAGTAGCCGGGTATGCAGCGTATCATCAAAACCCTGATTTCAATCGTAACTGGATTTCCCATAATCAACTTGCGCGGCGCTATCAGTATATAGCTCAATTAATGAGCAGTATGGACAATTTTGGTTTTCAGCTGGATGCGGTAGCTTATGTTGAAATCAACATCTCAGATCCTTCCAACGCCCAGACAATTGTGCAGGAGCTTGTCGATGACCTGCTCCCCGAGATCATAACTACCGAACGGTTTGACCACTTCCTTAACGATATTCTTCTTGATGGACTTTCGATGGCCAATTGGACCACCGAATGGTTTGCCTATCAGGGGTCCAATGATGATTCGGCAGTGCGAACACAGTTAGAAAGTCTGTTTAACGCACTGATGCAGTCACCCGAATATCAACTTCAATAAAATTTAAAAAAGCATAACTATGAAACGTAGAGGTTTCTTAAAAAAAATACCCATAGCAGTTTCGGCTCCTGTGATACTCAATGGGCTTCCAGTTGGGCTCCTGGCCAAAGGTCAATTACAACAAGTAGCTGCCTCCAGTACCAATGATAAAGTCTTGATATTAATACAGCTTCATGGAGGCAACGATGGATTGAATGCAGTTATTCCCATTGACCAATACGCCCAATATTTCAATCTTAGGCCCAATATTGCCATCCCCGACAATGGGAGTCGCGGTTATATCCCCTTAGACAGCACTTTGGATATCGCTGATCAGGTAGGCTTGCACCCGGACATGGTGGGTACAAAATCCCTGTATGACCAGGGAAAAGCCGCCATAGTACAGGGCGTATCTTATGAAAATCACAACGGTTCACATTTTAGAAGCCGGGATATTATGTTCATGGGAGGCGATTATGACGATTATATGGGTTCTGGTTGGATGGGCCGTTATTTGGACTATTGCTTCCCCAACTACCCGGATGCCTACCCTACTGCCGAAATGCCGGATCCATTGGGGCTGGAATTAGGAACCACAGTTTCACTTGCTTTTCACCGGGACAATGGTATTCCGGTAGCTGTAGCCGCCAATGATCCCGAGGGCTTTTTTGATCTTATCAATAGCACCGGTGGTTTACCTCCTGAGTCTGTGATTGACACTCACTATGGACAGGAGCTGCAATGGATTATGGATATTGAAGCCAACTCCAACCAGTACGCAGACCGGTTGAAGGAAGTATTCGACAATGGGAGCAACACAGCCAGCGTTACTTACCCTGAAACTTATCCGCTTTCGGCAAATCGTTTAAACAATCCTCTATCTCCTCAGCTCAAACTTATAGCCAGAATGCTCAGCGGAGGTTCCAAAACAAAGATATTTTTGACCAGAATCGGTGGCTTTGACACCCATGGCAATCAAGTAGAGTCCTACGACCCTACTTTGGGCAACCATGCTGCACTATTATATCATATTTCTGCCGCTGTTGAGGCTTTTCAGAAGGACCTGCAGGGTCTCGGCCTGGAGGACCGGGTAGTGACTGCTACTTTTTCTGAATTTGGCCGACGTGCAGCCTCCAATGCCAGCTATGGTACCGACCACGGAAACGCCCAACCTATGTTTGTTTTTGGTAAAGCTGTGAAACCCGGGATTATCGGCACTAACCCTGATTTATTAAATCTGGATGGCAATAATATTCCTTTACAAATAGATTACAGGCAGGTTTTTACCACTATTTTGAGCGATTGGATGGAAGCTTCGGATGAGGCCATAGTTCAAACTCTGTTCGATGGATTTTTGGACAAGAAACTCGACCTGTTTAGCAACTTGATAACCAGTACCCGGGATGACTTCATTGCCAAAAGGTTTAAACTAAACAGCATCTATCCTAACCCGGTGCTTGACCGAACTACCTTTTCCTATTACATCAATACCCCGGTTAGGGTAGATCTGGAGTTATTTGATACCGGTGGCCGGAAAATTCGATCGCTGGTCAGCGGACAACAAACGGTTGGTGAACATAGCCTGACTTTTGACCTGTCGGACCTGAAGCCGGGAACTTATGTTTACAGAATAAAGGCGGGGCCTTTGGATGCAGCTAAAAAATTGATAAAAATTTAGACCATGACAAAACTTAGATCAATAGTACTGACCATGTGCCTGCTGTGTATTGCTTCCGCAGCTATGGCACAGTTTGCCGGTAAAGAAGGAAAGAAACCCCGTAAAGACGGCAACAAGTTCAGCTTATTTGGTGGCGGAAATAAGCAATCAAAGAACTCCAAAACCGGAGCCAAGGGAGAAGCGCCGCAATGGCAGTTAGGAATAAAAGGAGGCATAAATCTCGGACATGTGGAAGCAACACAAAATTATTCAGTAGTTACTCCGTTGGACTTAAGTAGTAGTCTGACCAATGCCAAAATATATGACAAGGCTTATAGCAATATGGGCAGCCACATTGGACTTACAGGCTCGGTTGCCTTGAGTCCGAATGTCTCACTAGGGTTCGAGCCAGGATACGCCACCTATAAGTTTGGCTATGAGACCTCTTATGAGTGGAATCAATTTGAAGACCTGCAAAGCTTTGTTAAAGTAACCAATGATATTGACCACGTGGTTAGTTATCTGGACCTTCCTGTAACTTTGAAATATCATTTAAAGACAGGGCCTCTAAAGCCATTTGTGCAATTAGGTGGCTACTATGGGTTTCGTACTAACGCTGATAAAAATGTAAATACAGTGGTTGAGGATGGAGCAGCTGGAGGCCTGGCGGAGTTATCAAGTACATCTCAACGCGTTGGAGTAGATGGTCTGTTCATCCGGTCCAGTGCTGGCATTTTGGGTGGCGCAGGCCTCAGTCTTGACATTGGCAGCAGCCCTTCAAGTATGAGTGGGAGCACTGATCTAGGTACTGTCAGGATTGTACTGGGAGTAAATTACCGCTACGGCCTACATAACATAGTAGATGTAAAAACAAGATTTAATGACAGTTACCTGACCTCTGGAGTTTACGACGTTACAGACGACCTGGAACTTAGAAATATCGAAATTTATTTGGGTTGTCAATTTACCCTCAAGTATAAAGATTATTAATAATATGAACATATTGATCGAAATAGTGCGGTTGTTGGTAGCCTGTGGCTTCGAACGTCTTCTTTGCATCAAATTCAATAGGAACTTTCCCTATCTATTTAACCGGTTTGGTAGGTATAGTATTTACACTCTGATTTTATTAACCGCCGCTTGTGATATTCCGGATAATCAGGTAGAACCACAGGACGTCTTCACCAGGGTTTATAACAACGATAATTATACGGATGCCCTATACCCCATAAGCATAACCCAAACCGCAGATAGTGGATATCTTATACTTGCCGGAAAAGAAGTGACCGACACCCAATTCCTCAGTGTATACATGATCAAGGTAGATTCCAAAGGAGCGTTCGAATGGGAGCGAACACCAAGCGAAAACTACACTAATCCTCTGAGTGGTTTGATGATTTCCGGCACAAACTACCGCTTCTTCTGCATGGACAAATTGAATCTGGGAACGTATTTGGTACAGGTTGATGATGTAACCGGATCTTTCTCTGAGGTTGGGTATTTATCTGCACTTCAATATCCATTGGCAGCTGCACAGACCAATGATGGCGGATTTGTGGTACAGGGCTACAACCGAGAAGACCAGAAAACAGTACTGTCCAGACTGAATGCCAATGCGGTTGCTGTCTGGCAGGAGGAATACGATACCTTCGAGGACGTGGAGGAAGACATAATTAAGCATCTGATTGGTACAAGCAGGCCTCTTCCGTTTATGACAGGATCGGTCGGCAACAGTTATTTCTTCAATGGGTTTTACAACTATAGTTTCTCTATGGTATTTGTGAATGCCGGCGATGGTTCTCCCACTGGAGTTATCAACGGCCCTGGAGTTGATGATGCCATCAGTGGGGCCTCACAATTGAGTGGCTCAGAGTTTGCCATGGCACGGTATAGCTTTTTAGAAAATAAGATTACCCCAAAATATCAGGTGGATGTTAACGGCATCGAAGTGACCGGTGATCTGGATGGATTCCAGTTTGACGAACTCTCACAAAAGGCCAAGTTTCAAATCAAAAAAGTCAACGCTGCTGGAAAATCTTCGGTAATATATGGTACCGAAACTAAAAATGGCCAAATCTTGCTATTGGCATATGACCAGGCCAATGAAACCCTGTTAGGTAGCAGGTACCTGGGATTTGGGCAGCCTTACCAGATGGCTGATTTTGCTACTACCAAAGATGGAGGGCTGGTGGTTCTGGGATCAACCTATATTACAGGAAGATTTCCCAGGCTGGCATTGTTCAAACTGTCAAAGAATGACCTGGAAACTTTAGTGGGAGGACTGGTCGCAGGGTCCTGAAGGATTGATGGACTGATGGACTGAGGGACTGATGGACTGATGGACTGAGGGACTGATGGACTGATGGACTGATGGACTGATGGATTGGACTGAGGGACTGAGGGACTGAGGGACTGAGGGACTGAGGGACGAGGGTGATAGGGTGTTACGGACGAGGGTGATAAGGTGATTTTTTTATTCCAAAATCGTTTGATATTGTTCTATTATTCTATTGCTCAATTGTTCCCCTATTCTACTGCCGGACAGGCTGGCTCCCCTATTCACCTGTTCCCACTGCTCTCAACCGGGTTTCCCATACTTTTATAAAAATCATTTAAAATTGCCTCCCGGTCAAAGTTTTCCCAAAAAATAACATGGTGTGAATTTTTTGGCCGCTCTATCCAGGACTCCCCTTCCAAACGTGGAGCTGGCACTTTAATGGGTTTACCCCATCGTGGATCTTTAATTATCGCCAGGGCACATACATCATACAAAGCACGGACCTCATCGCCGATGTTCTCAAAAAGTTCGATACTATAATCTCCAAAGTTGTGGAATACTCCACCATCTCTCCCCGGAATGCCGACCTTCTGATGGGGCCCCAGACCTTGCATTTTTTCCCTGATCTCGCTTACAGAAGCTGTCACCGCAGCAGTTCCCGATGGTTCGGAATAACGAACGGTACAGATTTCCAATTCCAGTTGACGGTTGTCGATCACACTGTTTATTGCGGTAGTATCATTGATAAGATTATATTCTCCCGGTTCAGGCCAGTTCGATCCCAGCCAAACCACCCGGATCAATGGAGCGATTGAGGAATCCTTTTCAAGTGCCAGCGCCACATTAGTTAAGCTCCCTATTGGTACTACTACTAATCTCCGGCCCTCTGCTTCATGTGCAGACCGGATAATAAAATCGACAGCCTCATGTCCATCATGATGCACATTGTTAAGGTCTGGTAGAATTTCCTGGTATTCTTTACTGGCCCCGGGCAAGATAGTGATCTCGTCTCCATATCCACATAAGTCCACCACCCGTTGGGCCTCAGCCATATGATTGCTTATGTCCCCACCACCAGAGGTTTTGTTTACAGTAATCCCCACTATATCGAACACATCACTATTGAAAAGCATGTAAGCAATAGCATGCTGGTCATCTAATTCATTGTTGGCGTCTGTATCCAATAAAATCGGAATTTGACCCATGCTTTTACTAATGAACAGGATGACAACAAAAAGGGTAAAAATGTGTTTCATTATAGTGTAGCTTAGATTGTGATCAATACGCCAATCCTTTTCTAAAAATAGTTATAACCATTTGATTTTCAATAAATATTACTCTATAGTTTAGCTTTGAAGATACCGGTTAATTTCCTAAATTATTTGTCCCAAATTCAACTAAAAATTAAACATTAAACGTAAAAACTATGAAAATCACTTTAACATTAATGAGTATTCTATGTTGTCTACTCTTTTTTATGTGCCTTACACCCATTCAAGCACAGGATGCCGACGAAGGCCAAAAATTCATTGTTCATGAAGACATAGTAAAACCCAGTATGGTCGCACAGTATGAAGCAGCAAGCAAGGCTTTTAAAGAGGCGCTTGACGAGCATGGCTCCGCGGAGGCTAAGTTTTTAACTGTTTCATTGGACGATATGCGCTATCTTTTTATAAGCCCTATTGAAAACATGGCTGCTTTAGATAATAACCCTCTTTTTAAAGCACTCAACGAGGCTTTAGGTGAAGAAGGGGTGGAAACCCTGATGTCAGGGTTCGACGGAACTTATGATACTCATAAAAACTACGTATTGAATCTTTCAAATGAACTCTCCTATAACAGCGGAGAAATTGTGGAAGAAGGAGTCTATTTCAGGCATTTCGATTACTATTTTGTTAACCCTGATAAAGAAAAAGAAGCCAAAGCCATTTCTAAAGAATGGAAGGAACTTTACGCATCCAAGAATATCTCTCAGGGCTATCGTATATACACCGGTGGTTTAGGTACCGAGCCCTTGATAATGGTGGTACAGTGGGCAACAAGCGCTGAAGAATTTTATGCTCAGCAAGCCAAAACCCGTGAAGCCTTAGGTGATGTTAAGGATCTCGAGTCTCGTACCATGGCGATCACCAGGAAATTTGAGTCGCACGATGGCCAGATCCGACCGGATCTCTCATATATGCCTGAAGCCGTGATGGCTGAAAACTAAAATCTAAAAGATCTGCCTTCGGGCAGATTTTTTTTTGATTGTGCATTATAAATCCTCTATTGATTTCCTTCTTTAGCTTTTCACCATTATATTGCAATAATTTATAATCATTCTAAATAATAATTGTGTCTTCAATTAAGGTCGCCATTGCAGATAAACAAGCGTTGACCAAAGTAGGTCTCAAATCTTTTATAAATGAAAGGAAAGATCTTCAACTTCTTAATGAAATAAATTCCTTAGATGATTTAAGGAGTACTTTGAAATCCGAGCAACCTCAAGTACTATTGGTGGACTATAATCTACGTGACTTCGTGTCAATTAGTGATCTACGGGAAGTAAAGACGCTAAGTCCTAATACCAAGATCTTAATAATTTCATCTGATAATGATAGGTCGAATATATTTGATGCTATTGAAATAGGTATTAGTGGATTTGTGACCAAAGAATGCAGCCAACAAGAAATTGTGGGGGCCATTTATGCTACCGCTAAGGGTGAGAAATTCTTTTGTAACAAAGTGTTGGACTTGATTCTTGAAAAACATCTGGATAAAAACGCAGACGATGAATGCCTACCAACAGAACTTTCCGTTAGAGAAGTAGAGATTGTTCAACTAACAGCTAGTGGAATGAACGCCCGTCAAGTTGCTGACAAGTTGCATTTAAGCCACCATACCGTTTACACACATCGAAAGAATGTCATGAAAAAACTGGCCATAGGTTCGGTGTCAGAATTAACCTTATACGCAGTAAAAACAGGCATTATCAACACATAGTGTGGTGTCACACATGCTCTGACGTACCAAGTCTTGATCTTTTTCGATTTTACTTCATGATACTAGTACCTAACCTTAGGTATTGAGTAACGAATTTTGTTAGACACAAAATGCCTTTAATGGTGTATTGTGTGCATCACTTCCTGTTTCTACCTTTACTCACGTTATTTAAAATTAGTCTAAATAAGAATAGTGTGAAAAATATATTCCTACTTCTGTTAGTACATATAAGTACAACCGGCCTATATGCTCAAACTGCTAGTATTACAGGGAGATTAACGGAGACCGGCGGCGAAAATATAATAGCTGGCGCTCATATCTTTCTGGATGAACTGAAACAGGGAGTCGTGTCGGATGGAAAAGGAAGGTTTGTGCTAAACGACATTCCCAGTGGAACTTATCATTTAGAGGTTTCCAGTCTGGGCTTTCAAAAGCTAAACCAACGAGTGGTAATTGTTCCGGGAGAAGACTTAATAGTTCGCTGGGAATTAAAAGAAGACTTTATTGAGATCCCGGGAATTGTAATCGAACGCACTTCTCTTTCCGGCGGTCACCAGGGCCTGCAGGACATACCAGGATCTGTGCACTATTTAGGACCTGCCGAACTAGACAAGTTTAACTATGGTGATATTCACCGAATACTGAGGAATATTCCGGGAGTAAACATACAGGAAGAAGAGGGATTCGGCTTACGACCCAACATCGGACTTCGCGGTTCCGGAGTAGAGCGAAGCTCAAAGATCACCATTATGGAAGACGGCGTGCTGATGGCACCTGCCCCCTATGCAGCTCCTGCCGCTTATTATTTCCCCACTTCAGGAAGAATGCAGGGAGTGGAAGTAAGAAAAGGCTCAAGTCAAATTAAATACGGCCCTTATACCACTGGTGGCGCTATTAATTTCATCAGTACACAAATCCCCAATCAATTTGCAGGAAAAGTCAGCGTCCTGGGCGGCAACTATGGGTCCCGTACGGTACACGCTGTAATTGGGGATAGTTATAAGAATATTGGCTTTTCATTGGAAACTTATCAAGCTCATTCAGATGGCTTCAAAGAGTTAGACAACGGTGGAGATACTGGATACGACCTTCAGGATTATATAGCAAAGATTAGGATAAATACCAACCCAGATGCAAAAATCCCTCAATCATTAACCCTCAAATTAGGACAAACAATCGGAGAATCTGATGAAACGTATTTGGGTTTAACAGATAGTGATTTTGCAGCCACTCCTTTTAGACGTTACTCAGGATCTCAAAAGGATGTAATGAATACCAGGCAACGGCAAATAATGCTAAGGCATCAGATGCAGCCATTTGATTTTATGGATGTAACTACCACAATATACCGCACGGACTTTGAACGGAATTGGTACAAGCTGAATAAAGTAAAGGCGTCTGAGGATGGTGACAAGGTTAGTATCAGTAAAATCCTGGATGACCCCATCAAATATAACCAAGAGTTTGACATTATACGCGGAGCCACTTCACTCAACGGTGATGCCTTAGAGGTGAAGGCTAATAACCGCGAATACTATTCAAAAGGACTCCAAACCGTTCTGGGGTTCCGTTTTGGATCTAAAACTATAAAAAATGACCTGGAAATTGGTCTTAGGTTCCATCAAGATCAAATCGACAGATTTCAGTGGGTGGACATGTACAAAATGGAAGACGGTGTGATGATGTTGACCAACAGTGGGACACCGGGAACAGAAAGTAATCGCGTAGAGACTGCCAATGCATTTGCCGGCTATCTTCAATATACCCTTCAGGTAGGACCATGGACCATAGTTCCAGGGTTACGGTACGAAAATATTGATATTGAGAGACTGGATTATGGTAAGGAAGATCCCACTAGAACGGGTGCAGACTTATCTATCCGATCCAATAAAGTGGATGTGGTTATCCCAGGCATAGGCATAGACTATAAAATCAACTCTAAATGGAATTCGTTCCTGGGAATTCACAAAGGGTTTTCTCCTCCAGGTTCCAAGGAAGGAACGGAGCCAGAAGAAAGTGTGAATTATGAGTTAGGATTCCGGTTCCAACACCAAGCACTTTATATACAAAGTGTGCTGTTTTTCAATGACTACAGCAACTTGTTGGGTTCTGATTTTGCGTCATCAGGAGGACAAGGCACCATTGACCAGTTCAATGGAGGCGATGTCAATGTATCAGGAATTGAATTCGAACTCCACTACGACCTATTGGCAACCGCAAAAACCTCTTTAAGTTTACCGGTTGGAATCACCTATACTTTAACCGAAGGTGAGTTTCAAAACTCATTTGATAGTGAATTCGATGGCTGGGGCAAGGTTGAAGAAGGAGATGAGTTACCTTATCTGCCCGAGCATCAATTGGCCTTGTTTTTAGGTTTGGAATCAGGAAAATTCAGCGTTAATCTCAGCTCCAAGTATCAGAGTGCATTGCGAACCGTACCAGGGCAAGGAGAAATCCCTCTTAATGAGAGTACCGATAGCCAATTCGTAGTGGACTTCAGTACCAACTATAGCTTACACAAAAATATAACCCTATTCGGCAGTATTAGAAATTTAACGGACCAGGTTTATAATGTAGCCCGGCGACCTGCCGGCTTGCGACCAGGAATGCCGAGGTCATTTATGATTGGGCTAAAGGCACGGTTTTGACAATTACCAGGGACGAGGGAACGAGGGAACATTAGAGCATTTGAACAATTGAGCATTTGACTGGGATCCTTCAATCATTCAGTCCCTCAATCCTTAGATAGGCGGGTAGTAAGAAAAGTAATAATGGCCATAGGTATTAGTACCAGAATTAACCAAAACGGCAGTGCGGTTATGGCAAATTGCCATTGCTCTACTTTTGCAAGGTCCAATTCCTTGAACATGTAAGAAATACCAACTACGTAGAGGGACATGGCAAAAATTGACAACATAAGATAGAATTTCTTGTTTTTGAAAATTATCCACCGTCGGCTCTGAAGTTCCGTCAACATATCATTGAAGGTTTGAGCCTCCAGTCTTAAGTACTCCAGATGGATTTCCTGTGGCCGTGACCTAGCCATACCTACTTGTCTCAACCTCTGGCGTTGTCTGGCATTTCCCTCTAAACGGTCTTTTATGGTGTAAGCTAATCCCACTATATTTATAGTTATTACTTATATATTAATATTATAAGTTTGCTAAATGTAACCTCCTAAATCATAAAAAGTTGATTATATGTGAATTACATATATCTATTGGCCTCTTTTTTCCCAGTATCTAAGCAAGCCATAAACACTCATCCAGGAAGGATTGGCTGCTTCATAGATTGCTATCTCGGCATCAGAAAGGCCACTTTGACGCAGTTCATTGGCTACAAATTGCTGGAACGGAGCTATGACCTCAGAAGCTGGTGTTTGAGCTTCCCAGTAGGGCTTAATCCATTGGGACCAGGTAATTAGTCGACCTTCCAACTCATCCAGATGGACATCAATGTCATTGATGATTCCAAAGTGTGTCAGAAAGAGCCTTTTCAATTTCATCTCACGGATTAAATCAATTGATTGAATCCAATTTTCAATATTAATATCGGGTGGCGGACATGGTGGCATGACCGGTCCGCTTCCAATTTTAACCCCTGCCACGTCCCCGGTAAACAGGGTTTCGCCCATTTGCCAGGCCAGATGATGTATGGCATGTCCCGGTGTGTACCACGGCTTAAATACCCTATCTCCTATTTCTATGGGCTGGTCATCTACTACTTCTACTAGTTGTTCACTAGAGATAGCCTCCATACTCCCCCACAGCTGGTCCATCTTATCTCCATAAATGCGCTCCGCAGAAGCCATTAGTCGTTCAGGGTCCTTTAAATGTCTATATCCCATACTATGAACAAATACCTTGGCACCCTGGCTTGCCAGGTACCAGGCGGCACCTGCGTGATCGAGATGAATATGGCTTATTAATACATTCTTTATGTCTGACAGGTCATAACCCAACTTGCTAACACCTTTCCGGAGATATGGAAGTGTACTATGAGGACCGGTTTCAATTAATACCGGACCATCTTCTGTTGGTACCAGAAAAGACGCAATTGCCTTCGGCAAACCCTGAAAGTTTAAATCAATGGTATGTATCATGACCGAATTTAAAGAAAAAAAGCCACTGTGGAGGTAGTGGCCTTTTCATTAAATTATTGGAGTAGAATTAAATGTCTGTAACGTAAGCTGACGTATCTACTCCAAGTTCCTTAAGATTCTTAATCGAATTTGCTTTCACATTCGCAGGAGGGTTCATGGACAACGATTTTTTAAAGTTCTTAATGGCATCTTTGTCTTCGCCCATATTTTTGTAACACTCCGCCATGCTATCGTACATGTTGGGGTCTTCCGGGTTGTTCTTCATGTTGGTCTTAAAATATTCGAGGGCCCTTTCATGATCGCCCGCGGCCATTAATTGATAGCCCAGGCGATTCAATTGGTTTTTACTGGCCAGCCCTGCCGCTTCATCATAGAGCGCACCAGCATCGTTACCCATAGCCGTGGTTAATCCAGCCTTTACAGATAGCGTGTTGAAATTCTTAATGTTGTTTATAGCTTGATCTGCCCATTTCATTCCTTCTTCAAGGTGAGTATTATTTCGTAAGCAGTAGTTGGCAGCCGATACTGGGCCCTGCCAGCCAAACCCTTTAAGTCCTCTTAGCTCATTGCGGGCATTGGTCATCACGATTTCATGTACATCAAATGAAACTGTGAAAGGAAAACGCTTCTTTTCCCAATCAAGTACGGCCACCGCTGATTGGGCGTCAATGTCTACAAAGTCAAAAGTCAATCGTTCGGTTAGAGGGATCTCTTCGGAAGTTATCATCACCTTCAATTGATCTTCTTTGGGATCATAAGAATAACTTCCCCGGGAACTACTATTCTTAGAGAAAATGACATCTGCGTTTCCGTCTTCGCTGGGAGCAATAAATAAACCATAAGTTCCGGCCGGAATGGATTGACCTTCCACAGTAGCATCGTGAGAAAAAGTAATGGTGGTATTTTCATTGGCTCCAGCCCTCCATGGAGCAGCTTTGGAGGTGCCAAATCCAAGGTTCTTGTACCCGTAATGGACCAGAACCCCATAAACTTCCCTTTCTTTTACAGCAGGTCTGGAATAATTTATAGTCACTTTAGAGATGCCAATAGTTTGACTCACTTCAGCCGCAGGACTAGGTGCCCTGGGTGTGGTTATCTGGGCCACCAGGGTGATGCTGCCAGTAATAAAAAGCAATGCCAGTAACAGGGTCTTGGTGGTTTTGAAAAATGGTTTCATGGTATTGGTGTGTTTGGTGTAAAAAGATAAGTAAGTTTTACTCTGCAATTTAACAAAGATTATTTCCTTGAGCAGTGCCTTACCGGTATGAACGGTAGTTTGATGAGTAAACATCCATAATCAACCCTATACATATCTCTTTGAGTATATTTATGGTATTTTGATCACATGCCATGTGTATTATGAAAAATAGCATTTCCCTTTTCGGAATAGTATTATTTTTTGTTGCCTGTGAAATTAAAATGGAAGATAACCTTGGTTATACTGCCATTACTAAATGGCAAGGAGATAAGCAATCGGCCATATCCATAACTTATGATGATGGCACCATCAATCAATTTACTGTGGCCAGACCGATTATGAACAAATTCGGTATACCAGGAACATTTTATATTATTACGGGAAAGGTAAATGGATCAAGTAAGGGCAAATTTATTGGAAGACCGAATGATGAAATAATTAAAGAAACAGCTTCAAGTAATACCAACTCAGACAACTTTTTTGAAAGGGCTTCTTTGATTGGCTTTACCGGTATGAATCAAGCTGTTGAATACCATTCCAAAGCAGGCTCTCTTTTTGAATCCGGTAAGATCACAGAAGCTCATGAGTTGATGGATGAAGGCTACGAGCACGTAAGAAACCATAATTTAAAGAGTATAGATCAAGTTGTTTTTCATGATAATTCTGTAGACACCACTACTTGGGAAGATTACCAAGCTTACGTCGCCGAAGGTCATGAAATAGCCAGTCATACCGTGACTCACCCTCGATTAGCGGTATTGGATGAAGTTAATTTATTATACGAGCTGGAACAAAGTAAGGCAGACATTCAGAAATTTTTGGGTGAGAAATATACCTTTTCTGCCGAGTGCCCTTATGGTACAGAGAACCAGCGAGTGATGGAATATGCATATAAAATATATCCTGCGTTACGAAACCGAATGCCGGAACCTTATCTTGATGAACTCAACAGATCCAGCAAAAGACCTCCTGGTGAATCAGAAAAGGAATACGTCCAATGGCAAAGAGGCCCGCTTAACAATGTCAGTATGGAAGTAATGAAGTCGTGGGTGGATACTTGCATTACATATAATAATATCTGGTTGGTACTCGTTTTTCACGGAATAGACGGAATTGGCTGGGAACCCAGAACCGGAGAAGAGTTGGAAGAATATTTCAACTACATGAATGAAAGAAAGGCTTATTTGTGGATTGCTACTTTTGCTGACGTCACAAAATATATTAGAGAAAGAAAAAATACAGGAATAACTAGCGTGGTACAGGAGGATAATATTGTTGTGAATATTTCATCTGACCTTGATCCAACAGTTTATGACGTTCCAATTACCCTAAAAACTTATGTGCCAAGTACATGGAAGACTACAGTACTTAATAAAAACGCCAAGCAAGAAAATCGGCTCAGGCTTAAGATTAAAAAAGATGCCCTGGGATTCTATGTACTTTATTCTGTTATGCCCGGTGAGGGTGAAATAATACTTTCGGAGCAGCTAGATAAGTAGGATATTACCTCCACTATTGGGCCACGGTATGACACTCAACAATCCCCGATAATTAGCAGAGTAGATTCACTTCATTACATTTTTTGTAATTTGTATTCATGCCAGCTCAATCCCGCCAACTTGCCGCCATCATGCCTGCCCGTCCGAAGTGTAATGAAGGAGGGTTTACTGATATTGTCAGGTATACAGCTCTGATAGGAGAAGATGAACAGAAAGCATTTGAGTTATTAAAAAAGAACCGAGCAGTACAACGACCTACAAAATGAAAGACTTTAAAAACTACATCAACGGTAAATGGGTAACTTCTGCCCACAGCATCAATGTCATCAACCCTGTTGATGAGAGCATTTCAGCTAAAATTTATGAGGCTTCTCATGAACAGGTGCAAGAAGCCTTAGAAAGTGCCCAAGAAGCACAAAAAGCCTGGTCAAGATTAACAGCGGTGGATAGAGGCTATGTTATGCGTAAATGGGCGGCATTGATCGATAGAAATAAAACCAAACTAGCCAATTTACTCACAGAAGAAGTCGGCAAACCGATCAAAGAATCTTTGGGAGAAATTGACTTTGGTAACAATTGGCTAAAGTATTATGCAGAATTTGACCGAAGAATCGAAGGCGAATGGATGTCACCTGATAATCCTGGTGAAGTGATGTGGAATATCCCACAACCAATCGGGGTTGTGGTAGGCATAATTGCCTGGAATTTTCCGTTTGCTATGGCCCTAAGAAAAATCGCACCCGCGATGATAACTGGAAATGCGATAGTGTTTAAACCACACGAAGATACGTCAATGACCGCTTTGGCTTTAGTGGAATTAGGCGAAAAAGCAGGTCTTCCTCCTGGCATTGTCAATGTGGTTTGCGGGTATGGGAATACAGTAGGTGTACAACTGGTTAAAAGCGAAATTCCCCAGTTAATTACTTTTACTGGAGGTAGCGAAACGGGTAAAAAAATCACCAAAATAGCAGCGAATAATCTCACCACCATTTCAATGGAATTGGGAGGAAAAGCACCCATGATCATTTTGAATGATGCTGACTTGGATATGTCTGTAGAAAATGCCTATTCTGCCAGAATGTTAAATTGTGGACAGGCCTGTATTTGTAATGAAAGAACCTATGTGCAAAGTGGTATTGCTGATAAGTTTATTAAAAAATTCATCAAAAAAATGCAAAAAACCAGAGTGGGTGACCCCTTCAAAAGGGGTACGCAAATAGGTCCAAAAATAAATAAAACCGAACTAGAAAAAGTCCGGAAATATGTGAATAAAGCCAAGAAGCAAGGAGCGGAAATTGCTTTAGGAGGGGATCTTTTAAAAGGTGGTATATTCAATAAAGGTTACTGGTATCAGCCCACTGTTATTTTGAATCCAACGCAGAATATGGAAATAATGCGAAAAGAGATTTTTGGGCCAGTCATCCCGATCATGCAATTTGACAATTTCGAAGAAGGTATCCAATTAGCAAATGATACCAAATTCGGATTGGCAGGGTATATCATGACAAATGATATGAATAAAATTATGCGAGCGGTTAGAGATATGGAGGTAGGGGAATTATACGTCAATCGAAGTTTGGCAGAATCTATTCATGGCTATCATGCTGGTTGGAAAAATTCGGGTATTGGAGGAGATGATGGCAAACATGGATTGGAGCATTATATGCGTCGAAAGACGGTGTATTTAAAGTATCAGGTGTAAGTGTCCATACCACTTA
>CAZOJZ010000617.1:0-1628 GCA_964580205.1 uncultured Roseivirgaceae bacterium
ATGCCCAAAAGCCCAGAGCCAGGGATTTGGGAGTGCCTTTTGAAGGAATACCCGGCCCAAAGAATGCCATTATCGATGTAAAAGACCTGGAAGTAGGGCACAGCACCATCATTTCAGGTAATGGCAAAAACGTGCTTGGGAAAGGACCAATAAGAACCGGGGTAACTGTCATCTTTCCCAGGGGAAAAGAAAAAAAATTCAGCCCGGTGTACGCCAACTGGTATAGCTTGAACGGAAATGGAGAAATGACCGGTACCACCTGGGTGACTGAGTCCGGGTTTCTGGAAACACCCATCATGATTACCAATACCAACAGTGTAGGCGTGGTTAGGGACGCTGTACTGAAATGGTTTGTGGAAGTTAATTGGTATGGCAGTGAAAACTGGTGGTATACCTATCCGGTGGTTGGTGAAACCTATGACGGATTTCTTAATGATATCTATGGTTTTCATGTAAAGGAAGAACACGTTCAAGAAGCTATAGAAAATGCCTCCCGTGACAATGTTCAGGAAGGCAATGTAGGGGGAGGCACAGGCATGATGTGCCTGGGTTTCAAAGGTGGAATTGGCACCGCTTCCAGGATAGTCTCTATTAATGATCAGGACTATACTATAGGGGTTTTGGTCCAATCCAATTTTGGAGCCAGGCGAAATTTGACCATTGCCGGGGTACCTGTAGGTAAAGAATTAATGGATACACTGAAAACTGAGTTCAATGCTCCCCCTCAATCCAGGAGGCAGGAAGGTGACGGATCAATCATTGTGGTAGTGGCGACAGATGCTCCTTTGCTGCCTCATCAGCTAAAGAGAATTGCACAAAGGGTACCCCTTGGTATAGGAATCGTTGGCGGAAGGGGCAGCAATGGTTCAGGGGATATCTTTATTGCTTTTTCAACCGCAAATGAAAATGCCTTTGATCGTTCTGATAATCAATCGGTTATTACTTTATCCAATGACAGAATTACACCTTTGTTTGAGGCCACTGTACAGTCGGTCGAAGAAGCCGTAATAAACGCCATGGTAGCTGCTGAAACTATGGAGGGCAACAATGGCAATAAAGCCTATGCACTTCCTCATGCGGCAATGGTGGAAATCTTGAGGGAGTATAATAGAATTGAAAATTAGGAATTAGAAATTAGGAATAACTGCACTGTCGATCTTCTAATTCATCATTTCTAAATTATAATTCTATAAGAATTGATTCTTCACCTCAATAATCTGTGCCATAATGCTTAGAGCTATCTCAGAAGGTTGCCGCGCATTAATGCTCACTCCTACCGGACCATGTATACGATCTATTTGTTCCTCTGACAAACCTGCTTCCTTGAGTCTGGCAGTTCGTTTGGCATGCGTCTTGCGGCTGCCCAGCGCCCCTATGTAGGCGGCTTCTGAGTTCAATACTATTTGTAAAGCCTGATCATCTATCTTAGGATCATGGGTAAGTACCACTACATAAGTATCAGCATCCAATCCTAAAGACGGCAAAACCTCCGCTGGCCATTCTTTGAATATTTGATCCGGTTTAATATTGAAGCGGTTTTCATTGGTGAATATCCCCCGGGGGTCGATAACCAGGGTTTCAAAGTGATGCATATGGGCCAGTCGAATCAGGTCCAGTGACACATGAGC
>CAZOJZ010000618.1:0-4238 GCA_964580205.1 uncultured Roseivirgaceae bacterium
GAAGAGTTGGAAGTGGAGATGGATGAGGTGGATGTGATTCAGGCCAGTGCCAAAGCCGAGTTGTATGGCAACCAATCAATTGGGGGAAGCAACAGCACTAGAGGATCATGGGTGCCTTCGCGCAAAATGGGAGCTGCTGCTCGTGAAATGCTAATTGAAAGTGCTGCCCAAAAATGGGGGGTCAAGGGGAGCCAATGTTATGCTTTCCAAGGTAAGGTCATACATGAAGCTTCGAAGAGGACTGCCCATTACGGAGAATTGGTTGAAGCTGCCAGTAAACTGACTCCTCCAAAAGATCCCAAGCTCAAGTCCATCAAGGATTTTAAGGTTATCGGAAGGAGCCTACCCCGCCGGGACATCCCTTTGAAAACCAATGGTACGGCTAAGTTTGGCCTGGATATGCAAGTGGATGGCATGGTCTACGCCTCAATTGAGCGCTCACCTGTGTTTCACGGAAAAGTAAGAAATTTTAATGCGGAAGAAGTTCTGGCGATTCCAGGGGTCCTGAAGGTTGTTAAAACTGAAATGATTGTTTTAACCAAGATTCGGGAAGGAGTGGCTGTAGTTGCCGACAATTACTGGTCGGCTTTGCAGGGGAGAAAGGCACTTGAAGTTGAATGGGAGAACGGCGACGCCGAAAGTTGGGATTCCAATAGAATTAACCGGCAATATAAAGAAGCTGCCCGGCAGGAAGGACAAAATCAAAAAAAGGCAGGAGATTATAAAAAAGCAATAGCGGAAGCGGCCAAAACCATAGAAGCTGAATACGAAATGCCCATTCAGTCGCACTCGCCTCTGGAACCGCTGAACGTGCTGGCGGACGTTGGTGAGGATCGATGCGACGTATGGGGTCCTATTCAAACGCCCAATTGGGTTCGGGAGGATCTGGCCGAGTTTCTCCAATTGCCTTTGGAAAAAGTAAACGTCCAGCCGAGCTTTATCGGGGGAGGCTTTGGTCGGAAGGCCATGACTGACTTTGCTAATGAAGCGGCTTATTTGTCCAGAAAGATCATGGCCCCGGTAATGGTGGTTTGGACCCGGGAAGATGATCTGACCCAAGGCCCGTTTCGGCCGGGTTCATTGAACCTCCTGAAAGCTGGGTTTGATGATAAAGGTAGCCTGGTGGCTTTTAAGCATAAGGTGGTGACTACAGATTATTATGATCTGTTACCCTTCGATAACCCCATAATGATGGAGGATCTAGCCAATCACGAATACCAATTTCCTAATTTTTCCTACGATTTGGTAGATTCGCAGAATCCTGTACCATTCATTTGGATGCGAGGGGTGTGGTCCTGTACCAACGGATACGCTCAGGAATGCTTTGTGGATGAAATGGCTGATGAAATGAGCCAGGATCCGCTGGATTTTCGGCTTAAATACCTCAGGCATGTGCCCCGATTTACTGCTATCCTGGAGAAATTGTCGGATCTGACCGGGTGGAAGCATGTCAAAAAACCGAATACCGGGAAAGGGGTGGCCATTATTAACATGCGCGATACCATTGTTGGAAATGTTGCTGAGGTTTCACGGGATGAAAGGGGGAAAATACGAATGGATAAGATCACTTCGGTTGTCGATTGTGGAATCGTAGTCAATCCGGATATTGTCCGTCAGCAAGTAGAAGGCGCCATTGTTATGGGGCTAACTGCCTCCTTTAAGGGAGAAATTACACTGGCCAAGGGAAAAATAGAACAAAGCAATTTCCACAATTACGATATGCTGCGCTTCTCGGAATGCCCGGATATAGAGGTTCACGTCATGCCCAGTCATGAGGCTCCGGGTGGAGTAGGAGAAGTTGGTATGCCTGCAGCAGCTCCGGCCGTTGCAAATGCCATTTTTGATCTTACCGGGATGAGGATTAGAAAACTACCCTTTGACTTAAGATCGACTTAGATTTTAGCTTGTCGTAAATGCGTGCCTGTTGCATACATTAAATTTTAATGATCAAAAAAGTAATCCTTACACATCAATATATCAAATTTCTGTATCATTAAACAAGTTGATTACCAGCCTCCCAATGACTGCTTTCGGCCAAAAGCAGCCATTCAACTGAACCTATCATGAAGCAACATTTTTACAAGTCTATGGGCGATTTGTTATAACCCTTTTCTACTCTAAAGACCATATTTATGCTAGTTATTCAGCACTATGCTAAATTAACATGAACCTATCCTTTGATGACCATGACTAAATCAACGAAATTGTTTATGTCTTTAGCAGCACATTTATTAGTGGCATTTGCGGCAATTTGATTGAATCCTATTCTTTCATACTATTTTGATTTCAAAGAATTGATGATCTCCCTGGTTCTTTCAATTCTTTGGACTAATCCCTTTTTATACCACCAGGCACGTTGGTTTACAAACTCCGAGGGATTGTTCAATTCACTTTCCAATTCATCCAAGTACTTTTCATTCAATGACAAGTAATCTTGAATGGTTTCATCATTGTGAAAACCACTTTTATTGATCGATATATACACCGGTGTTGTATGAGCTATCTGTGTAGGACCGGCATAACATCTAGCTGCAACCCAAATTCCTTTTTCTATTGCTAAATCAAATTTAATACTTAAATGATTCTTATTCTGGTACAAACCGTCAGTGATCACCTCCTTTATTACCTTACCATGAGCAACAATTTCTAATTTGGACAATGGAACTTCCTGTTGATGACCATAAGCGTGGGCATTTATGGTTACAGTCCCCCCATTTGCCAAATCAATTTGATCGCCAGGAAGCTTATCATTTACCTGAAAAAAAATCATTGGTCCGGAAGAAACAAAGGTATGTCCCGCAACGAGATTTTCTTTCCATGATCTATAATTAAACTGTCCTTCTATACGAGTGTAAAACCTGACATTCCCGATTCTTGCATTCCAATCTGGCCTTGGCTCCATAAAATAAGCATAATTACCGCACCATGGAAAATCCGACCCTGCGGTTGCTATAAGTTTATATCCAAGATCCAGGAAGTGGTAATAATTTTGAGTTACAAGCGGCCCGTCGGTCCCGACACAAAATTGCAGAAGCTCCAAAAAGTCAACTTTGCCGTCCAGCACGTCCAATGTCATTCCACGAAATCCGTTAAAAGTCACTCCCTGATGTGCATATCCCATAATTCCGTTTAATCCATGAATCCTGTCGAAAACTTTATCATAGAGGTAGTAGTCTTTTCTAAACCTGACAAAATTGTCTGCTACCAGTGCAATGGTATGGCCAATTTCATGAGTGCGCGGTTCTTCCTGTCCGCTAGAAAGTAAACTTTCATTTTCTTTGTAAACGCCTTCTTCTCCAAAAGCATATTGTGAAAAATAGGTAGTCCAGAAATCACCCATCTGAAGTAGTACACCCACATTTAATCCCTCTGCTTCAACCCATTTTAGTAATAAAGGGTTTTCCCTCGGTGATCGCCTGATGTGAATATGATCATCAGCGGAATACCAACCTGAATCTGACATATTAATCCACCGTTTCATTGCAAATTTCAGTTCTTTGTGCTCCCCTTCTTTGAGATTCACTGCATGGGTTTGATCAAGGTATTCAACGCCTTTGGAAAGTTGCAAATTGTAGGCCCCTTCCTCCAATTCCATACTAAACATGCCGTCAACATAAAATGAACTATCGGGTTGAAAGCCATACCTTTCGGGCTTATCATTTCTTCCGTACATAATCGAAATCACTTCTTTGGGGAGGGGCAAAACATTACCATTGGCATTGGTGAATTTAACCCTAACTGGTACTGGGTTTTCACTGCTCTGTTCTGTAATCGTTACTTTCAGGAAAGATACAGGCTTCTGACAGTGTCCTTTTGCAACAGATAAATATATTATAAACACCAGAATGGATAAGTTTTTTGATAGTATCATTGGTTTAACATTTGGTTAAAAGGCTTCTGAGCTCAGAACATTAGATTTGTCCCTATTTCCGTCGGTTCTTTTTAAGCAGCTCAAACGCCTTCTGCTCACTCTCACCCATCAGGGCTGTGTAACCTACTATATCGGTAAACATTATGGCAGCTAGTTGGCGGGATTGAGATGGCATGAATACAAAGTACAAAAAATCCTAGGAAGGTGCACTAAGTGGAATTGGTGAACGGCAGCTATCGGCCAAAAGCGGTCATTCACAATCATTTAGGAAAACCCACTTTATCTAGCAACTGCTGCCAACGAGGATCATTATAGAGCGTGAAGAAATCAGACTTGGGTCCATCCGTTAAAAGTAGTTGGTTAGGCT
>CAZOJZ010000619.1:0-2893 GCA_964580205.1 uncultured Roseivirgaceae bacterium
GGCCCCTGGGTTTGCTTCATAAGGATGCCAATAGTTTGTTCCTCCGGATCGGCGAAATACTGTGTGTTGAAATATCCGCCCCAGTCAAATGTACCCACACTGCCATCACCGCCACGGTCTTGCCCCTTCTTAGTCACTACCCCAAAAGCAAGTCCGTAATAGCTGTTAACCCCACCACCGAATAGATCTTCCGTTTGATTTCCCATAATCGACTTAATTGTAGTGCGGCTTAGGATCCTTACTCCATTTAATTCACCCCCATTCAGATACATCTGAAGGAAGGTGGCATAATCTTTTGCGGTGCTTGATAGGCCGGCACCTCCTGAGAAAAATGTCCTGGACCCTTTAATTGGATAATCGGTATCATAAAAAGTAACAGGGTATTTCACCCATTTATCATCTTCTTTTTTTTGAACGCTAACCAGACGGTCAGCTTTTGAATTTGGCAGATAAAACCAGGTGTCATCCATGCCTAAAGGATGAAACAGCCTTTTTCTCAGGAATTCATCAAATGGCATTCCTGATACAATTTCAATAAAATATCCCAACACGTCAAGTCCCTCGCTATAGGTAAACTTTTCCCCCGGATTGTGATGCAGCGGTAATTGAGCCAACTTTTTTACGCTCTCCTCGATGGTGATAGGCTCGGTGGTAAACAGATCAGTAATACCAGCTTTATTGTAAATCATTCTCATACGCTCGTCTCCGTCGATTACTCCATAACCGATCCCTGAGGTATGAGTAAGCAGGTGGCGAATGGTTATTTCAGTTTCTGCAGCGGAGGTAGTGTAGCTGGTATCACCATACTTAAAAGACTCCAGAACCTGCGGGTTTTTAAACTCAGGAATGAATTTTGAGATTGGATCATCCAGTTGGAATTTGCCCTTTTCCCAGAGCATCATTACTGCCGTAGAAGTTATTGCCTTCGACTGAGAAGCAATTCTAAATATGTCATCCGTTTTCATTTTTCTTCCCGATGAATTGTCCGCCATACCGTAAGCCTGGTGAAAAACGATTTTTCCATTTCTGGCCACCAAGGCCACAATTCCTGGCAGGTTTCCACTTTTCACTGCTTCCTGACACATGGCATCGATTCGATCCAGCCGTTCTGAGGACATACCGACACTTTCCGGAGAATCCGGGGTAAGCGGCGCGGATTTATTACTGGATTTGGTTTGTGCATTTACTGAAAATACCAATGCAATAAGGATAAAGGGGACGAGGTTTTTCATATTTTTACTTTAAATAAGCCAGATTTGGGTTTCGATCTCGTTTCACAGCCCGGTGAATCTAATAAAAAAAATATCTATTCCGAACTGGTTTCCCAAAAAGTGAGGTTGGCATTTCCGCACGATAGTAATGACAGAATGCAGTTATGTCTTCAGTAGCACCAGATGCTAAACCTAACTTTCTTTACGGAGTTTGAATATAGGGCTTGAACCTTGAAATATATTTGTAATTTGTTTTTTTGGAACTTGAAGATTTATTTATAAATCACTGGTATAAAATTTCCTAGTACTATGGGATTATTTACATGACTCAATCTCGTCAATTAGCAGCCATAATGTTTACCGATATCGTCGGCTATACGGCTTTGATGGGTAAAGACTCAGCCAGTGCATTGGAACTGATCCGTATTAACAAAAAGATCCAAAAACCTTTGGTGGAGAAGCACCATGGACAATGGCTGAAGGAAATGGGCGATGGAGCGCTGGCCAAGTTTGGGACCGCCTTGGATGCTGTGAATTGCGCAGTCGATATTCAGAAATCTGCACGTGCGGAACTCGATGGGAAGTTGCGAATTGGTATCCACTCAGGGGATATTACCATTGAAAATCATGACGTTTACGGTGATGGTGTTAATGTGGCCTCGCGTTTAGAATCTATCGCTGACCCAGGAGGGATCTACATCTCCGATGCCATTGAAAAAGCCATTCGCGGTCAAAGCGATATAAAGGCCAAATATCTCGGAGAAAGTAAATTAAAGAACGTGGATTACGGCGTGCGAACCTATGCTGTTCAGGGAGTAGGTCTGCCGGTTCCTGAGGTTAAAGGAGGTAAAGAGTTCTCCGGTCACTTCTGGGCAGAAGTGCAAAGACGGGGTGTGATTAGAGCTACTGTATCCTATTTGGTGACTGCCTTTTTATTGGTGTTGTTATGGGAACAGGTACATGATTGGGGTGTAAATTTACCCCAATGGTCGTTGACATTACTGCGTATAGTATTAGGAATGGGATTGCCCGTGGCCCTGTACCTGGCCTGGAACTATGAGAAAAGTCCTGAAGGTTTTGTCAGAACCACTTCTCCGCAATCCTGGCAGAATCCATTAAAAGCCAGCCAAAGGAAACCGTTGACCAGTTCTTTAATCATTGGTGGGCTGGTTTTGATTATTGTGATCATGTATCTGTTTTCCGGGCTGGATACCGCAGAACAAAGCCTGAAGCCTGTGGAGCCAAAGCTGGAATCTCCAGTCACTGACAAATCCATTGCAGTGATTCCTTTCAGAAGAACTTCTTAATGCCCTGGTCCGAATACCCGGCCTGAAAGTGGTAGGTCGAACTTCCTCGTGGACCTACAAGGGAGTCACCAACAAGGATCTCAAGGAAATCGGTAAGGAACTGGGAGTGGGTACTGTTCTTGAAGGTAGTGTTAGGAAATCAGGAGCTAATATTCGCATTACCGCACAGCTGGTGAATACTAAGGATGGCTTTCACTTGTGGTCCCATACCTATGACAGGGAGTTGACAGATATATTTGCCGTGCAGGATGAGATAACTGCTGCCATTGTGGAAGCAATGAGTGTTCACCTTGGCGATGATGCCGTTTCACTAAAGCCCACTGTTACTGCTGACATTGGAGCCTATACCATATATCTTCAGGCACGACAAAAGCT